>JBAUBR010000377.1:0-31126 GCA_049676965.1 Occallatibacter sp.
ATATCTGCCATCCTTATCCCTCGCGCCGTCTGCGCGTCACCACCTGAGGCAAGAGCCGGATGCGGGAAATCCGCCTGTCCGGATCTGTGCGGGGGGTACGGAGAAATCCGTATCCCTACCGCGACGAAATAAACCCGGTGCGCAGCACCGAACGGGGACTTCACGCCTGAAACACTAGCTGCGAGCCCGCGAATCATTGCTGCCCTCCGCCCCTTTGGCAGGCTTAGCCAGCTCCGGCACGGCATTCAAAGCATGACCATTCTGCTGCGGGGTTCCGTCCGCAACAGACCCAACACGGCGCGCACGGAGCTTCTGAGGGACGCGAGACGCTTCGGGAGTTCGCAGGAACTCCTGAAAGTCGCGGTCCTTCGAGAACACGTATGCAACCGCCTTGTCCACGACTTCGTGCGGCGAGGCATGGAGGAAAGCGGCGTACTGGTTGATTTGCTCGGCGGTCGACTCGTCGAGCCGGATGGTGGCATTCACATAGTGGGTTTGAACAATCTCAAGCAACGGCATGGCGAGGCTCCTTATGGTGGCGGATTGGTTCGTACTTGGCGTTGTCGGCGGCTGCCTGCCGGACAGCGCAGACAACATCCATGGCATGGACTCGCGCCGCTTGCGGCGAGAGCTCAAACCGATGGCGCACTTGAAGCATCGTGAGGACATCGGCGACGGGCACTCCCGAGGCAAGCCAGTGGCGAGCCGAAGTGGCATCGACCAAGTGCCGGGCAGCGCGGGTATCCAACCCAGGCTGACGGGCTATCTCGCGGATGAGTCTGAGGGCATCAGCGCCGTGGTCGAGAGCGGGCTCCACGCAGGACGCCGAAGCGGGGAGTGGGGAGCAATTCGGCATGGGTCTCATAGAGGCATCTCCTCGATGATCGGCGGCACTTCAGATCGGTAGACTTGTTCCGTCCGGAAGCTCTGAGACGTGCGGTCGTAGCCGTCCAGCCGGAGCACCTCCCGAACGACTCGCCGACCGGGCTCCCGTTCGATGTGGACAACGAAATCGACGGCCTCGCCAATCTCCGCCTCGACGTCAGCGAAGGCCGCTTGCGAGTGGCTGCGCAAAACCAAATTCGCGAACCGGGTGAGGGCCTTCGCGGCGGAGTTCGCGTGGATTGTCGCGAGCGAGCCTTCATGGCCCGTGTTGAAAGAGTCGAGCAGGGTGCGTGCCTCGACTCCACGGACCTCACCCAGAATGATCCGGTCAGGCCTCATTCTGAGGGCAAACTTCAGCAGATCTTCAAAGGAGACGCTGGCCTTGAAGGTGCCGATCTGACACTCCGTCCCGACGATATTCGGTTTCTGGATGTCGAGCTCGGCCGTGTCTTCGATCACGAGGATGCGCTGGTGATCCGGGATGGCATTCGCCAGTATCCGCAAAAGGGTGGTCTTACCCGTCCCCGTGCCGCCGCTGATCAGCAGCGTTTTACCGAGGCGAATCTGGTCCTCCAGGAAGGTGGCAATGGCACGCGTGAGCGTGCCGCGCGCGACCAGGTCATCGACCGTATAGTGACGGCTGGTGAACTTCCGGATAGCGACGCATGGAGCCTGCTTTACTAGGGGTGGGATCAGCGCTGCGATGCGGCTGCCGTCGGGCAGCTGCGCGATGAGCAGCGGATTGTCTTCATCGAGCCGTTTGCCAAGCTGGTTGGCAATGACTTCGAGGCCGGTGCGCAGCCTGCCGGCGGCGAAGGCAACGCCCGGTTCGCGGAAGAGTTGTCCCTCGCGCTCGTACCACCAGGACTGGTCGGGATTGCCCATGATCTCGCTGACCTCTGCATCAAGCAAGAGCGTTTCGATGGGACGGAGGAATGGAAGGATCAATTCAAAGCTCACTGTGGAAACCTCATTGAGATAGGAAGCCCGGCTATCCGCCAGGCTCCCGAGAGTTTGTTGGGATGGGGCCTCAAGCGGCCTCTTCCTCGGGGTTCAAATCATCGTCCGACTGTTCTTCCGGGCTGGCCTTCTCGGCCCGGTCCAGCTTGAGGATCGAAGCCACGCGCACTTCCCAAACGCGCTGCTTCTGGCTGGTCTTCTTGTCCACGCGCTCGCGACTCCTGAGTTCGCCTTCTACCGATAGGTGCGCGCCCTTCGTGAGGGTCTTCGCGTACTCGGCCAAACGGCCCCAGACGATGCAGTGGTGCCACTCGGTGTGGTCGATGTACTTGCCGGTCTTCTTGTCCTTGTACGAGCTCTTTGTCGCAAGTGAGAGCACGGTGAAGCTGGCGTTGTTGGCGGTGCGGGTGACGGCATCTTGGCCGAGGAATCCGATGAGAGTTACGCGGTTCTGATACATGGTGAGTCTCCGTTGTTTGAATTCCCGGATTGACCGGGTCACCCATTGGCGAAGCCTGAGCGAGGAGCCCGGCTCCCAAGTGCCGAGCCGCGCATTCTGGAGCAGGGGCCCAGACTTGCTCTGGGAGAGGAGTCCGGAAAGCAGAGCGGCGACGTGCCGCCGGGCGCCGGAGTAGGCCCGAAGCGTGTGACCGGACAAGTAAGGAATGGAACCCGGAGAGGAACGCTTCATGACCCGCTTCGAACGAGGCATTGTCGGGATGCTGACCCCGCGCCGATGGCGGCGATTTCGATCGCTCGATACTTGGCAGCAAGAAGGCCGATGCAATCTCACCGGCGACCGCCGTGCAACTGGGCTCGGGCCGCGCCGCTTCCGAAGAAACGAAGGGCCTATCGGCCGCGAATTGGAGCCTCGTGTGGACATGAATTACCCTCAGTTGGGAAGTGGCTTCGTCGTCTACTCGAACGCCTGGTCGGCCCTGAATCGGACGATGGTCAATCCGAGAGGATCAACGGCCAGCTCGTTGTTCTTTACTGTCTCGCGGAAGACATACGTCACGCTGGCGGTCCAACGCTCGCGCTTCAGCTCTGTATGATCCGCCGGGTTGGTAAACACCTTTTCGAACTCGATGCGCGCCGAATAGGGCGACTGCCGGAGATCGTCCAGGACAACTTCCTTCACTTCGACATCAACGTAGGGAAGCGTGCTGTCCTTGAGATATGTGGGGATGATGTTGTCCTTGCGCTCACGGTCGATGACTGCCCGTTGCACGTCACTGTTTAGAAAGTAGAGAGCGTCTGTTTGGTCACGCTCGATGGTGAAGCGATTCCTGCTGAAGTAAAGCTCAGACCAGCGAGTGAGGTAATACTTGTTCTCCGCCTCCTGGGGCCGGTACTGGAAATTGCGGTAGTCAATTGCTTCCGCCCGACCTACATCGTTGATACGCACGATCAGCGGGTGCATGTTGGCAAGTGCCTTCTGGCTCTTAAAGAGAAGCGCCGCCAGCGCAAGGCACACCACGGCAAGCACAAGGATGGTGATCTTCAGATAGGTGTTCATCACCAGCGGTTCGCCATACTGTTCGAGGTACCGCTCCGCGGCGCGCGTGATTTCGGGCGATGGTTTCGTTGCCATGGTCATTCAATCCTCCAGTCCGCTCACAAGCCCTTGAGCAGGGCTGCCGTAATCAGTCCGCCCATTCCGCTTCCATGGCCACCTGTATGGCCAGAGAACAGGGATGCTGTCATGGTTGGAATCTTGAGTAGGATGAAACCCGCGACAATACAGAGAATCAGGAGACCAGGCATCAGCGTAATTAATGCTCGGGGATCGGTGGCGTTATTGGCTCCGCTTGTTAAATAGGTAATGAGCAGGTGACTCATTACGCTCAAGGTGGCAGCAGCGACAACTTTGTAGAATTCAAAGCCAACAAAAGCCTTGAGCCAACCCCAAAACAGAAACTCTGTCTTGTCGAATACCATCCAGGGGATAAACACCGGCCCAAGCAAGCCAATGATCGTTGCACCAATGGCCCCATAGGCAATGATGACCCCGATGAGTGCCGTAAGAATCGACAAGATGATCTGAACTGTGTAAGTACATAAAAGCGTGTACGGTTCCGTAAGTGAAGGGGACATAGTCCCAACTTTGCTCAGAGCTGTGTGAATAGTATTTTGCACCTCCTGGGTCGAGTCGCTGCCGATATAGTCAACCAGGCTGCTGGTGCCGCCGCTAACGAAACCCTTGAGCGAATACCCAATACCGGGAATGCTACCGTCATAAAACTTCACAAAGGAATATGCGAAGGTAATGAGTACAAAGAAGCTCAAGAACTTTCCAAGGCTAAAGCCGGGACCTCCTTGGGCCGATGCGAGTGCCTCCTGGATGCCGAACCAGACGAGCATGATGGTGGCAAGTGAGAGGATCATACGAAGGCCGAGCGCGTCTACGGACGGCGCAACTGTTGCAGTGAGGTTGTCACAGCCGTTCTTAATGAGGATGAGGAAATCCATCGCAGATTCTCCGTCTTAGTAGTGGAATGCCCAGTTGGTCCCGGCACTGGTCTGTTGGGGTGTGACCGCATTGAAGTTCTGTTGGTAACCGTTCGCTGTGATGAAAAGCGACTTGAGATTGTCCTGTTGCACCTTCTGTCCAACGATCTGTTGTAGCGCAGTAGCTTGGCTCATCTGATTGGCTTCCTGCTGTTGCTGGATCAAGAGGATCAGTGCCTTATTAATCCGCTGCAAGGCTGCCATTTCCGTGTGCTCCGCTGGATCTGAAGACTGCGAGGCGCTAATCAGTGCGTTGATGTCCGTCTGGCGTTGTTGCGAATTGGCTCGTATCGTGCCGAGCGTTTGCATGTTGCTCGTTGTCACCGAATCAGTTAGATCTACCGTCGCTCCTTGGGCCGCGATTTGCTGTTGCCCCAACGTGCTGAGATTCCCATAGCCGTTGATCTGGGTGGTTCTTGGAAGCGAGGCCTGTTGGTATGCAAAGCTCACCCCGATGCCGGAATTTATGGAATTCGTCCATGGCTGCGAATTGCCGTATGTGTTCGCCGCTCGATTGATCGCCATCCAATATGTTGAAGGCGAGAGGAATGGCTGATAGAGGTTTTGCGGGGCAATCGCCATCTGGTGCGCGAGGTTGTAGGTGGCGATAGCGTTGTCAGCCAGCCGGACGGAGTTTGTGAATATCTGCTGTCCCTGGCTGATCTGCTGAATTGCGTGCGCCGACTGTGTGGGGTCGTAAACGATCCCGGAACCAAACTGAGCATACGCGGGCAACACTCCAACTGTCGCCGCGAGGATCGCGGTCGTGAGGGCAATTCTCATTTGTTTTCTCCGTTACTGATTTTTTGCGCGTTCAGCCTGTAGCTGATTCCAGGCATCACCGAGCTTTTGTTTTTCGTCAGCGCACTTAGGACTCAGTTTCTGTGGCAGATTTAGCATCTCTGCAGAGCAATCCTTCTGAAACTGATTTCCAAGTTCGTCGTAATGCTTTTGCAGTTCTGACACTCGCGATACGTGGCTCTGGCATCCATTCAAAGTGATGGCAAGAGCGACCAACATTGGGAGGAGTATTTTTGTGCCGCGCATGAAATGCTCCTAAAACGTCTGGGGTATGGTGTGGTTCTCGTACGCCGGCAACAGCATGTCCTGGGTGAAATAGACCTTCACTCGGTGCCCGTCCCGGATTGTGATGGTTGGCGGGATTTGCATGAAACGATCAAGAACCGAGGTCGCAGACTGCGAAACGCTCGAAGCAGACCCGGTCGTGAATGCCTGGGAACCGCTCGTCGTAATTGTTCCGCCGCCCTGCTCGATCTCACCTGCGCCTGCAATGACTCCCAAGGCGATGGAAGTACCGAAGATTTCAAGGTAATGATTGTTGACCTTGTCCTTCAGCCCTTCCTCGCCGATCTGGTCGAGACCGTGGAACTGGTCGAGGTCAACACTATACCCGTCCGGCATAATCATTCGATGAAACACGACTGCGAGCCTCCGCTGTTGTCCAAGGCCACTGGACCCGATCTTGCGAGCTTCACCTAACACGATTGTCCCGTCCGGAATCAGAACATGCTGGTGATCATGCGAGTAGACAGGATTCGATACCAGCACCTTCACGGGACCAACCGCATCGCCGTCGAGCCGGTTCATGAGAACGGCATCCATCGACAGACCCTCATAGACGACATAAGGCTGTCCGGCGGCTGAGTCGATATTTACTTCCGGTCCGTGCTTGATCGAAGCTTGCCCGGTGGCCGGGGCCGGCGGATCGCCTGCTGTTCGCGGAGCAACAAGACTACTTCCCGGCTCGCCGGCAACCGCAGCGTACTGGCTCGGCGGATCAGCCGAAATCGACTTACCTTCGGAATCAGCCGGAAGCTTCTGCGGTGGCCCGTCGGCCGGGTGCGCATAAACAAGATTAGATGCGAACCGGGAGTTGTACGCCAACTCGCGGTCTTTCGCGGCCAATTGTTGAGCTTCCTGTTGTTCCGGCGAGACTTGCTGCTGCCCCATCTGTTGTTGCGGGCATGGCTGGCCCGGAAGACACGTAGCGGCCTGACCGGTTGGTCCATATCCCGCCGCCGCTGCTTGCTGCGCAGGCGTGGTGTTAGCCATCGATGGATCGGTTGGGTAACCAGCGCCCGCTTGAGCCTGTCGCTGCTGACCGGCAGCGACAGTATTTTTCAAGTCGGCAACATTGCTTTCGGTATTGTCCTGGAGCATCGGCTGCGGACCCTGGCTTTTGGCGGCTGCCTGGGCGGGCGGCTTTTTGCTATTGGCGCTGAAGAGCCCCGCGACAATCACGACCGCGCATGCCCCAAGGAACACAACCGTCTTCATGTGCTTTTGCAGAACGCCGCTTGGGACGGTAGCTTTGTTGGTGAGTTCCGCCTCTGCCATGGTTTTATCCCTTCCGTGTGAAGTCCATACGCTTCTTCCCGAGTTCCAGGTATCCCGAATCCATCACTTTCGGAATGATGTAGGTGCCGTCGCGAAGGTCGTAGTTGACCAGATCCGGCTTTCCGTCCTTCATCTCATAGACGCTGAACTTCTCCTGCGCATTGGTCTTGATATAGGTGAACTTGTCGTCGTGGTAGATGGACTGAATGTCGAACGGTGCTTCATTCACCTTGTAGGTGTAGTCGAACTTCAGTGCAAGCGGGTAGGTGCTCTTGTATTCGTCGACCGCTTGAGTGACGTGAGACTGAAGCGCTGCTAAGTCCTGCTTCGATTGCTGCAACTGCGCGGCAGGCACATACTGCGCGGGGCCTGTGGACGCGACAATGGACGAACGGTCGGCAGGCGCAATGAGAACCTTCAAGTCCGGCGTTTCGGCGGTCCCGGAAATATCCTGGAGCGTGAAGGAATAGATATTGCCCTTGTCCGTGATCAGATTGAGATTGGAACTGATCCCGGCCTTCGCAGGATGGACGAAGCAGAAGTTGCCGACAACATCGACCACCCAGAAATCCTTGTCCCCGGTGGCCGCCTCCATGATCTTCTCGGTTGGTGGCACTTCGATCAGCGTCGTGTACTTCATCTTGGCGTGGATCGCGACGATGTCCTGCGAGTGATATCGAACGGTGCGGGCCGATGCGTCCTGGGCAGTGCCATCAACCGACGGCAGAGCCACGGCAATTGCAGCGACGAAAATAAGCGAGAGTTTCATACGGCGGCTCCTTATGGGTTGGAAGTGACGGCGCCGGCGAGCGTGCGCGGCCGGAATGGGTAGTCTTCGGCGAGTTTCCGCAAACCCTCGGCGATCCCGTGGCGCTCAAAATACTCGCGCTTGGTGATGTTGGCTGGGGCGCTGTTGGTCGCGGTCCAATGAGTAATGGAATCGACATGCAGATGCACTTTCTTCGAGGACTGGGCCATGCGGATCAGCATCTGTCCGGGCGGGACTAGGCCAGCGATCAGGTCTAGTTCCGTATCGTTCAAGTGAAACGCCTCCCGATAGAGATCGCGGTCCATTTCCGGGTTTGCGAGGAATATCTTGGTAGGGCAACTCTCTGAAACGATCTGCAACATCCCGGATTCTTGCAGTTCCTTGATGGACTGAGTCGCGAGGATCATCGCGGCGTTGCGCTTCCTCCAGGTTTTCTGAGCCTGGACAATGTAGCTCCGGATCGTCTCGTTCTTGATAAAGAGCCATGCTTCGTCGAGCAGGAACATTTTGAAGGTACTTAGCTTCCGGGGATCGATGATTTGGTTGCTCGCCCGGTGAAGGACGTAGAACAGGAGAGGTTCAAGGACTTCCGGCGCGTCGCCCCATCCTGCAAAGTTGAATGTTTGGAAGCGGCTGAACGAAAGCGTGTCCTGGGGATTGTCAAAGAGAAATCCATATTGGCCGCCGCGCGTCCACCTGTGCAGGCGGTCCTTCAACTCCCCAATAATGTTGCTGAGGTTGGAGACGGTCCTCTGCTCCGGCTCTAGCGCATAAACTCGCTCAATCGCATCCCACAGTTTGCGTTCTTCTTTGAAGTCGAGCCGGTAACGCTGTTCGCTCCCTTCGATCAGTACGCGGAAGAAGCTGAACAGGAACTGCAAAGTGTCCTTGCCATAAGGCAGCGAAAACGGATTGATCGTGAAATCGCGCGCCTCCTGGCCAACATTCAAATACGAGCCGCCGAAGATGGTTGTGAGCGATTGGAAGCTCCCGCCAATGTCGAAAATGAAAGTCAGAGGCGCGTACTTCTGGGCATTCTGGAGGATGAAATTGGCAAAATAGGATTTGCCACTTCCTGTCATTCCAAGGATCAGGGTGTGGGCGACCTCGCCGTTATGAAGGTTGAGATAGTAGGGCGTACTGTTGTCGGTTTCCAGCACTGCAAGGTACTCGGCCCCAAGGTGAGAGTTGACCTTGTCGCCGGGTAGAATCGTAAACAGGAAGCTCAGGTCGGCGTAGTTGGTGTTCAACAGATACAACTTGCGAAGGTTGAGCGCATAGTTGCCCGGTACAGTCGCAAAGTATGCGTTGAGCTGGTTGTAGGTCTCCGCGAAAAGGTTGCCGTCGGCATTTGTGAACACCCCCGTCAATGCGCCCACGAGCGGTTCAAGGCCTTGGCGAGAAGGTCCATACAGCACGATGGTTAATGAGAAGTCGCCAAGCTGTTGGCCATCGCCCAACGCACGCAGGCACTCGCCAAGATTCTCGATATCGGCTTGCTTCGATTCATCAACCAGCACATCACGTTGATTGGTTTTGCTCGGGTCGTTTCCCATCTGGGAGACAAAGCCGGTCTTCGAGATATTGAAGTGGCGGCGGCGTTTGTTGACTTCCTTGCGTGCCTTGCTGGTTTCAAGAGGCGTCCATTCCGTCACAACATAAAAGTTGGCTGGGATCTTCAGCAGGGAGTCGAGTACCAGTGGCCGCGTCTCAGAGATCGCTTCCTTCATCGTCAAGATGCGAACAACGTGGTCGCCAACGCACAGATGATCGCGCTCGGCCTCGATGTTTGAATTGACAACCTGGTAATCGAGAAACTGTGTGGACTGCGGCTTGCCCGCGATGCGCCAGTCATCGTAGTTGAGCAACCGGCGAAAGAAGCTGAACTGGCCCTGCTGCTTCAAAACCTCGATCTGCATGAAGTCGCTGAGCTGGCGAATGAATGCCTGGACCCGCTGCTCAAGGCGTCCGAGATCGCCTTCGATCTGGGCCCGAAGCAGCGTCTTCATGCTGCTGCTAGTGAACTGGGTCTTCAGTTCACCGAATGCGCCGGCAGGATCACGTAACGAGCGGGCGAGTGCGGCGCGCACTCCAGTTTTCGACCGAGCACCTTCGAGCAAGATGCAGTAAAAGATTTCGATCTGGTAGAGGTCGTCACGCTTCGATCCGAAGAGTTTCCGGCGTTGATCGATTGCCGTTTCAACAACTGGATCGTCATAGTGCGCGAATGGAATCTCTGGCCGGTTCTGTTTAAACATATATTGATAGATATGGAAGCCGGGGCCGAAGGATTTGAGGGCTGATTCGAGCCGCTTGACAGCGTATTCCTGCTCGGCATGATCGAGGCTTTCGTAATCCACTCCGGGAACTCGCAACACCATTCCCAGGTCCCCGGATTTAGTGAGGAATGCCGTCTCGTTCCAGAAGCCATACAGATTGATGTGGTCATTCAGGGAGGCCGCATCCTTCCATGGCTTGATCACTTTATCAAGGCGCAACATCAGAGCACCTCCACGCGTGGAACGGTTTGCTTGGCCGCGTCGTAGCGCGCGTTGTACCGTTCTGATTTTGCGAGGATGCGCAGGAAGGCCGGGTCACTATTGGTGACCCAGTGGCCAAATGCAAAGCCGCCAATGAAGACGGCAAGCCCGGCAATTAAGCTATTGAAGAGATTAAAAGCGCCAACTGCTCCGACGCAGACAAAATAGAAGAGCGTGCGTTCCACGCCAAGATAAGTGAGGGGCTTGTGCAGGCTTTTGAAGACCCGGTTTCTGCGACGGGTTGTTGTGTGTGTCTGCATGTTGGCCCCTCACACTTGAAATGCTGATTCTCTTGGGAATTGGCGACGGAAACATCGGGAATTCTTCAGATGCCCCAGAGCCAGGACAGAACATTTGTGGCAAGAACGGCGATCCCTGTGCCGGCTGCTACGCCAGCTAGCGTCTTTTTTGCGCCTGGTTCTCCGTGCGCAAACTGGTAGCCGCCAACCACGATTGCAATCAGACTGGCGACTTTTGCAACCGTTCCGGTAAACAGAGTCTGCATAGCGGTGAAGCCGGTATCGAACGGCGAACCGCTCTGCGCGTGTGCGAGCGCAGGAAACACGGCTAGAAAGGTTAAGAGGGTGACGGCAGGACGAATCCAGAGCAGAACTTGCCCGCGTGCGATTCTGCGAGGGAAGATAGGTAGAAGCGGGGCTATCATCGGCACCTCCAGCGGCCCTTCAGGGCTGCGATATGCCGCAACATTGCTCCCGTTTGTTGTCGTGCGTCCAATGACAATTGGAGTTCATGTGATAACGGACTGTCATTACAAGCCCCTTGATGTGCGCGGCAACGGGTTAGCGCGGAACGATTATCCGTGTTCGCACATCAACATCCGCTAACAGCAACCGTGAACACCACGGGTCGATTTCACGAATTGAATCAACATGAAAGCCGAACAGGACTGGAGCGGAAGATGCATGATGAACAGATCCTTGAGGCTCTGAATGCGCATTGGCACGCATCCGCGACCGGCGATTTAGGCGCGGAACTTGACATTTACGAAGACGACGCCATTTGTGATTATCCTCAGTCAGGCGAGCGCGTTCTCGGGCGAAACAATTTGCAGGCCCTGCGGAGTCATCATCCCGGCAAGCCGTCCGGCTTCCACGTCAAGCGAATTCTCGGAGTGGGTGATCTGTGGATCACGGAATACACGATGCGACTACCAAGGGCGCCCAGCATTCACAGTGAGCATCATGGAATTCCGCGACGGGAAGGTAGTACACGAGACTCAGTATTTCGCGGACCCGTTCGAAGCGCCAACCTGGAGAAGCGAATGGGTTCAGAAAATCGAGTGATGTCGCGACGAAAGTCGATCAGCACCGAGGTGTAATTTCGACGCGGAAGCTCCCCCGGAGTGAGCCAAGGGTTGGTAGTCACCGCCGCAATCGGGGAATTCGGCAACGATCCTGACGTTTCTCAGAGAATTGATTGATCCCGCCGTAGAGAGGCACCGGAACCCTTCGAAGTCCGTCCGCTGTCAACCCGGTTTACAACGCGCTTTGTTCGACGCTTCCATGTGTCCAAATAGCTTAACTCAGGCAGAACTAACAATTTGGTGACAATCCGCCAACGGCCATATTTTGGGTTTAAGCTTGTGCAATGCAGGACATTCAGGCGCTTATTGAATATTTTTCAGCATCTCGTCCCCTGATTGTGGTCGGGAGTGGTCCGTCGTGTGAAATTGGGCTTCCAGCTTGGAAGGGCCTAGCTGATTCGCTCTTGGAAAAACTGCGACTTGACCGCTCGCTAGATATCGAAGCGGCTGAAGAAGCGTTTGCGCGGGAGGATTTTGCCGCCGTCTTTGGGAATGCAATCAAATCGGCGGGAAAAGATGCCGTTTATGAATATTGCAAGTTGGCTTTGAGTGATACGGGACGCACAGGAGATTTGTATAGCCTTTTGGTCGGCCTTCCAGCGCGAGGCTTCATAACAACCAATTTCGACTCGATCTTGAGGAGACATTTCCTGGCTGCGGGGACCGCGGCATTGGAGTTTCTGAATACCCCGGAGGACTTAGCGGCGATTGATTTCGAAACCGTTCGGTCGATTCTCAAAATTCATGGCGATTTTGACCATCCGGAGTTTTTGATTCTGACCGACAAGCAATATCGAGAGATTATGCACGACGGTAGGTTCCTAACGCTTCGTGAATTCATAAAGGCCTATCTGCAGACGAGCCGCATTGTATTTATCGGCTATTCCTTGAAGGACCCAGATTTCAGCTTCCTCCTTGAAGCTACCGCGCAGACTTTGCGTCGTAAAGTGCCGCTCTTCGGCATTGTTGCCAATGCGAATGCGAATGACATTGAGACTTGGTTTGAGAGGTACAACCTTCGCGTCGTTACCTACCGGTCGGTGCGCAATGATCATTCAGATCTCAAGAACATTTTGGAGACGTTGGCCTCGTTCTTTTCAGCCTCACCTACGCAGGATGACACAGTTCCATTTAAGGCAGCCCAAAGCCTTTACATGTGGCACAAGTTGAGCTCAACCGAGGGCGCTGGGGCGGCGGTGGACGCATTGAGGGCAATTCTTCTTGGAGTGCTCGCTTCTACTGTCGAGCCGGTCTCTTCTCAGGACTTGACCTCGGAGATTTCTAGGACGACAGGTCGGCCTATTTCCAAGGAGCTAGCTGGGGCCGTAGAGAAGGCATTGACCTCGTTGAGGGGCGAACGAATGGTCGGTGTCGACGCGCGCTTTTGTTACGCCGTGACCGACATTGGTCGAGGCCTAGAGAATAAATACTCCCTTCAGTTTAATAACCTGCGGCGGTTGTTCGAGACGCAGGTTGGTCTTGATCTGGCGAAGAAACTCGCGGGCGCAACGGACGGGGCGATTTCGAAGCTGGTTGAAAAAGTTCATTCCTGCGTGCTCAAGATTTTTTCAGATCGCGGCGGCGAATTGGTTGATGCGAGTTTTTCCGGGAGATTTGAAGCTCCTTCTAGTATGAACCTTGTTCGGATAATTAACTCCTTCTCGGCGGGCTTGGACGAGAGCCAGCGTTATGTCTTCTTCTCATATTTAATGAGTTTAATGACCCGTCCCCGAGAGGAGCAAAAGCCATACCTAAATTACCTTGCCAAAGCATTTTTTGCAGCACAGGTAATCGGCGTGGATCCCGAAGGGCAGCTTTTCCGCCGCGAGGTCTTAAAGGCAAGAACTCTTATCATCGACGCAAATATCCTGATCCCACTGTTGGCCAAGGGCTCCGTGAATCAACAGTACATGGAAGAGTGCATACGCACGCTTTCAGGGGCCGACGTGAAACTGGTGACTATTCCAAAATTCTGCGAAGAGGTTTCGTCGCACTTCCAATGGGGTGTTGATCACGTTAGAAGGTATGGTCCTCAGTCTATGGAGGTCCTTTCGGCGGCATTGGGCAGCTTAGAATTTCGCAGGAATGAATGTATTGACGGATTCATTCGAGTTGCTGCTGAAAATGACCAGAGCATCGATGAATACATGGAAACCTGCTTTGGTGGTGACCCAAATTTCTATAATGTCCGGGACGCATGCACGCGGTTCAATATTGAACAAGTGACCTTGAATGACCTTGCATCGATTCATCAAGAGCTGTGGGTCGTCCAAACGGACATCGAAGGTTATATTTCGGCTTTACAAGTAGGCAATGATGCCCCGAAATCAGAGGCGAGGATTAAAGCCGAGGCAGATGCCTATGCAATCTGTTTTGGATGGAATTATGCGGCGGAGCCCGGAGTCGATCTGGCTTTGTGGAAATGTTCGATCTTGTCCCGAGGGACCTCGCTTAACAGGGTCGCACGATTTGGCCCGCATCCGTTGGACAGACCAGTAGTGCTGCGCCCTGACCTCTTGCAGGAGTTTATAAGCGATTTCTTGGGAGGCGAGCAAACGGTAAGTGTCAGCGACGTAATGCTAGCGAGCTACGTCAGATCAATTGATTACTTCATCGATAAGGTCAAATATTCCGAATTCTTCAAACCATTGATAAAGCAGGCGGAGGCCATATATCGAGATAATCTTGACCGTTTCCAGTCACTGATCGATAGTTCGATCGATGCTGCCGGCTTGGAGCAGTATGAGGAATTGGAGAAGCCGCTTGTGGTCAATTCGCTCCAGCAAGATGTTGTGGCCGCAGTTGACACTGAGATGAGCCGCCTCGCCTCAGAGGTTGAGAGCCTTAAACACGAGAAGCAGAAGAGTGAGGAACTTGCGAAGCTCGCCATGTCGTATCTGTCCCCCACATTGCGCAAGAGGATCGAACGCATTTCGGCGAGATAGTTGGGGGGCACAAAACTCGGGAATTTCGCTCAGTCACCAACTGAGGGTGCTCCAAGTTTCGCCTTTGAGGCCTGGGAATCAATGACCCTCACGAGTATGAGGCTGAGAATTACAGACCGGTCGAATGACGATTTGGAGGCGATATCACCGCAGTACATGCGTAGATTAGATCTTGAAGTTGCGGCGAATACGCGCTATATTCTCTGCATATGGTGCGGAGAATAAATCGCGGTAACTACATTCATGAGCGATCGAACTGGCCGGAATTTCGCTGGGATTCCGAGCGGATTTCCCAGCGTCTGGTTGAAGTGCGACACCGGCAGGGACGCCTGATTGGCCGCATGGAGGGGCTTGGCTTCCAGCTTCGCAAGGAAGCCGTATTAAACACCCTGACCGAGGATGTCCTCAAATCGAGCGAGATCGAAGGAGAGAGGCTCGATAGGGACCAGGTGCGCTCCTCGATCGCGCGTCGGCTTGGAATCGACATCGGCGGCCTGACGCCTGCGGACCGTGACGTCGAGGGCGTTGTCGAAATGATGCTGGATGCAACCCAGCTCTACGATCTGCCCTTGAAGGCGCAACGCCTGTCTGACTGGCACGCCGCGTTGTTCCCGACCGGCCGAAGCGGGATGTCGCGGATCAACGTCGGCGCATGGCGCAACGACAAAAACGGCCCCATGCAAGTGGTTTCAGGACCGATTGGCAAGGAGCGAGTTCATTATGAGGCGCCACTTGCCGCCCGTCTACGCGGGGAAATGAAGAAGTTCCTGGACTGGTTTGAAAAAGAGAATTCAACCGACCCCGTTCTCAAGGCAGGCATAGCGCATCTGTGGTTTGTCACCATTCATCCATTCGAGGATGGAAACGGACGTATAGCGCGCGCCATCGCCGATATGGTGCTGGCGCGTTCAGAACGAAGCCCACAACGCTTCTACAGTATGTCGGCCCAGATTCGGCTAGAGCGGAAGGCCTATTACGAGATCCTCGAAGCGACTCAGAAAGGTGAGCTCGATATTACGCGCTGGCTCGAATGGTTTCTGGCATGTCTGGGGCGCGCCTTCGACCATGCGGAGACCATCCTGGCCGCCGTGCTCAGCAAGGCGCGCTTCTGGGATCGCTTCGCCAGAACAGAGTTCAACGAGCGGCAGCGCAGTATGATCAACAGGCTATTGAATGACTTCGATGGCAAGCTGACTTCTTCGAAATGGGCCAAGCTTGAGAAGTGTTCGCAGGATACCGCGCTGCGCGATATTGAGGATCTCATCAGAACAGGTGTCCTAGTGAAAGACTCCTCCGGTGGACGCAGTACGTCGTACTCGCTCGCGAAGCGCTCATTGAATGATCGCTTATGAATGCTCGACAATGCCGAGCTTGAGCCATTTCCGCAGATGCCAAGCAACAGAATTGCGAATGGATGGTTCCGTCTTGAGAAGCGCCCCGTAACGCCGGTACTCGCATTGCCTTACAATCTGGTCTAAAGTCAATGGACCGCCGCCTAGCTCTTCCATGACTTCATAGAGACGTGTTTCCTGCCCGTCTTGAAGTCTTGGTCGCGCCTTGGAGGTTAGTGTGTAGATGTCCATTCTGGCTTGAATGGTAGCAGCAAACAACCTCTGACCCAAGAGCCGACAAGGAGGCTGACGAATGAGCTACTACGTCTATGAGAACTGGCGCGCTCACGGCCATAGAGCCACACTTCACGTTGGCACTTGCTCGTTTTGTAAGAACGGGCAAGGACAGACCACAGGAACTCGCGCAGACAACGGAAAATAGCATGGTCCTTTAGCACCCTGAATGCAGCTCAAGGTGTCATCCCTGGGGTGTCTCCCCGCCCATGTTCACGATGCTTGGGTTGAGAGAATCGCCTTGGAGTGTGACTTGCCAATTGACGAGACAGTTAATGGCCGATGGCACGAGAATGTCTGCCTCGCGCTGCGCCTCAATTGGTGGCAGTTTCTTCCTAGCACTAGTTTATAGACATTTTAAGGGTTCGCTTTACAAATTCCGCCCTCAATTTCCTAGCACTATTTACTAGCACAGCCCGCAAAAAGTGCCTAAAAGCAGCAATTTTGGTGCATTTTTGGCGGTATTTGGTCGCATGGGGAATCGCAGTATAAGTCCATTATTTTGAGGTAATTATTTGATTTTAGAGGAGTTAATGAGGGTGGCGACGGTCGAATCTCACGTCCTAACCCCTAGACGATAGCGCCTTTATAACCAAATACTTACATCAACTTTCCTTCTGGGCAATGGATAGGAAATTGGATAGTAAGCCCTTTTCTTTTCAGAATACACCATTTCGCCAGAGCGCCGACTTTGGTAATCCCATGCTTCAGGCCTCACATTTGGTTGCAGATACGACAGGCGCGAAGGAGATCGATCGGTGGATGGAAATTCTAGGGGCGAGGATGTTTTGTCGTTTTAAGGGTGAGGATGTACTTGAGCAGCAATGTTGGTAGTGTTCTCGATGGTCGCGGCGAGCGTTGGCACTGAGTTGAGCGAGATATTCACGCTCGCGGGCCGGAGAGTGACCGCGATCTCGCCGGTCACGGTGACTTTGGCTTCCCTATGGGGAGTTGAGACGGCCGGCCGGACACGGGGATAGCCGAAGTGAGGCGTGGCTGACCGGGTTGGCAAGCCGGTTGCAAAGCTGAACGGGTGGCTGGATGGTTGTTGTGAGCAGTATGGAGCCGATTCGCGGCGTAGGGATGCGAGGGCGAGGCCGCTGGTTTCTGGAACCACGGGCGCTCGCCCTTCGATCGGACTTGCGATCACGGTTGAGTGGTTGCCACGGCAGAAGAAACTTCGAGGGCTTCCCCAGCCTGACGGCGAATGGCCGCGTCGGCATCGAGTTGGGCGATCCGCTTCAGCGTCTGTGGAATTTGCGGAGATGCGGTGGAGTTTTGGCGCAGAACCGCAATTGCATTGCTGCGAACGAACCTGGTTGTGTCGGCGCTGGCAGCCTGCATCAGCGCATCAGCAAGAGAGGCAGACAACGGATGCCGGAAGCGGGTAGCGAAGATCGCGCCGGAGCGCACCACGCCGTCCGGGTCGGATGTGATCACAGCCGCAAGCAGGCGGTCGACTTCAGGGCCTGGAGCCAGCCTGAGCGCACGAGCCGCTGCTGCACGTATGGCAGCCGCCGGGTCGTGCAAAGCCTCTTCAATGACCGGAACCGTTGATGGGCCGGCACTGTTCCCCAGCGCACCGAGCAATTCGGCCTTTTCGCGGGTGTCCTGAGCGCTCCTGAAGAGTGCGATTAATGACGCATCGATCGCGTCTGCCTCCGGCGCGTGCTCTGTGCGGCCGGCTCGCGAGACAGCGCCGCTCATCATCCGAGCGGCGGATCGGATGTTTGCGTCGGGGTCGTTCATCAAGTCTTCCAGAACGCGCATGGCTTCTACCATCGGATGCTGCATTTCGACGAACGCTACGATGGCGTCGACGCGCAGCTTTTCGTCAAGAGCCGCGTTGTGCGCCAGGTCATTCAAGGCGGAAACAGCAGACAGAGAACCAGCCGCGCCAAGTGCATTGGTGACGCTTCGCTTCGCACCCTCTTTGACGAGCAGGTCAACTGCCGCTGAAGCCGCTTCAGGGCGGCTGCGGAAGAGTGCGGCGAGGCGGTCAGGAGATGCTTCTGAGCCTGCGTCATCGTTCGCGAAGGCAGCCGCGAGCATGGCCTCCGTGCTCAAGCCCTTCAACTGGCGCTCATCGGCTTCGGCGCGCACCACGGTCGCATCGGTTCCTTGCGTCACGATCGCGGAGCTTGAAATGCGGGTGCGAACGCTATCGAGACTGCCCGCGAGTTCGGGTGCGTGCCCGGTGCGCAGATTGCTCAGGTGAAACTCGGTCGCAGCCGTGAGCTGCTGGGCCTTGTCCGGCGTGAGGTCCATGTTTACGCGATCGATTCCGTCGACTGCTTGCACCGGGCCGCCGGCGGCCAGCGAGAACGTAATCTCCGACTGATCGATCGAGACGTGGACAGCATTCGCGGGAGCGCCGGATGCGCCGTCGGTATGGAGGTACTTCAGCTTGCGCTTGAGGATGCGGTCAGACTGCGGCATCAGATAGATGGCCGAGTATTCGCCGGCGCCATCGCGTTCCTGCGCGGTCCACGAGTCGTGCGCCGCACCGGGCCGGACGAGCTCGAGCTCGGTGGCGATCATTTGCAGCAGATTGCGGTCCGACAGGACCATATCCCTGAAGAAATGAACCGCGACCACTTCGCCATCCTCCCGGTAGGTGGCCCAGAAGGGACGTGAAAGGCGCGCTTCGAGACCGGCGAGAGCAGCGGCAGAAGCGCTTTTCGCGGCGTCGCCGGAGAAATGCAGATCGGATAACTGCAGTTGCGCGTCGTATTGACCGGCGCGGACAGCGGTGATGGTGGAGGTCCAGTCGCCGACGATGTGGACCTCGATGGGCGTCGCGGAGCGTTGTTCCAGGCAGGTGCGGAAATCCAGCGACCAGCGGGACTGGTCGCCGGGGTGGACTTGGACGGCCTGGGCCTGCGAGAATCCCGCCGCCACCAGAGTGGTGGCGACGGCGAGTACGAATGAGCGAACGATTGAGCGTGTCATTGGGATTCTCCTTTTGCTCTCTGAGGTTTATTGCAGGATGGAACCGGTGACGAGCACCGAAGAGAAGCCGTAGGAAGAGCCGCCCGCCGTCGTGTTCATCATGATTTGGTAGAGGCCGCCTTCGAATCCCGTCCAGTTGGCCGAGGGGGTTGGGGTAGCTGCACCGGTCGTGGCAAGTACGGTCACCGTGCCCAGGTTTAAACATTTGCCTTTAACGACGAGGCCGCAGGGTGCCACGGAGAAGGTCGTATTGAGCGCACCGGTGGCGCCCGTTACGACTCCGGAGATGGTGATTGTTCCGGGAAGATTCCCGAGCTGGAGAATGCCATCGGACGGAACCGCAGGGCCGTTGTTCGAGCTCGACACTTGTGAAATGACGATGCCTGGGCTCAGGTTCGTTACCTGAATGGTGACAGGAGCGGCCGTCGCGGTCTGTGTTAGAACTGCTCCTCCGGCGCTGTGCACCGTGGTGGTTCCGGTCAGGTTGATGGTCCACGTCGAAGTGTTCCCGGATGTCGGCGGGCCAAATGTAACGGTCGGGTTGGGCCCGTTCGCCCCCAGTGGACTCACTGTCGCTGTGCTCGCGTTTGCTCCGGGGGTAAACGTCCAGTTGTACGTGGCGGTGAAGGGCACCGTCGGGTCAGTGGGTGCGACCAAGCCGGTCAGCGTGATCGGCAAGGTGGAGGAGAGAACCGCGCCCGCTGAAGGCGACTGAATGCTCACGTTGATCGGATAGCTGCACATCGATCCCGGCAATCCGAACAATTGAGTACTGATCGTGTCATTGAACAGGCTGTAGTTCTTGCTCGCCAGCGCTCCCCACTTGAACAGCGTCCAGGAGTCGGTGGCGCAGAGCGGGCAGTCTCCGAACGTAGCGTCGAGATTTACCGTACCGCCGCCCGAGCTGATATCGACGTTCCCGTCGAGCGAGCCGGTGAGCTCGGCGGCGCAGATCGACGGGTCAGTGTCCAGGTCCCACTTCGCCTGCGCGGATACGGGCGTGGAGAGCTTGACGAGGTTGACTTTCGCGTCGACGTCGCCCTGCGCAATGCCGAGATTCACGCCGCCCTTGATGTCCGCGTCCAGGGAGACGTTCGGGGTCGCGCTCAGGTCCGCGCCGGAGAGTGCAGCCGAGCCCTGCACACTCAGATCGGCTTCCACATCGGCACCAACAGTCAAGGTGAAGATCCAGACCTGGATGGAAGGCAGGTCCAGTTCCTCGTCCAGGCTGGGGTCGATGCTGAAGCCGGTGCTGGGGTTGAAGGGCTGGCCTCCGGAGGGAATCTCTTCTCCGAAGACGAAGAAGTCAAGCGTGCCGGACGAGGTTGCGGGCTTGGAAGCGGGCACTGTCTCTCCGCTATCGGTATCCGCGGTAAGCTGCGCGTCGACAACATCCACATCGTCGCCGAAGAGAACGCCATGGGCGGTAAATGCGGCATCGAAGTGCGTCAGATTCTCATTGGTTCCGACCACGGCAGTCGGGTCGAGATCGCCGGAGAGCTTCCAATAGGCGTCGAAGCTGCCGCCCGGATTCAGGTCGCCGCCGGTGTCGAAGGTCAGGTCGTTGCTGTTGTCATCCGGCGAAACTGCGGCCTTGGCAGCGAGTTGATTGGTGGGAGTGCCATCGGCATGGCGAATCGCAGTGTCGGGTACGGGAGCGACGATCCAGTTTGGCGACGGCTTGGCGTCGTTCACCTGGTCGAAGAAGTTGGTGACGATTTGGTTGGCCTGAGCGGTCTGGCTGGAGCAGCTTGTTGAGGTTGTGATGACCTTGCCGGCCACCGGCGCCGGCGAGCAGGTGTCGGAATTACCCCAGAAGGTCGGCATCGGCGGGAGCAGACCGGCACCGGTGAGGTCGCCCATCGGACGGACCGCGAACTGTGCGTAGAGCTGCTGAGAAGGCTGGCCGCCCTCAATGACGAGGCTGAGCCAGTTGGCGTTGACGATGTCCCCGGCCTCGAAACCACCGGTGCAGGACTTGATTTTGTACGACTGTCCGGATTTATCGCTGAGATCGGGGACATAGGTGCAAGTGAATGAGGTGCCGGTGTCCAATCCGCCCTCAAGCTGCAAGGTGGTCGCGCCGGTTGTGCCCAGCTTCAAGTGGAATCCGCTGGGAATCTGTACCGGGTTCACGTCGAAGGTATGTTTCTCGGGTTTGTTGCCATTGACGGTGAAATCGACGGACTCTCCAAAATCGACTGGCGGCGCTTCGCCGTTGGGAGATTGAATCAACTCGACCGAATAGACGCGTAGATTATCGAAAAAGTATGCGCCCGCGAAGATACCTTCCGGCGCTCTAACTTCAAATTCGAAGGTCAGGTCGTTAAACGTCGCATCGTCAAGTGCGGAGCCGACCGATTCGGGTATTTCAAAGCTGATGGTGTTGTAGATTCCCGAACGGTATTTGTTCAAACTGATGTTGCCGAGGGAAACGTGGTTCAAGCCCTTTGACTTGGAGCTCACAAATCCCTCGATCAATCCGTCCTTGGCCAGACTGCATTTCCCGCTCACAATTGGGCCGGGAAGGCTGGTCCCGCATGGAACGAGTAAATCCAGTTGCAGCAGGGCCCCATGCTTCCCGATCCCGGCGAGCGCCGCTGCCGATGAGGCGACGGGACGGCTGACCAGCTTGAACAACGCCGGAGCGTTGACGACAGCATAGGCGGCATTTCCCTGCGTGCGTATTCCAGTCAACTGCACATTTAGCTTCGGATCTACAGTGGTGGAACCGACAACCCAGGCACCCGGTCTCTCAAAGCCCATGATCGCGTCGGGCGTGATAACCATACTTATAGCCGGCGAACTATCGCTCGCAGCGGGCTCGAGGCCCGATGTGGATGATGTTTCCTGGGCAGTCGAATTCGCGCCCAGACACAGTGCCATCGCGATCGTTGCGGCCCCGGCCCTGATCGCGAAGGTCGCAGGCAATTTGGACCTTGTTTTGTGCCTGGCGCGAGCCAGGGCGAGTTTCCAGAGGTTGAAAATCATCCAGGTTGCGAAGTAGACAAATAGTGATTGTGCGAAGCTCATAGGTTTCTCCTTATGGGTTGCATTTGCGGAGCACCAATGAGAACTCGCTCGTGCTGGGCCGTCGCATCGTGGACTGCCCGAGAGTGGCTTCTTGGCGCCTCTACTGATCAAGGCGCAAGTGGATGTCGGGAACTATCAGCGAACTCCGGAAAATTTGCAGTGCCGGTTACGCTTGTCGGGGGCTATAATCTCCGGCATTCCCTGGCCAAGCCCCCAACTGCCGCAAGGGGTTTCATGCTGAATCCGCCGATCGAGAGCGAGGTCACCGCACTTCTCCAGAAATGGGGCGATGGAGACCAGCTTGCGCTTGAGGAGCTTACTCCAATCGTGTACCAAGAGCTGCGCCGGCTGGCGCGGCGCTACATGCGAGGCGCGCGCGCGAACCTCACGCTGCAGGCGACCGCTTTGGTCAATGAAGCATACCTGCGCCTGGTGGACTTGAAACGCATGCGCTTCAATGACCGTGCGCATTTTTTCGCTGTTTCCGCCCAGCTCATGCGGCGCATCCTGGTCGACCATGCCCGCCGGCGAAATTTGAAACGGGGCGCCGGCGTGGAACACATTTCTCTGGACGAGGTCGCCTCATTCGGGCCGGATCGCGACGCCGGGCTGGTCATGCTGGATGATGCGATGGCGGCTCTCGCGCGCTTTGACCCGCGCAAGGCGCAGGTGGTCGAACTGCGCTTCTTCGGGGGCCTGAGCGTGGAAGAGACCGCCGAGGTATTGAAGATTTCCCCCATCACCGTAATGCGCGACTGGAGCACTGCCCGCGCGTGGCTGTATCGGGAACTAGGTGGCGTAAGCGGTCAGGCTGCCAGGGCTTGAGGGCAGCAGCCGTCAGGTAGCTTCAGACGCCGAACTGTCAGTGAGAGCCATGGAATCCGAACTCTGGAAACGAGTCGATGAGTTGTTGCAGTCGGCGCTTGAGGTGGCCCCGGAGCGCCGCGATGCATTTCTCTTTGAGGCCTGTGGAGGAGATTCCGCGCTGCTCGATGAAGTGAAATCGCTGTTGACATCGCACCGGAGAGCCGGAGATTTTCTTGAAACGCCGGCCGCGGAGGTAGCCGCCCGCGCGATTGCAACTGAGGAAGAGCCATCGCTGTCCCGGTCGCGCGAAGGCCAACTGATCTCCCACTATCGGATCCTGAACTTGATCGGCCGGGGCGGCATGGGAACGGTCTGGCTGGCCGAGCGCTGCGACGGCCGGTTCGAGCGCAAGGTGGCCATCAAGTTCATCCATCTTGCGCTGCTCGAGCAGACGAGCGCCGAGCGATTCAAACGCGAGGGAGCGATTCTCGGCAAACTCGCTCATCCGCAGATCGCCGAACTGATCGATGCGGGGCTGACCTCGACGGGCGAGCCCTATCTCGTTCTCGAATACGTCGACGGCCAGCCCATCGACGAATACTGCGATCGACAGAAGCTAAGCGTGAATGCCCGCGTCCGCCTGTTCCTCGACGTGCTGAGCGCGGTCGCCGATGCGCACAGCAACCTGATCGTGCACCGCGACATCAAGCCATCGAATGTCCTTGTAAGAAGCGACGCACAGGTCAAACTCCTCGATTTCGGAATTGCCAAAGTGCTCGCGGACGAGACCAGCGATGGCTCCGCGACCTTGCTCACCCTGGAAGGCGGAGCGGCGCTCACGCCGAAGTTCGCTGCACCGGAGCAGGTCACCGAGGGCACGATTACAACGGCCACGGATATCTATGCGCTGGGCGTGCTCCTCTATCTGCTGTTAACGGGACAGCATCCGGCCGGACCCGGCTCCCACTCGCCCGCGCAGTTGATGAGGACGATTGTCGACGAGGAGCCCCGGCGCGCCTCCGAATCGACCTCATCGATTTCCGCGGATGCGGCTGCTAATCGCACAACCACGCCGGAAAAGTTGCGCCGCCAGTTGCGCGGCGATCTCGACAGGATCGTTGCCAAGGCGGTGAAGAAAAATCCGGCCGAGCGTTATCCGTCCGCATCTGCATTTGCCGACGATCTCCAGCGGTATCTGGAACACAAACCTGTGCTCGCCAGACCCGATTCCTTCGGTTACCGGACGGCGAAGTTCGTGCGCCGCAACCGTGTCGCTGTCGCGGTCGCCGCCACCGCTCTCGTCGCCACCATTGCGGGAGTCACCGCCATCCTGATTCAGGATCGCAGAGTCCGCGCGGAACGGGACTTTGCCTATCGCGAAGTGGTGCGCTCTGCGCAACACGATGAGTTCCTCGATTTCCTGCTGTCGGACGCCTCGCCTTCGGGGAAGCCATTTACCGTCAACGACCTGCTCAACCGCGCGAAGAACATCGTCGAAAAACAAAAGTCTTCGCCGGAACAGATCGAGCTGTTGGATTGGATCGGCGCCGATTACATGTCGCAGGGCCAGCAAACGCAGGCTCGGCTCGTCCTTGAGCAAGCTTATCAGCTCTCCAGGCAATCTTCCGACCCCGCAATCCGCTCCCTGGCCTCCTGTACGCTCGGGTGGGAAATGACACGCGACGAGGATCTCGCCAAGAGCGATGCTTTGATCAACCAAGGTTTGCAGGAATTGCCCGATGAACCGCAGTACGCGATCGATCGGTTCAACTGCCTGCGCTATGGAGCCAAGGTCTCAAGGGAAAAGGGAGAGTCCGGCGAATCCATGCGCCGCATGGAGACGGCGGAGCAGACCCTCCGCGCATCACCCCTCGATTCGGATACCTTTGAGATGGTCAATTCGATGGATCTCGCTTCCGCTTACCGCGAAGCCGGGCGGGATCGCGAAGCGCTTGCCGAGTTTGAACGCGCAGGCAATCTCATGTCGTCGCTCGGACGCGATGAGACGGAAAGAGGGGCCACTCTCTACAACAACTGGGCGCTGGAACTGGATCAGGGCGGCCGTCCTCTCGAAGCGGAGAAAATGTATCGGCGGGCCATCGACACAAGCCGCGATGGTTCTACTGAGGACACCGTCTCGCCCGCAAAGCTGCACAACTACGCCATCGTGCTCACAGAGCTCGATCGTCTTCCCGAGGCGGCGGACTACGAGGATCGGGCATACAGCAAGGCGCTTGAAGCCGGGGATGAAGCGGTCATCGAACGCTCCCTGCTGCAGCGCTCGCGAATCTATCGCGCCCAACACGATTTGGCGCGGGCCGAATTCATGCTCGACCAGGTCGAGCCGAAGATGCGCAAGTCTCTGCCGTCCGGGCACTACGGCTTCGCGTCCATCTCTACCGAGCGCGCACTCATCGCCATGGAGAAGCACGACCTGCCTGCCGCTCTTCGACTGATGGATGAATCCATCGCTACGATCCAGGCATCCGTGAAATCCGGCCATGGAGGGGGCCGTCTGCTGCCGGTCGATTCCACCGACCGCTCAGAGATCGATCTCGCTCTTGGACACGCCGGCGATGCGGAGGCAGATGCCGCCCAGGCCCTGGCGGCGCTCCACGCCGGTGACCATCCCGATGACGTATCGAGCACGCAAGGCCGCGCATACCTCGCGCTCGCCCGCGCGCTGGCGGCAGAGGGCAAGACCGAGCTGGCGCGCACCGCCGCGGCTCATGCCGTCGCGGATCTGCAAGGCTCGCTCGGACCGGACCATGCCGACACCCAGAGCGCACGCCGGCTGGCGCAGTAACTGCAGACGGCGATAAAGCGGGAGCGGATTCCGACGAATTTCCGGGCGAAGAAATCCAAGGCGCAGACCGCGTATAGCGGTAGTCGGCGGCCTCTGCTGCCAGCTCACAAACCTGTTAACCGCCGACCATTGGACTAATGACATACCACGGTTGTCCGTCCGGTGGGGTAGTTTGCCCGTTCGCGTTGTGCACGTTGTCGAATTTGAGATCTTTGTAGCTCAACACGAGAACCTCGGTCTTGCTTCCACCCGAACCCCCGGTAACCTGGTCGCTGACAAAGCTCCCTTTTCCCATCCTGAAGCTACTCCACGGCATAGGGCTCCCGTCGGGCCCGGGCTTGTCGATTTCAATTTCCACCCACGAAAAACCGGCTCCCATATTTGCGGCCTGAGACAGGATTGCGGATGCCCCGTCGAGGTCGCGCTGAACGATGATGTTCGGGTAGGTCTTGCCGCTAGTTGACGTATCGTAGGTAAATCCGTTGCAAGGTATGGATCCCAGTTTGTTCACCGGTGGGTAGTCTGAGTCCCGCACATTCAAAAGAATGCTGATGTCTGCCATGGCGTGTCTCCTTTGGGTTTTGCATTTGCGGAGCGCCAACTGGGCCTCGCTCGTCCTCGGCCGTATTCCGGCCGCCCGAGAGTGGCTTCCTGGCGCCTCTACTAATCAAGGCGCAATGGGTTTTCCGGAACTATCAGTGGGACTAAAAAAATCGAGCTCGATTGCGCTCGCCGGCGGCTATTATCTCCGGCATTCTTTGGCAAAGCCCCCCGCTGCGGCAAAGGGTTTCATGCTGAATCCGCCGATGGAGACCATGTCACCCTGGAGAAACCTGCTCCAATCGTGTACGAGGAACTGCGGCGGCAGGAAACGGCTGAATCTCACGTCCTAACCCGTAGACTATCGCGACATATAGTTGCGGGAGCGGCTCGCCGCTGCGAGCCACTTGTTTACTTTGACAAAGACCCTGGCTGAGCCAAAAGCGCGTGCCCGCGTCAGGCGCGCGGCAGGGATGCCGCTGGCTTCATCTGATAATTTGTTTCATGTCGGAAATGAAGCGGACAAACTGAGCTGGGAATGGTCGTCGACATGCCGGCAAAACACTTGTTCACGGTGCTTGCGATCTGTGCCGGATGGCCCGCGGCGCTGGCGCCCGCGACCGGCTTTAGGCAGCCGGGTGCGCAGTCCGCGGCTCCGGCGGCGCGGCCCAATCCCAATCCGGTGGATGTGGCCGGCATTCCCGTCAACTATGACGAAACAAAAGTGGGCAACTACACTCTGGCCGATCCGTTGGTGCTGAACAACGGCAAGCGGGTGCGCGATGCGAAGACGTGGTTCAAGAAGCGCCGGCCGGAAATCGTGGAAATGATCGAGACGCAGCAGTTCGGGCGCGCGCCGGGGCGGGCTGCGGAGGAGAGCTTCGAGGTTACGGACAAAGGCACGGTGGCGCTGGATGGCAGGGCGATTCGCAGGCAGGTGACGATTCATCTCTTGAAGGATCCGGCCGCGCCTGAGATTCATTTGCTCGTGTATTTACCTGCCGCGGCGAAGAAGCCCGTGCCGATGCTGTTCAGCATCGGGTTCTGGGCGAATCAATTCGCCGTGGACGATCCGGGGATTACACCGGAGACGGTTTGGGATCCGAAGACGAATACGCGCGTGGAGGCGAAACCGATTCGCTTCTTCGGGCCGACGAATATTGTGCCGCTGCTCGAAGCGGGGATCGGCTACGCGACGTTCTACTACGGCGATGTGGATCCGGATTATGCGGGCGGGTTTTCGAACGGGATTCGCAAATGGTATTTGAAGCCGGGGCAGACGGAGCGCGGGCCCGATGACTGGGGATCGATTGCGGCATGGGCGTGGGGCATGAGCCGCGTGGAGGATTATTTCGAGACCGATGCGGCGATCGATGCGAAGCGGGTGGCTATTCACGGCGTGTCGCGGCTGGGCAAGACGGTGATGTGGGCCGGCGCGCACGACCAGCGATTTGCAGCGGTGATTGCGAGCTGCTCGGGCGAGGGCGGCGCGGCGTTGAGCCATCGCGATTTCGGAGAGACGATTGCGCATTTGACGGCGCCGTCGCGGTATCCGTATCAGTTTGCTTTGAATTACGCGCAGTATGCGGGGTTTCCGGACAAGGCTCCGTTCGATGCGCATATGCTGATTGCGTTGATTGCGCCGCGGCCGGTGCTGCTGCAGACGGGCAGCACGGATCTGTGGTCCGATCCCAAAGGCGAGTTTCTTGCTGCGGTGGCAGCGGGACCGGTGTACAAGCTATTGGGCAAGGATGGGCTGGATGCGGATGTTTGGCCGGCGGCGAAGGCGCCGATACTGCATGACATTAGTTACTACATGCACGACGGCGGGCATGGGATGGTGCCGACCGACTGGGATATTTATATTGAGTTTTTGAAGATGCACCTGCGGCCGGAGGAATAGCTCTACCCGCCCTTGTGTACGGCTTCGCCTAACACCGCGGAGATCACTTCATCGCGCACGCCGTGGCGGCGCATGCTCTCTTCCAACTCCGCGAATTCGGGCCTGCCGAGTTTGGCCAAGTCCTTGCGCAGTCCCTGGCCGATGTAGGCGCGGATCAGCGGTTGATAACCCGAAAATCCGAGCTTCGGAGCTACTTCCTTCAGGTCTTCGACCACGTCTTTGGGGACGCGCATACTGATGGTCACCATGGGGCGATCACGACGCAGGCGCTGCCGAATACGTTCAGGATTGCTCTTCATAGATTCTCCGTTCAGCGCGTGTCGCAGGCCGCGCGGAAATGATGCGAATGAACTCACCTTCCCTTAGAACCTGTCCAAAAACTTCATTTTGTGTGAAGGGTACGGGCTTTAGCCCGTACGTCAGAGCCTGCAAATGATCGGGCTTTAGCCCCTGAGGGAAGATTTTTCTGGAGTATGCATTCCCTCAGCGGCTAAAGCCGGAGACCAAAATCAGCTCTTAATGTACGGGCTGAAGCCCGTACCCTTCAAAACACTTAGTTTCTGGACAGCTTCTTAGAAGATGAACGATAAATAGAAGGGACCAGTCTTCGGCGAGTCCGAGCGCTACGTCGCAGGCTTCATCCTCAGCAGATGCATCAACGAATCGGACAAATGGATCGAAGAAGACCTCGCATGCCTGCTCGAATCGCACCCCATGCTTCGCTAGGTTAGAATTCGCTTTTTGTGCATCCCAGCGGAATCTCTGTCGGCATAGCTGAATTGCACATCCATCTTAACAATGTATATAAAACGTATATACGGATGTCAATTTGAAATGTTGCCGCAGGACAAAAGCGCGCTCAGATTCCCAGCTTGCGCACTTCGTCGTTGTAGTACTTGCGGTAGAGGATGTCCCACTCCTGCGAGCCTTCGAGGATGATCTTGCGCTGGTTGGCGATCTTCTGGCGGGCGGCGTTGTCGATGCGGACCTCTTCGGCGAGCAGGTGCTCGAGGGCCTTGCGCGCCTCCTGGCGGATGGTGTTGCGGTCTTCTAAGAAGCCGACCTGGTCGATCTCGGCGAGGGTGTCGGCCACGGTGTGGGCCAGCTTGTTGAGCTTGTCGCGGCTGATCCTCATAGCACCGCCTTGTATTTCTTGGCCAGCTCGGTCTTCACCTTCTTGAACATCTCGGCGTATTGCGCGCCGGATTTGCGCATCTCGTCGGAGTAGGCGTCGAGGATGACGCGCACCTCTTCGTTGATGCGGTCTTCGAGGGAGAGCTCCTCGGTGAGCGCCTCGGTCACGCGCGACTCGGTCTTCTTCAAGTCGCTGGTGGTGATCATTTTGGCGTCGATGAGGTGCTTGACCGTGCGGCGGCCCAGATACCCAATGTAGTCGCGGGAGAAAATCATCGGTTGAATGTTAAGGATAGCGCATGGGGCGGGGTGGTGTACACGGATGAGGGCAGCCGACCTGTCCGGAAACGGGTGCGTTCTGCCCGACGGCCGATTGGCGATTGTGGGCTCCCGCCCTTTCCGCAGACGGCGCGGAAAGGACGGGGCACGGAGCCTCGGCGATGAATCCGCGGTCAGGTGCGATGCGGGCAGGATTTGGTGTTGATGCATTCGTCGGCCAGGCGGAGGCGCTCGACAGGGCGGCCGGCGATGAGATGCTCTTCTACAATCGCTGCGGCGTCTTCGGGCTGCACGTGGCCGTACCAGATCGCTTCCGGGTAAACGACGACTGTGGGCCCGTGTTCGCACTGGTCTAGGCACAGCGATTTGTTGATCCGCACGCGCGGCGTGAGGCCCGCGTCTTTGGCGAGTTGCGAGAGGCGCGTGTGCAGATCGCTTTTGCCATCTTTGGTGCAGGATGGGCGCGGGGCATCGGCGGGGCGGACGTTATGACAGACGAAGACGTGGCGTTCGAAGGTCGGCAAGCAAATTTTCTCCTTTATCCAGAGTAATGCCTCAAAGTGGTTTCAAATGGGGCAGAGACCGGGCGCGAAGTTTCCACATTCTCTTCCCGTCGGCCCGGTTTTATCTGCGAGAATGGGTGATTGAATATGAGCACGGATAACCTCCTCTCGCTGAAAGACGACATGGTGGCCTTTATCGAGGGCCACGGTCTGAAACGCCTGCCCGGCTACGTGAACGAAGATATTCCATCGATTGTGTGGGAGGGCCAGGGCAATCCCGACTCGTGGAAAGATTTTGTGGAGATGGCCAAGCACGTGGGCGCGCCGTTTTTGACCTTCAGCGAGATGTCGCTGGAGCGCGACGAGCTGGATTCGCTGATCGAAGAAGCCGGGCAGATGAACTTTCCCGACGAGGAAGCCAACGAGCTGGTGGAGGCGCAGTGGCTGCGCAAGTATGCGGGGATGGTCGGCTACATTCAGCTCGGGTTTATCTACGGGGGATTGGTTTTTCTGCACGAGACCAGCACCGAGTGGTACGAGCGATTCCAGGCGTTGCTTGAGGATATCGAAAGCTTCCAGGACATTGTGATCGACGACGCGCAAAGCGGGGACGAAGAGGAGCAGTAGTGGGCCTGGCGAGCGCGGCGGGCGGGCCTCAAGTTTCTTCGCATAGAGCGCCTCGTCAGCGCTGGGTTGTTGCCGAAGCGCGCGCTGAAGAGGCTGAGGCGCTCGCCAAGGCGGCGCGGCTGCCGGTGGTGCTGGCCGAACTGCTGGTGGCGCGCGGCATTACGCAGGCTAGCGAGGCCTACGCGTTTCTCAATCCTGAAATCGCTCATCTGAACGATCCGTTTCTCATGCTGGGCATGACCGCGGCCGTGGAGCGCGTGGAGGCGGCGATCCGGCGGCGCGAGCCGGTGCTGCTCTATGGCGACTACGATGTGGACGGCACCACGGCCGTGGTGCTGCTGAAGACCGCGATTGAAATGCTGGGCGGAGTGGTGCGGTTCCATGTGCCGCACCGGCTGCGCGAAGGGTACGGGCTGCAGTCGAGCGTGCTAGAAGCTGCGTACGGCGAAGGCGTGCGGCTGGTCATCACGGTGGACACGGGAATGCGCGCGTTTGCCGAGGCGGAGACCGCGCGACGGCTCGGCCTGGACATGATCATCACCGATCATCACCTGGCGCTGGCGGGCGATGCGCTGCCGGTGGCGCTGGCGGTGCTGAATCCGAATCAGCATGGCTGTCCTTATCC
>JBAUBR010000378.1:0-3695 GCA_049676965.1 Occallatibacter sp.
TAACCCATGTCGTTACCTTCATGAGCCCAAGACTCGATTCCCGGTGGGGCGGCTCTTCCCCTTGCCGGGGCGGGAATTGCACCCGCTGAAAGCGCCGGGCTTATCCTGGCGCACCGAAGTTTCGGCATAGGGAAGGACTGGCGGCAATCCGTTCACGACTGGTCAAGCGGCGATTTGGCCGGTTCGCCACTGTGAACGAGGGCCGCAAAGGAACGTGACCTGTTGATCCCGGATCTTTCGTCCCTCGGCGTGAAGCGCAACGGAGATCTTGAGGTGAGGTGTCTGCGACTCAGTCACTCGCAGCGCAGCGCGGCCATGGGGTCGATGGCGAGAGCTCTGCGGGCGGGAATCATGCAGGCAAGTGCAGCCACCAGAATGAGCAGCCCGGACGCGGCCAGAACCATGAACGGATCGCGCGTTCCACTCTCGATCCATTGGGCAATGAGACGATTCAGACCAAAGCTGAGTGCAAGACCGGCGGCGATTCCCAGTCCCACGCTGGTTCCGGCCGAGAATGCGACCAGGCGCAGCACGTCGCGGCGCCGCGCTCCGAGGGCGACGCGAACCCCAAGCTCACTGGTGCGCTGCAGGACCGTATAGGAGACTACGCTGTACAGGCCCACCGCGGCGAGAGTCAGCGCCAGTATGGAGAATGCGCCAAAGAGCATTGAGATGAGACGCGCCCTCCCATACTCCGGCTCACGCTGGATCCAGCCTTCGAGGTCGCGCGTATCGTCGGCGGTCTGCTGGTCGGGATCGATGGAGGCGATCTGCTGCTAGATGCTGTGCAGCATGGCGAGTGGTTCGCCTTGCGTGCGAACCAGGACCTGCGTGAACTGCCACGTCACGAGCGTGTAGGGCGCGTAGACCGCGGGAGCCGCGGGTTTGTCCAGCCCGTCATCCAGCGAGTCGCTTACGACGCCGATGATCTGCAGCCACCCTGCAGCCCCATTTGCCGCTAGCGCCATGGGAGGGAGAGTGGCGAATTGGGGCACGCGCACCGCATGACCCAAGGCATCCCCGCCGGACAGGTAGCGACGCACGAACGCCTGATTCACGAGGACGAGCGTGGCGCCCCGTGCGATTTCGCTGTGGTCCCACACACGGCCGCTGAGGAATGGGATTCGCAAGGTTGCGAAGTACTCGGAGCCGACGAATTCTACTTGAGCCTCCTGCGCCTGGGAAGCCGGTTGGCCCAGAATCTCGACAGGCAGGCGCCAGCCGCTGCTGGGCGGAGTGGCATCGGTGGAAACACCGGCGGAAAGGACGCCAGGCATGGCCGCGATTTTGTCGCGGAGTTCGGTGAAGAAGCGGGCGCGATCCGCCCAGGTCGTGTGCGCATCTTCGCTGATGGGAATTACGACCGACATCACGTGCTGCGGTTCATAGCCAAGTGACACCGTGTTCATGCGAATGAAGCCCTGAATGGCTGAGCCGGCGGCGGTCATCAGCAGCAGAGTGAGGGCGATCTGGCTGGCAATCAGGGCGGCGTGCAGGCGTCTGCCTTTCACGCTGCCCGTCATCCGCCGTGTCCCGGCCTGCATGACCTGGCTGATCTCCGGCCGCGCTGACTGCAGGGCGGGAAAAAGGCCGAAGACGATTCCGCTCAGCAATGCCAGGCCTACGCTGAAAAACAGGATCGCGGAATTGATGTGGAAGTCGGCTTCATATGGGTAGGAGTATTCTGGCAGGCGCGGGATGATGAACCCGATGGTCCGGTAGGCAACAAAGATGCCCAGCCCAGCTCCGGTGAGCGATAAGAGCAGCGATTCGGTGAGGAGTTGGCGCACGATGCGGAACCCGCTGGCTCCTACCGCCGCGCGGATAGCAAACTCGTGCTGTCGCGCCGTGCCCCGAGCAAGCAGCAGAATCGAGACGTTGCCGCAACCGATGAGGAGCAGCAGCGCGACGGCTCCAAAGAGCAGGAACATTGTCTTCTTCAGATCGCGGGTGTACATCTCTGCAAGACCGCGCACGCTGATCTTGAATTGCTTGGGAAAGACATTCGGCGTTTGGCGGTCGAACTCCTGGAAGAGCGGCCGGAATTCGCCCTCTGCGGCGGCGAAGCTGACGCCGGGCTTCAACTTGATCTTCGTACTGTACCGATGCGTCTGATCGGAGGCCATTTTCATCGGAACGTAGACGTCTCCACCTCCCCATGTGAAGCGCACCGGCATCACGCCGAGGATGGTGTAGGTCTTATGGTTGAGCTGGAGTGTCTTTCCCACCACCGCGGAATCGCCACGGTAGTGCCGTTGCCAGAACTTGAAGCTCAATACCGCTAAGGGCTGCGGATCCTGGCCGTCCGGCGAGTCGGAGGGGACAAAGTAGCGGCCCAGCAGGGGAGGCAGGCCGAGAAACTGGATATGGGATCCCGTCATCTCGATCGTCCTCACGTCGTCGGGTACGTCACCGCCTGTGATCGTCTGGTTCGAAAACGAGGAGGCAACTACATCCTCGACAGCATGCGTCTGGCGTAACTGCCGAATCTGCGGACCAGTCAACCACCAGGTTCCATCGTGGCCGGCGTTGTCCGTAATCCAGACGTCGCAGATCCGGTCGATTCCCGCGTAAGGCCAGGGGTGAAGCACCGCGTCATAAAGGATGCTATAGACGGCGACCGTGGCGCCGATTCCGAGCGTGAGTGACAGGACCGCGGTGAGGGAGAATCCCGGATTGCGAAAGACCTGCCGAAGGGCAATGCGGAGATCCTGCAGCAGTATTGGCATCGAAGCCTCCTGCGCGAAAGGGAAACGAAAGCCACCCGTGTATTTGATGGCGAGCATTTGGGCTGCCACATTTTGGACCGCCGGCTGTTCTCCCCTTGAGAACCGCACTTGTGCAAGTGTCCCAGAGAGCACCGGACCTCAGTCCAGAAATACCGTTCTTTCAGCGATCTGAGTTTTCCGGTCTGGCTGGGGAGAAGGAACTCTCGAGACCGATCTTTCGACTTGCGCCTGATCGGTTCCGCCTGCAGGGTATCCGATTCCGCACGAGACTGTCCAAAATCGAACAAACCCGTTGAGTCTTTGGCCGTCTTCACTTTGGCGGACAACCCTTCGATTGCGCCAAATCTCTGACCGCCCGGTCCGTGGATAGTGATGGCTCTGCGGTTACCATGTGGCCGTCATCTTTTTGCCTTGCGCATGGGACCCGCCCAACGGCTCATTCGCTGCGCAGCAGTTGTGCAGGGTTGGTTCGTGCGGCTCGCCAGGCCGGCACCAGCGACGCGCAAAGGGTTACTCCGAAGAGTAGAAAAGCTGCGGACACAATCGAGAACCGGTCGGTCTGGCTCACCTTCCAGAACCACTCGCGAAACAACGAGGACAGGATGAAAGCCATGGGCAGGCCCGCGATTAGACCTCCGCCGCAAAGACGCAGCGCCTGTTCAATAAATGAAATGAGCACACCGGCGCGCGTTTCGCCCAGCGCCAGGCGAATGGCGGTGGAGTGACGGCGTGCTGCTGCTTCGAAAGCGGCCATGGCGTAGATGCCCACAAAGGCCAGCAAAAGAGCAACTGCGGCAAACACCGCGACCAATGAGGACAATGTGGCGGCTTGCGCATTCCCGTCTTTGATGCGGGCTGTCAAAGATTCAGGATTCTCGATCACTATCTCCGGATCAATTTCGGCGACGGCCGATTGAATTGCGGACAGCGCATCACGCTCCGGCAACTGGCTGCGCAGATAGAATG
>JBAUBR010000379.1:0-3786 GCA_049676965.1 Occallatibacter sp.
CATTCTATCTGCGCAGCCAGTTGCCGGAGCGTGATGCGCTGTCCGCAATTCAATCGGCCGTCGCCGAAATTGATCCGGAGATAGTGATCGAGAATCCTGAATCTTTGACAGCCCGCATCAAAGACGGAAATGCGCAAGCCGCCACATTGTCCTCATTGGTTGCGGTGTTTGCCGCAGTTGCTCTTTTGCTGGCCTTTGTGGGCATCTATGCCATGGCCGCTTTCGAAGCAGCAGCACGCCGTCACTCCACCGCCATTCGCCTGGCGCTGGGCGAAACGCGCGCCGGTGTGCTCATTTCATTTATTGAGCAGGCGCTGCGTCTTTGCGGCGGAGGTCTAATCGCGGGCCTGCCCATGGCTTTCATCCTGTCCTCGTTGTTTCGCGAGTGGTTCTGGAGGGTGAGCCAGACCGACCGGTTCTCGATTGTGTCCGCAGCTTTTCTACTCTTCGGAGTAACCCTTTGCGCGTCGCTGGTGCCGGCCTGGCGTGCCGCACGAACCAACCCTGCACAACTGCTGCGCAGCGAATGAGCCGTTGGGTAGGTCCCATGTGCAAGGCAAAAAGGTGACGGCCACATGCAGGCCGCAGAGCCATCACTATCCACGCATCGGGCGGTCTAGGGTCGATTTTCGAGTTCCGGTTGTGGCCAACTCGTCAACTCGTCAGTGTACTTAGCAAGTGCAGATGTCCGGTTTGCCAGTAATACATCCAGAACCTCGAACTGTGCACTTCGCGGAGCATCGATGAGTGATTTGGCGGATTTATCTCTCGTTGAGAGCCGATGAAACTTCAATTTGTTGGTTCTACGCTATCTGGAGTGGGACCCAATCGTCCAACCGGATGAATGAGCGAACAAGAACGGTCTGACTAACGGCTGCTCTTTCTGACTATGCCGGAGCCAGGCTAATGAAAATCCAAACGGAATAAGGGGGCGCATGCTGCAACAGCTGCGGTTTGCGATTCGGATGCTGCTCAAGCAGCCGGGGTTTAGCCTGATTGCGGCGCTGACGCTGGCCCTGGGGATTGGAGCTACGTCTGCGGTTTTCAGTCTGATTCAAGGCGTGCTGCTGACGCCGCCCCCGTACCAGAAACCGCAACAACTGGTGCTGATTCCAACGGTGCGCACAGACGGAAAGAAGATGGATGGCCCGCGCGGCTGGGCAGCGCAACAGTGGTTGGAATGGAGCAATGAGGCGAGATCGTTTCAGGGAATCGCCGCGTACGACTGGACCTTTAATTTTCTGGTTCGGAATGACGGTAGCCAGTCCATGCAGGGAATGGAGGTGAGCAAAGACTATTTTCGGCTCATGGGTCTGAAGACGGCGGCAGGCCGTGGTTTCGACGATTCGGATTTCCAGGAGCCGGTGAAGGCGATTGTGCTGGGATATGAGTTCTGGCAACGCGCGTTTGGCGGCGATAAGCAGATTATCGGGCAGACGGTGCGCATCAGCCGCTGGGATTCGTCGCCGGTGGTGATCGGGGTGATGGAACCGGGAGTGCGATTCCTGCCGTCGCCGGGCGCGGCGAAGGAGCCGAATTACGACGTCAACGCGACGGTGGATTGGTGGGTGCCGTGGACTCCCGACCCGAAGCACATGAAGAATCCTTATTGGAACGTAGTCGGGCGACTGCAGGATGGAGTGACTCCGCAGCGGGGCCAGCAGGAGCTGGCTGTTCTGGCCGCAAGAGAGGCGAGCGCAGAGAAGCAGTTTGAAGGGTTCTCTCCGCAATTGGAGCCGCTAACGGACGAAATGAACCGGGATGGCAGACGGATTCTGCTGCCGCTGCTGGGCGCCTCGGGGCTGGTGCTGCTGATCGCTTGCGGGAACGCCGCAGCTCTGCTGCTTGTGCGCGGACTGCAACGGCAACAGGAGTATGCAGTGCGGATCGCAATGGGCATGAGCCGCACGGGCCTTCTGCGACAGGTTTTGACGGAGAGCTTGCTACTGGCGCTGCTCGGCGGGGCGTTGGGGATCGGGCTGGCGCTTGGCGCTGTAAAACTGTTCAAGGTGATTGCCGGACATGCGGTTCCGCGCCTGGATGGAGTGACGGCAGGCTGGGGAATTTTGGGGTGGGGACTTGGATTGGCGGTGCTCGCCGCGTTTTTCGCAGGAATGATTCCGGCGCTGCGCGCCTTTCGTTTGAATCCCATGGAGGTGCTGAAAGACGCAGGCCCGAAAGGAACGGCGGGAATTGGGGAGAAACGTCTGCTGCGCGGGGTGACGATGCTGCAAACCGCGCTGACGCTGGCGTTGCTGGTGGGCGCGGGTCTGTTGATTCGCACGATGGTAAAAATCGCGGAGGTGCCTTCGGGATATAACACGAGCCGAATATTGACGATGAGTGTGACGGAGGTGCAAAGCCAGTCGAGTTGGGGCAGCTTTCACCGGCAGGCGTTGGAGCGCGTAGCGGCGCTTCCGGGTGTACAGTACGCTGCGTTTGCCTGGGGTGTGCCGCTGACAGGAAACAATTGGCCGGCAACGATGGACATTGAGGGCCAGCCGCCGGCGGCAAAAGAGAGCGACAAGATAGCGCTGCCGCTGCGCGCGGTGACGCCCGATTATTTCAAGCTGATGGGAATGGCGCTGATGGACGGGCGGGAATTTCGACCGACGGATGACGATAAGGCGCCCAATGTGGCGATTGTGAACCAGGCATTTACGCGCCGCTTCTTTCCGCATGGCAACTCAGTTGGACGAAAATTCTGGTTCGACGGACGAGATAAACCGGGCGTGCAAATTGTGGGCGAGATCGCGAATGGGCGGACGGACGATCTGACCCAGGCGCCATCGCCGGAGATTTATCTGCCGCTATGGCAGGCGGACGCTTTCTCAAAGCATCTGGTAGTACGGACAATGGCGGATCCGCGCACGGTGGTGGTTGCGGTCGAGCGCGAACTGCGTTCCGTGGACCCAACGGCGGCGATCGAAAACGTGAAGACGCTGGAGCAGATTCGCGACGAATCACTGGCGTCGCGGACCTTCGCGATGCACCTGCTGACAGGATTCTCAGTGGCGGGAAGCATGTTGACGCTGGTCGGAATCTACGGCGTGCTTTCGCTGTCCGTGGCCTCGCGGCGGCGAGAGTTGGCCATTCGCAGTGCGGTGGGCGCGCAGCCAAAAGACATTCGCAGGCTAATCTTCGGAGAAGGATTCCGGTTAATTGCGGGTGGCGTGCTCGCAGGCATAGCACTGGCGGTTGTCTTGTCGCGAGTGCTGCGATCTTTCCTGTTCGAAGTGCAGCCCAGCGATCCTGCGACATTGATTGTTGTGGGAGCGTTATTCGTGGGAGTTGGTCTGCTGGCGTGCTGGGCGCCAGCACGGCGCGCAGGGAAGGTCGATCCTCTGGAGGCGTTACGCTACGAGTGAATCGCGGCAGCCGCGACAACGAAGACCTACGCGTACAATGTCCAAATCACGGAAAACCGAAAGTTGATCTCACTTGACGACTTCAGGCGTGGGTGTTGAAAAACTCGTTTTCTGCACAAACGGGCTCAAATCAGGTGATAGAAAATGTCCACCCCGTCCGAGAAAATCGTCTGTAGGGCATCCTGGCGCGATGAATTTTCCGCGAGTTCTCAGAGGGTGAGTTTTTCAACACCCACAGGCCAAATCACCCATCCAGCATAGTTTCCGGGGTCTTTATCGGATTAGTACACGAAAACGTTAGGTCCCTATCGGGACTGCCCCGTCGCAACAAGTGTGGCTTGTCGCAGGATCTTTTGCGGGGCAGTTTCGATAGGGTCGTTTGAAGTAAGTCGCTGGCGGGACTGACGCGGTGATCTAC
>JBAUBR010000380.1:0-2354 GCA_049676965.1 Occallatibacter sp.
GGGCTGCCCAATAGCCGAGCAAGATCAAAATCGGCAAGAGCACGATGACGGCAGAGAAGCGCACGATGAGCTTGATATTGCGGGTGACGATGACCGAGGAAAACCCGCCCAGAAATGCCAGGGCGGCCAACATCACGCCGGCACGGGAACCGCTCACCAGGGTGGCCACGGCGGCGCTCATGGTACAGATGAGCAGCATCGCCTTGGATTTGAAGCAGCGGCGCCCGGGCGGCAACAGCCACTCGCCCAGCACCAGGCCCACTGCGAATCCGCACCACACCGCGTACGCCACAGTAAAGTTAAACGTGCCGGTGGCGCGCACATGGTCCCCGGTCAGGCCGCCCAGGCCCGTGTCTTCGCCTGCCGAAGTCCGGTTGATCCAGGCGCCCCCCGGAGCCCTGGATTGCAGCGCCGCGATCAGCGACATGGGCACGGTCAGCAGCATGTTCCAGCGGATAAACTGCTGCCGGCGCCTGTAGTTGAAGATCACCGGAACGATGAAGAGGATGGGCAGATAGAAGATGTAATGATGCAGGCCGATGATGGCGGTACGCGGGCGAAGATCGACAAGAATGATCTGCAGCATGGATTGAACCGCCAGAATGGCGCTCACAGCCACGCAGATCCACGCCAGCGTTCCTCCCCATATCAGACCCTTCCGCAATGCGTAGATGTATGCAGCCAGCAGCGGAAGATCCTGGATCAGATAAAGAGCGGCCACGCCGGGGAGGGCCCATTTGCGCAAAGCTCCCGACATGATTACGCAAATCCACGCAACCATAAAAAGGTACGCCAGGATATCCCTGCTGGTCCTCTTTGTGCGCCGCTTCTTCCTGACAGGCGCTGCTTGGATCAATGTTGCCAACTGCTGAACTCGTCCTTCCCGAAAGGTGTGATCTAGTAGCTCTTGACGACGTCGACCAAACTCAGCGCGTACAGCGATGAATTTATCCAGCTATTCGCGATGACCTTCAAAGTGCTCCTGGGAAAGTACACGATGTCGTCGGCTTGAATGAGGGGATCGGCGATCTTGCCGTCGTGCAGCTTGGCAAAGTCGAACATGATCTCTTCGCGATGCCCGTTGACGTTGCGCAGGATGCGTGCCTTGGACAACATGGCCTGAAGATCCGGCCCGCTGGCCATGGTAATGGCTTGCGTCAGCGTTAGGTGGTTGGCACCGGTCATGGCATAGATTCCCGGATGATTAAATTCTCCCAGCGCGAAAAAACTGCCCGCCTGAACCACGCTGACGACATCGCCGGGCTTCACCACGGCATTCAATCCGCGCGGATTCGCGCCGCTGCGGTCCAATTCGACGTCCTCCGGGGCCGATCCGTCACGATGGGCGATCAGCACGTGGTAGCTGGCACTCGGCGACATTCCGCCCGCCTGGGCCAGGACGTACGAAAGCGGAGCAGGTGCATACAGCGGAACCTGGTGCGGCAACAGCACAGAGCCAATGATCATCACCGACAGGTTGCGCGCGGTGACCACCGTTAACGCCACCGTCGGCGACCTGACCACCTGTTTGGCCTCGAGCGCTGCAATCACTGCCTCTTGCGCCTCGTCGGGCATCATGCCCTGGACCTTCACCAGGCCGACATAGGGAATAAAGATGTTTCCCGCCGGAGAAACGGTAAGATCGATTTTCGGGGCTTCGGGAAAGTCGATGAAGTAAGCGGAGAGCGTGTCGCCGGGCATCAGGCCCACAGGCGGCACCTCCGCAGGCTGCTCCGCCGCGGCCGTTTCGGTCGCCGGTGCGGCCTGCTGTCCACGCACCGCGCAGGGAATGAAAACGATGAAAACAACAATGGCCAAAAACCTATGCACTGCTAAACCTCTGTCTGGTGGTGGGCAGGGAAATTGAACGACCTCAGTTTCCTCAACGGTGCTCTCATCATATCATCTCTCACGACGCCGTTTTCAGGGCCGAACCGATGCTATCGCCCGCCCGGGAGCACCGCCGCGGCGGACATCCGGTTTGACGTAATTCATTGACCTGCGTTGGCTTTGCCGGCCTATGCCAGTCCCATGGCACGGTATAGCTCCGCCGCGGCGTTGGCTAGGGCATAGCGCCGCGCATAACAAGCCAACCCCCGCTCCCGCATCCCGGTGCGCTCCGCGGGTCCCATGGCCGCAAACCGCTCGATCAGTCGCAGCGTGCCGTCGAGCGTGTCCTCTTCCACCAGTCCGGCGCCGTCGGCCGCCACGTCGGGCGCGATATTCACCTTGTCGCTGATGAGCGGGATCGCGCCGCAGGCCAGCGCGTCGGCAACCGCAATGCCGAAGTTCTCCTGGTGCGAGGGTAGAATGAATGCCTCGGCCCCATAGAACGCGCCCCACTTCGCTGCCCC
>JBAUBR010000381.1:0-40636 GCA_049676965.1 Occallatibacter sp.
GCCTCAAGAGATCAAAAAGATAAGCAAAACCCCACGTTTTCGCCGATAAACCGCGCCACAATCAAGAAAGCCAACGTCGGTCGTTTTATCGCTACAAAATCACGCACCTGCGCAGAGGTTCCTTAGACAATGTATCCGAGAATCTTGATCGCTTTCCTAACATGAACGTCGACATCGCCGCGCGGATCAGTGAATTGGGACGGCAACCGCGAGCAGCCCGCAGCTTCTTTGAGAAATATCAAGACAGGATTCTGTTCGGAACGGACGCGACGCCGCACGCTGATAAGTACCCGCAGCAGGGATTTGGCGACGAGCTCTATAAGATCTACTTTCGATTTCTTGAAACGGACGATGAGTACTTTGACTATGCTCCTGCAAAAGTGCCGCCGCAGGGCCGATGGCGCATCTCCGGACTCAACCTTCCTGCATCCGTTCTCCGAAAGGTGTACAACGGGAATGCGGCGCGTGAGCTGCGTCTCTCAATCTAGGATGATGGCCGCGATGAGCGTGTTGAGCTCGCACTTCCTTTTTGTAGTTTCTCCCGGAGCAGCGATTCCGAGAACGCTGGTTACCATTTATCGCCGAGGATATCGCCCGTGAAAATGATCCTTGCTTCATGCCTTTATCTTCTGGTTGGGGCAATTTATGCAGACGCCGCCGATGATATCGTGTTCAGGAGCGCTTATGCAGCCCGCGACGTAGCGCTGGACACCGATCCTCAGTCGAGTTTTTGGCGAGCGGCACCCTCGGTCTACGCAGAAGTCGACAAATATGGACAAGTCATTTCCGGGTATCGAACCCGTGTAAGCTCCCGGTGGACAAAGAAGTATCTGTATCTCTTGTTCGCATGTCCTTACGAGAAACTTTATTTGAAGCCCTCGCCGAATGCGGCAATAGAGACCTATGGACTTTGGAACTGGGATGTTGCTGAATTATTTATCGGCTCTGACTTTCACAACATCCGGCGATACAAGGAATTCGAAGTCTCGCCGCAGCGGGAGTGGATCGACCTCGATATCAATCTCGATCTTCCGGATCATACGGTAGGGTGGACCTGGAACTCACGATTTCAAGTAGGTGCGCGAGTCGATGCCGATGCAAAGGTCTGGTATGCTGCCATGAAGATTCCGTTTGCCGCTTTAGATAGCCATCGTCCCGTTCCCGGTACAGCCTTTCGTGCGAACCTGTTTCGCAGTCAAGGGCCACCAGACCATCGGCAATCGATTGCCTGGAAACCCCCGATGGCCGATACGTTTCACGTCCCGGAGAAATTCGGGCTGCTCATGTTGGTTAAGAATAAGTAGACGAATTAGCGCTGCTACCTATCAATTTATAGGAGGTTCCGGTGAAACCTTGGACGCGAGCGCGGCTGATGGACGGTATTGCGATGGCGGCAATGTGCGCTGTGACTGCTGCTGGACAGGATCTTCCGATAGCGAAGCAATCCACGACCACAGGTTCGCATGCTCTGGATGCGACGGGCGCGAACACGCCTTCCGCTGAAGCCTTTCGTGTTCTGCCTCCAGTTGCGGAAGGCCCACAAGTCACGCCTTATCTTCACTATCAAACTGTGCTCGCGTGGAATCAGGATGAACTTCGCCGGGAGCGCTGGTCGCGGGTGAAAAGCGAGGCCGATCTTCTTGAGTTGCGCACGGAGCTCAGAAAGTCAGTGTTGCAGATGATTGGCGGCCTTCCCACAGATAGGGCAGATCTGCACGCGACTATTACCGGCATAATCACAGGCAATGGGTTCCATATCGAGAAGCTCATTTTTCAGAGCCTTCCCGGCTTTTATGTGACAGCGCTTGTATATGTTCCCGAGAATGGCGACAAGGTCCATCCGGCCATCCTGGTTCCTGCCGGTCACTCGCCAATCGGAAAGGCTCACTACCAGGAACTGTGCCAGAGGCTGGCCTTGCGGGGCTATCTCACCATAAGTTGGGACCCAGTGGGGCAAGGCGAGCGAAGCCAGTTCTGGGATGCGAGGGCAAAACGGAGCCGTTACAACATGACCTGCGGCGAGCATGCTGTAATGGGAAACCTTGCCTATCTTGCCGGAGCGAATTTGGCCCGGTGGGAGATTTGGGATGGAATGCGAGCCGTGGACTATCTGCTCACCCGGACAGATGTTGACGGGAAAAGGATCAGTATCACGGGAACGAGCGGCGGCGGGTTCCAGGCGGCGTTACTGGGCGCACTGGATGAACGTATCAAGGTCATCATTCCCTCCTGCTACATCACGGCGCTTCCCATGCGCGTGGAAAACCGCATCTTCGCCGATCCCGATAGCGATCCGGAACAGGACTTATACGGGTTCATTTCGAAGGGCGTGGACAACGCGGGTATCTTGTTGCTGATGTACCCGCGCCCGGTGATGGTGGCGACTGCCAGCCTCGACTTCTTTCCTGTGGAGGGCGCTTACAAGTCTTACTCCGAAGTCAGCACATTTTATCAACGCTTTGGACATGCCGACCGAATCGCAATCGTCGAGAGCTACAACCGACATGAGTATTCTCTCCAGAACCAGGAAGCGGCGTTGAGCTTTCTTGATCGATTCAATGAAAAACCCGTGCACCACGGTCTCCCGCCGGTCACTTCGTACAGCGATGCCGATCTCCTTGTGACGAAAAGCGGACAGGTATCGGTTGACTATCCTGACGGATACACGCTTCTACATTTCATAGCTGCGTATTCCGCCGATGCTTCGCATCACAGCCGGGCAACGTTGGCGGAATTGTACCGGAGTGAGCATGATCCCGATATCGCTTCATGGACAGTTAGCCGATATGCCGGCTTCTCTGCGGCAAGGGAACTGCAGTGGGAAGCTGTTGGGTCCAGCACGGCCGGAGCGGTGCATATCGATCGCTATCTGCTTCATCACAGCACTTATCTCGAGATGCCTCTTCTCCACTTTTACGTCGATAGGAGCCATCCCCGGGGAACCATCCTTTGGTTCAGCCTTGACGGAAAGGCCACGCAAAAGAATTGGGGTGGGATATCCAAGTTGGTTAGCGACGGCTATGAAGTCTTTTCCTTTGATTTCCGTGGATCGGGCGAAACCCGAATGAATTATGGCGCCGACTCCGCGGGCGCTCCAAATACGACGCCGGGTGACTTTGACGAAGCGTACGAGAATCCCCTGGGGAGCGTATTGGCAGACTCTGTTTATAATTCATTGCTCATGGGCAGGCCATACTTTCTCGAGATGATGGACGATATTAAGATAGCCGAGCTCTTTGTTCGCAGCCTCGATTCGCACCTTCCGCGACAGCACCTGACTCTTGCCGGAATTGGCGAGGCTTACACATTGGCAATTCGATTCCAGGAAATCGATCCGCAGGTCGCAATCCTGGCGCCGGAATCAGCGTCGATAGTGGATTGGTCCGCGTTAGCAGCTAAGGGACAGGAGCAGTGGCCGATTGCCTTTTTGATGCCATCCGGAGCCACTCTTACAGCAGAACAGAGACCTAGTGAGGCACAGCAATAGGAATGCGGGATTGGTCGGCTTCGGGCGGGTTTGCGGAGCCTGCCGCGGGTCCATGCCAGACTCCACCGCCGTAAGTGGTGATGTAAATGTGCGTGGGGTCGTTGGGGTCGAGGATGATGCGGTGGCCCCACTTGAAGTCGTAGCCCTGGATGCGCGTCCAATGGATGCCGCGGTCGCTGGAGCGATAGGCTGCGGCATCAAAACCGGTGATGTAAAGCGTGTCGGGGTGGTGAGGATCGATGGTCAGGTCGTAGACGTGCTGCGATCGCGTAAAGAGGGTTTGCCAGGTCTTGCCGCCGTCATCGGAGGAAAAGACGCCGCCGTTCTGGTCGGCGTCGTCGCCTTCCTGTCCCCATGCGGTGAGGTAGAGGCGCTGCGGATCGTGCGGGTCGATCTCCAAGCCTGTTGGGCCAGTGACGCCTGCGGGCAGATCGATACGCTTCCAGTGATCCGCGTTGTCCGTTGAGCGGTAGAGCGCACCGGTTCCAGACGCCGAGCGGTCTTTGCGCTCACTGCGGCGGGAAACGACGAGATAGAGAGAGCCGTCCTGGGAAGGAGTGATGCGCCAGGCAAAGGGTTCTTCGCCAGCGATGCCGTTGTTCTTTTCAGTCCAGGTCTGGCCGTTGTCAGTGGACTTGTAGACGCCGCGGCCAAAGGCGCAGGCGTAGAGCGTGCGGGTGCCGACGGGGCTGGCGGGATCGAGGAGGATGTAGGTAATGGAATCTGATGGAAGGCCGACGCTGCTCGGCTGCCAGTGGTTGCCGCCATCGGTTGAGACGGCGACGCCACCGGTGAAGCTTTTGGGGCTACGGTTTCGCCACATCTTGGGGCGAGGAAGATCGTGCGTGCCACTGAAGGCTCCCCATATGAGGCCGCGCTGGGCAGGATCGAAGGCGAGCCAGTAAGTGGTGTTGCGCCATTCGTCGGGGACACCCTCAGAAGTGCTTCGCCATGATTGTCCGCCATCCGTGCTCTGGAAGAGGCCCATGTCGGTGTTGTCCATATAGATGTGCCGGGAATCGAAGGGGTCGAACTGCACGCCGTAGTTAGTAGTTACGTCGAGGCCGCGGGAGGTCCAACTGTCGTCGCTAACTCGCCTGGAGTTCATCTCCTGCCAGGTTGCGCCGCCGTCGAGAGTGCGATAGGTGCGGAAGAGGTCGGTCGCGTAAGCAACGTCAGGGCTGGTGGGCGCGACACCGAGGCTGTACGGCGCGTCGAACCAGATGGAAATGCCGTTCTGCGTAGCACGCTGCTCGATCCAGGTTCCGGCCAGGTTGGCGGCAGGTTGGGTCGACTCCTTAAAGACGATCTTCCACGTGTGGCCGCCGTCTTTGGTTTTGGCAACGCCGTTGAAGAGGTTTTCGTTGCCCTCGCCGAGTTGGAGACCGCGGAATCCGGCATAGGCAAATTGCGGATGGTATTCACTGGCGGCCATGGCTTCAAACTTGCCGGCGGTCTGCCCGAGTTCGGGTGTAACTAATTCAAAGTGCCTACCGGAATCCTGAGACAGATAGAGCTTTCCGTCCTGACCTGTTGCATAGATCCAGACCGAGCCTCCGGACCGCGCTGCGCTGGCTGCTCTAAAGCTGGTAGGGATGCCGCCCAGCTCCGTGGTGGTTCCATTGGGAGCGATGCGATAGGCAGAAGAGCCGGACAGGGCGATCAGGCCCGGGTCTTGCGCAGTAAGAAGCAGGACGCGCTGGGGCAAGGTGGCAAGGCGGTTCCACGAAACGCCGCCGTCCGCGGAGGAGACAATGACAGCGGGCTGGCCTCTCTGCTGAAAGGCAAGATAAAGATGCTCCGCGCTTTCCGGCCCGTTTTTCGCGTCTTTTGCGGGAGCGATGGCGATGGCCGAGATATCTCCGCCGGGATAAGCTGGATCGGCGGAAGTTAGGCTGTAGTCGGAGTGGTCGCCGAGTTGATGTTCAATGGTGTTCCTGTCGGGGCTGGGAAAGAGCATCTTCCAGGTTCGGCCGGAGTCGCTGCTCCGCCAAAGGGCCGAATTGCCGGCATAGATCACATGCGGGGCTACAGGATCGAAGGTGAGGACTTCGATGCCGCCGCGGAGATTGAACATGTGCCATGACAGGCCTCTGTCGCTTGTCACGTAACCGCCGGTCATATCGCAGTGCTCAACCACAAGACGGGAATCGTGGGGGCTGATGGTTGGGGCGATGGTGGTGCCGCCCCCGCCGGGTCCGATCACCTTCCAAGCGTTTGTGGCCGGCGCTTGCGCGGCGCCGGCAAGCGTGGTGAAAACGACCACGATTGCGATACCTAACTTTTGGCCGATAACTCTGTTCGGCAGCATGGTCACCGCTCTCGCTTTCATGCACGTTTCGAAACAAGATCTCCAAATGGCGCCAGCAGCGCATACTTACTCGACCACGTGGTGTACATGATTCCGGCCGCGTTCGGCGTGGTATCCATTGCTTCGAGCCATCCTTCGGGATTGCCGAGGTCGTCGCCATCGTAATAGGCTCCGGCAACGGTCCGGAAGCCGCGCGATGAGAAAAAATCAAGGCTCTCCCGCCGCTTTTCGAAATACCAGGCGACGATTCCCATATCCTTGGGCAGATACTTCCAGGTGTTCTCCAGCGACCCGTCGACAAAGTAGTATTGGCGGACCGAGTTATGGTTGGGATCGAACATGTCAGACCATACAAAGACTTCCGCTTTGGGATTGACTGCGCGCACCTCGTTGTAGAGCCACTGCGTCATTTCGCCCAGAATCGCCGACGCCTCCATGTGCCTGCTTCGGCATGCCTCGCAGCGGTTGAAGAGGCGAACCTCATCGACGCTCAGGAAGTAGCGCTTCGGGGCCAGATACTTCTCGATCAGCGGGAACTGTTCCTTCCATATTTCGTGGGTCTGCGCCTCCGACGGACATGCGGAGACCTGATCGTTGTAAATGGTCGTGCCGTGATAGTAGCTCACGCGCAACCGCGCGCCATTCCGGATCCGGCTTGCCGAAGTCAAGTGGATGGAGGGCATTTCGTGGGTCCACTGGAAGTCGAGATTCGGATCGGACACCGGCGCGAAGTCGCGGCCCTCTTCATAGACGGTCCCGGTGGCCTCTTCGCGCACCGTGAGTGGCGTGCCCTTGCGGCGGACCAAATTCATGAGGCCCACCTCTTCGATCTCTACGTCGTCCACCCAGACTTTGCCTTTGACGCCTTCAAAGACACCAAAGTTCAGTTCGACGCGATCGGCATACCAACTGTTGAATGCGGTGGTCACGTGTCTCCAGCCAGAGGTGGGAGCAGGAGCAGGCGGTTCGAAGGGGCTCAAGTCGCGTCCATCTGGCGTGAACGACTTGATGCTAAAAAGCGAGTCCGGCGCGGCGTCTTCAGTTTTCACCCACGCGCTGACGCGATAGCACCGGTAAGGAGTCACACGAGCCTCCTGCGCCACTCGTGCGATGCCTGCCTTGGTGTCGCCGAAGTTTTCGATCCGCACTGAGGCTTTGCCGGAATGGGAGACATCGGTGTCGACGAAGGTCTTTCTTCCCGGCTCGTCCTGCTTTTCGAATGCGGTGAATCGGTCGCCCTCGAACTGCTCAAAGCCTCCGTTCTGGAGCCTTGTGGGCAAGTCCGCAACAAAGCGAGCCTCTCCATCCTGCGCGACGAACAGAGCATCCTTCACCAGCATGCCTTCAGCCAGATTCTTGTTGTGTTCCAGGATGGCTCCGCCGTAGCCGGTGTTGAATCCAGACGGGATGATCTCGAGGCGATATTGATCGGCAATGATTTTGACCTTGCGCAACCGCTCCAGATACTCCGGGGAGCCGCGGCTGATGCGGTCCATGCCCGAAAGAACAATGGCGGTGAGGCCATGCTCCGATGCCGTTCGGGCAATTTCGCGCACATCCTCCACGTGCTGATCGGAGTTGAAGGAGCGGCTGACGTAGACCCAGCGGTCGGGGTAGATCTTCTTTTGGTTCGGCGCATCCACCCGCGCAAAAGCGCGTGCTTTCATTCCAGAGGCGAGCGTGGTGCCCGCGGCCAGCTTTAGAAAGGTGCGACGGTCAGTTCCGCGGCTTGATTCGTGAGTCAAAAGTTCACCTGTTTCCATTCGGGGAAGCTCTTTTTGCGCAATGTGCCGGTTGCGATGGATTCCGGTCAGTCTCCGTTCGGCGAAAAGAATTGTACAAGTATTCGAAAGGTAATGCACACTAAAAGATAATAAAAGGCGCTCCGTAACCTGTATACTGGCAAATTAAAATACCGCGTTCGAAATAAAGCGAACGTGACAGAGCTGCATTTCTGCGACCTAGAGCGGTTCCACAATTCACGTGTCCTGTTTGGCATCGCGAAAGGTGGCTTTTTCTTGATGAAAAAGCCACTTGAGGGTAGTGGATTGGGGATACAGCAATTGTGGAACCGCTGTAGCGCAATGGACGCATGAGGAAACGGGGGGTTCATGAAGAGATGGTCTTGCCTTGCCTTGTTGCTGACGGGAACAGCGCTCTCTGCGATTTGCGAACCGGCTGCGGCTCCGGTGAAGGTCTGGCAAGGCACGCTCACCTTGCCGACCTATGAAGAAGGCCGGCCCGATCCGAATCCGCCATTCGATGCCTATCAGACCAACAGCTTCAACTATCCCTACACGCTGCGAACGAATCTGACCGGCGTGAAGGCCGACCACGCGTGGCGTGCGATTTTCCTCGAGAACGAATACCTAAAGTGCTCCGTGTTGCCGGACATCGGCGGTCACCTTTACACGTGCGTCGACAAGATCAGCGGCCAGGCGATGTTCTATGCCAACCCTTCGATCAAGAAAGCGGAGATCGGATATCGCGGAGCGTGGGCTGCATTCGGCATCGAATTCAACTTCCCCATCTCGCACAATTGGGTTTCCATGTCGCCGGTGGACTTCGCCTATGCGTCTCACGATGACGGAAGCGCGTCGGTCTGGGTGGGCAATGTCGATCGTCCGTACGGCATGCAATGGCAAGTGGAACTGGTATTGAGGCCCGGTTCGACGCTATTGGAAGAAAGGGTGACACTGTATAACCGCAGCGATATTCGCCATCGCTATTACTGGTGGAACAACGCCGGTGTGCAGGTGTGGGACGATTCGCGCGTCGAATACCCCATGCGTTTTGTCGCCTCGCACGGGTACACCGACGTATATCCGTGGCCGGTCGACGCCGAAGGCAAGGACCTAAGCGTGATCAAGAATCAGACCGATGGCCCCGTGTCGTTCTTTGTGCATGGAAGCCATGAGCCGTTCATGGGCATCTGGAATCCGCATACGCAGACAGGGACAGTTCACTTTGCGGAGTATCGGGACCTTCCAGGGAAAAAGATCTGGTCATGGGGAGTCGATCAGGCAGGTCTCGACTGGCGCAAGGCGCTTTCGGATAACGACAGCGCCTACGTCGAAGTGCAGGCGGGGCTGTTTCGCAACCAGGAAACGTATGCGTTTCTGGAGCCCGGGCAGACCATCCGCTTCAGCGAATACTGGATGCCCGTGCGCGGGACGGGTGGAATCTCGCGGGCGAATAAGGCCGGCGTGGTTCATTTCGATGCGCATGGCCCCGATGTGGTGGTAACGCTCAATGTGAATCAGCGTATCCAGGGAGCGCAGATTTCGCTCACTCAGAATGGGACCGCTCTGTGGACCGGAACCATGGATCTGGCGCCGGAGACAACCTGGTCGCATTCAGTAGCAGCCAATGAGAAGTCCGGAAAGGTAACCTTCGAGCTGAAAGATCAAGCTGGCCAATCGCTATTGAAGCAGATTGATGGCGAGTACGATTGGGACCCGGATTCGACGATTAAAACAGGGCGCCAGGAAGTTTTGAGCTTTCCAGAGCCGGCCTTGAGGTCGGAGGACGACTGGTTGCAGGTGGGCAAAAACCAGGAGTTGAACGGAAAGGCCGTAGTTGCGCTTGCCACCTACGAGAGCGCGCTCGCCAAGTATCCGCAAAGCCAGTCGCTGGCAGTCGCGGCGGGAAGATTGGCTGCCTCACTGCAGCGGTTTGACGAGGCGGAACGCCTGCTTCAACAGGCGCAAAAGCGCGACACCCCCAATTCGGAAGTTGCCTATTACCTGGGAATCGCAGAAGAAGGTCTGGGACAATCGCGTGAGGCTCAAACGTCGTATGAGATCGCTTTCCGTCAAGCCGATCGGCGCGGGCCGGCTGCGATCCGTCTTGGGGAATTGCGGGCAAGAGAAGGAGACCTCAAGGGCGCGGCGTCGTTCTTGAACGCGGCCGTGGCTGCGGAGCCGGCAAACTTTCGCGCGCAGGAGGAATTGGAGGCAGTACTGCGCGCGCTCGGCGAGCACTCTGAAGCAGACCGGATGGCGAATCTCGGCTTAACCGAGAATCCGTTGAGCGCCTTTCTGAAAGAAAGCACCGGGAAGCCGGACCTCGAATACCTGGCCGCGGATCCTTACCGCGTCCTTCGGGTGGCGGCCGAGTACATGCAACTTGGGCTCTATCAGAAGGCGCTGGACGTTCTCGATCGAATCTATTCTCCCGCGCCTGCGGACCAGAGCGAACCGGGCTCGGTGCTGCCACAGGAACATCCATTGGTGCTTTACTACGCTGCATACTGCAAACAGAAACTCGGCGCCGACGCACAGCCAAACTGGCAGGCAGCGTCGCAGCTTTCTACAAACCTCGTGTTTCCTTCGTCGGACACTGACAGGGTTGTATTGGAGGCCGCGCTCGCGGCCAATGGGAAAGACGCCACTGCTCATTACCTGCTGGGCACGCTGCTCTTTTCGAAAGGACTGGTTGACGCAGGGATGGCTCATTGGGCGGAGGCAAAACAGCTTGCTCCGCATCTGCGGGTGGTCGACGTCGATCTGGGAAATGCGCTGTTGGAGTTGAAGAGCAACCCGCAAGGCGCGTTGGCGGCATTCCGCGAAGGCATTCGAAACGATCCGGAAAATCAGGAAGTGTACGTTGGCCTGGATGAAGCGATGAGTGTGACAGGGGCATCTGCCGCGGAGCGGGCGGCCGCTCTCTCCCAATATCCCTCCGCTGACGCCAAAGGTTCAACGATGCCTGCGGATCTGGTCTACCAACTTGCATTGACGCGCGCCGAGGCAGCGCAGTACGAGCAGGCTCTAGCGCTCTTCAAGGGTCGATTCTTTCCCAGTGAAGAAGGGGGAACAACATCGGGGCAAGTGTTGTTCGAGATCGAGTTGATGCAGGCCGAAGCGTGGGCCAAGGCGCACAACTGCACACAGGCTGCAGGCTTCCTCGATCGCGATCAATCGGGGATGGGACTGGACACAGGATCGGCGCGAGACGATGTGAAGCTCGCCGGGATTGCACGAAGCTGCGGTCATGCAAAGGAGTCGGAGGACTTTTTACAGAAGGCCGCGGCAGGCGCCGATTTCGTGGATCTGGTGTGGGCATTCCGGGCGGAAGAATCCCTGGGCAAATACGACGCGGTAAAGGCGCGCCAACGGCTCGCCGAGTCATTGGCTGAGGCGGAGAGAAGTCTGGCAGCCAGCACCCACTCGGGATATTGGCAGTACACGGTCGGCATGCTTCAGGCTGCGCTCGATCGAAAGGAGCAGGCAAGAGCATCGTTCGAGAAGACTCTGATTCTTGCAGATACCCACATGTCTCACCACCTCGCCCGGGAGGCCCTGGCAGAGCTTTCTTCCGGCAAATAGATAAAAAAAGAACAAAATCACAATGAAAAGATAGAGGAATGCTTGACAAAGCGCAGAAGTGGAGAGTACTTTCTGCATCGTCGCATTGAGCATTCAGTCTGCTCGCGGCTCAAAGAAAGATCTGGTGAGGAGCATCATGACATCTGCGCGGTTCCAAATTTCATCGGTGGGCGCCTTCCTCCCACCCGGGAAGCTGTCCCTCATTACCTGTGCCGCCCTGTTCGTGTTCTCATCCGGTATTTCGGCGCAGAAAAATCCGCAGTACGGGTCGCTGGAAGCTTGTCACAACATGAAGGTCGGCAGCCCCACATACGGACCACGCGGCGGAGATTTGAATGGATTTCTCCCGTTCGTAGAAAGCAATCTCTGGAACACCAAGATCGATAAGGCCCCGGTTGACCCCAATTCCGCCAAACTCGCCGCCGTGTGGGCCGCCGCTGGCGGCTATAAGCTGCATCCCACATTTGGAGCGTCGCCCGCCGATGGTGGCATTCCCTATATCGTCGTAGACTCCAGCGAGACCCCCAAGGTGCCAATCAAAGTGATCGACTATGCAACTGAAAGCGACGTGGTTCTAGCGCCATATCCTGGAGGGGACACCGTACCCATCGAAGGAGATGCAGCCGACTGCGCGGGCTGGCCCGACACCTACATCAGCGATGCTCACACGCTGGTGCTCGACCGCAACACATGCTGGCTCTACGAGACGTTCAACACCAATCGCTGCAATAGCTCATTCAATTCTTCGAGCGAGACGATTTTCGACATGACGAAAAATCAATTCGTGTCGCGGCCCTGGGGCTGGACTTCGGCGGATGCTGCCGGACTGTCGATATTTGCCGGATTGGTGCGTTACGACGAAGCAGCTTCGGGAGTAATCAATCACGCCTTGCGCTTTACCATGGAACATACAGAAGGAGATAGCAATGGCGGATACTTCGTGCTGCCCGCCAGTCATGCCGCGAGCAGCAACACCACCCCCGATCTGCTCCCCATGGGGACGCGCCTGCGCCTGAAGGCGAACGTTGACATTTCGAGCTTCTCGCCCATCAATCAGGCCATTCTCACCGCGATGAAGACTTACGGCTTGATCCTGGCGGACAATGGCAGCAACTTCTTTGTCGTCGGCGATACCGATCCACGATGGGACGACTCCGATCTCGGCAATTTGCACAGCGGCCCCCATGCAATTACATCGGCCGACTTCGAAGTGGTGCAAATGACTCCCGAATACCCCGGTATGGATTCCGCGACGGCGCCCACCAAGTATCCCGGGACCGTGCCGGTGATCGAAAGCTTTACTTCATCGGAAACCAAGGTAGCCCCCGGAACCCCCGTCACCTTCGATTTTCATGTAACCGGCAGCACCTACGCTTACATCGACAACATTGGCCCGGTCAGGCTTGAATCCGACAGAGGCAGCGTAACGATCACTCCCAGGGAGACGCAGACCTATACGCTCTACGCCCTGAATACATCCGCCGTAAATAATGCGATCCAGAGCACGCCGATTCGAGTCACAGTGCATGATTCGGAGGTTGCTCCGCCGACCTTCACCACGCCGGGCGGCCGCTATGCCTCCAATGCGCCACTGTCAGTGACATTGAATACCACAAGTGCCGGGGACGCCACGGCAACCTATTACTACACGACCGACGGGACGACACCGACCACCAAATCGACGAAGTATATCGGGGTGGCGTGCAGTAATGCCGGCCCCGCGTGCAACAGCAACCCCGACAGTGGATCGATTACGCCGATCACTGTCTCTCACTCGGAGACGTTGAAAGCTATCGCCGTAGTTCCCGGCTATTCGAAGCCCAGCGCGGTAAGCACGGTGCATTACACCATCGGAAGTGCCGAGATAACCGACACGCCGGTCTTCAACCTGTCGTCCGGAACCTACGATGGAACCCAGACGGTGTACCTTAGCGACGCTACCAATGGTACCGACGGTAATGGTAATACGATCTACTACACCACCGATGGATCCACGCCGACGACCAGCTCGACGGCGTTTACCAACAATAATGGCTGTTACGGTTGCCTTGGAGCCGGGCCAATTACTGTTTCCAAGAGCGAAACCATCAGGGCAATCGCCGTCGCCGCAGGCTACGCCGACAGCGCGGTCGCGACAGCAACATATACCATTCGCCGCGAGCAGCACTAGGTCTCTGACCGCATGATTTCGGTTCTTTTGTATCCGAACTTGTGTCGCGCCTTTTTGCGCGTGAATTGTCAGTCGATGGACCAGGAACAAGCCGTGCCCGTCGGCAAAGTGGAAAGGTTTGGCTGCGGGTTGCGCTCCTTTAATTTTCAAATCCGCGAGAGCCATGAAAGATTCCTTGAGGATAGCGGCATCGCGACGGAGCTTGCGCGACATATGCCGGATGGGGCCATGGATGCATGGGTCCAGTAAATCCGAGAACAACGTGCCGCAGCAGGCGAGCCGCCTTTCCAGTTCAAGTCGATTCCCCAGGGTGCGGCGACGTCGGTCTGGGCTGGAGTGGTTGCACTGCTGAGGAAGTCGGAGGCAAGTATTGCGAGGACTGCCATGTGGGTGAACTGATCGCTGCAGACTCGCAGGTAAGCGTGATCGCCAAGGGTGTAGCCCATCCGGGCCGCCCTTGCTGTTCCAGTCTGGAAGTTACACTTAACCTGGTTCATCATAGGCACCGATCTCGGCAATGTGAGGCATGTCCTTGCCGCTTTCCAACAGCAGACGGACCCTCCGCGACGAGACGCGTGAGGTGCGATGAATTGTGGTTGGCGCCGGTGTATCACCGCTTGCCAGAGTAACCCAATTCTCGCCATTCCAGTGCTGAAATCGATAGCCGCGGATGCGGCTTTCCGGGTAGTCATCCCATCTGCCGACGGGCTCCACGAGCGAGACAACGTTGAAGCTCTCCTGCTTTCCTAGATCTACTTCTAACCAGCCCGAGGCTTGTCCCTCATTGAGGTACCAACTCGATCGGAAGTCACCATCGTTCGCCTCATCCGGCCCTACGGTATCCGGGTAAGAACTGGCATGAATGGGCTTGCCCGTCGCCAGATTGCGTGTCGTGATCACGACATGCTCGCTGAGTCTTTCCATGGGTCCGGGATGCTTCCATGCCTTCCCAATCTCTTCCAGGCGGCTCACAACGTTCGGCGCCAGCCGTCCTTCGCGGTTCGGCGGAGCATTCAGAATAAGGTTGCAATGTCTGCGATTGAGCGGCTCGAGCCACTCCTCGACCACCGTCTTCATCGGCTTGAGAGGTCCATTCGCGTCTCGTTGCTTCCAGAACCATCCATCGGTGAGGGTCACACAGGAAAGGGCAGGCACGTCGCTGCCCTCTGGAACCTTCTGCCCTGCATTCTGCTCAAATGCCTTTACGTCGGAATAGTACAGTCCGCCCGGAGGATATTGGCTGGCATTGAGGTCACAGATCAGGCAGTTGGGCTGCAGGTTCTTGACATGCTCGTAAATCTCGTGGAACGGTACTTCTTCATAACTGATGCGGCTCCACGGCGCATCCCAGCCATCGGTGATGAGGATGTCAATCTCCCCATAATCGCTGAACAGCTCCGTGAGTTGATCTTTAATCAGCTGGACCTTCGCCGGAGTGATGTTGAAGTGACGGATGTCGTCCCGCAGCGACAAGATCGAATAATAGAGTCCCACCCGCAATCCGGCCTTGCGGAACGAATTCACATAGGCGCGCACGACGTCGGTCGAATGCGCCGCCTGGCTCACGTTTGCCGCCGCAGTCCTGGTCGGCCAAATACAGAAGCCGTCGTGATGCCGGGTCGTCAGGCATCCCCACGTCATGTTGGCAGACTGCGCCGCCGACGCCCATTGATCCGTATCGAGAGCGGTGGGATGAAAGAGATCGGCGGACGACGTGGGATCGCCCCATTCGCGGTCCTGAAATGTAGCCATATTGAAGTGCAGGAACATGCCGAAACGCAGTTCCACAAACCGCTGCTGCAAATCGAGAAGCGGCCTTCCAGGTCGCGCGGTCGCACGCTGCGCTTCGTCACGAACCGCAGCGATAACGCGATGACTACCCAGCATGGTGACAGTCGCGGTTTGCGCGGCCAATCGGAGAAGCTCTCTTCTTGTCGTCATCTTCGATGTGTGTACCCCCGGGCAGTATACGTCTCATTCATAGGCAATCGAAGTCAGGCACGAGCGAACCGCCTTGCCGCTCAAGGCATCTCGGCGTCAGCGTCAACGGAGCGCGACCGGCCGTTGACTTGGAGCGTGAACTGGTGGCATCTCCGACCTCGAATCCAACCTCGCTCGTAAACTCGGAAAATGCGATCAGTATGCACGAAACAGAAGGAACCGTGCAGTCAAGGTATCTCAGAATCCCGGCGGCTGTTTCCGTGATGCGCAGCTGGAACCGGATGGCCGGACCGTGCGGCGTTTGAAACTGACGTTTTCCGGTATCTATTTTGTGAGCGAATAACTTGGGATCTGCATCCGACTACCGAGGTGAAGCTGAGGCGCTTGACCAACGCTGGAAACTACCCGCCGTAGGGATCTTCCGCAGCGGGCTTTCCAGCCAATTGGTGGCGGCGCACGCGGGACATGAGCAGAAAGAATGCGACCACGGCCAGGAGATTCAAGGCCACTTTTCCATAGAAATCGATCGGCTTCCACCCGCTGCTGCCGGAGAATCCTGCAATCATGCAAAGAAGTGTTGAGCCGAAAGTGAGTGCCCAGCGATGCATGTCGCTCCAATACGCGGAGCGGGTCAGGTAACCAACCAGTAGATAGACCAGTACGGCCCACGCAATTCCGCCGGCCATGACCACTCCGAAGGCGACGTGCGGTTCTTGCGGTGCAAAGACAAAGCCCATCAGCGCGTAAAACGGGCAACCGAGAACGAAGGCCAGCACGACGACGACCCACGGAGGCGGCGCGCCGTGTGCGGGATTGGGCTTTCCGGTTCCGACGCGACGCACGAAATACGCAAGAATTGCGAGCAGGGCGATCGCGAACACGCCGGATCCGATGATAAGAGCGCCGGGATGATACGGCGGCAGGTGGAAGATCACGGGGCGCACGCGCTTGATCCAAGCGTACCAAGCAATGCGCGAGCCTAACAGGAAGAGGATGGCAGCAATGAGGAGGCCGCGATTGCGAAGCCAGGGGGCGTGGCGGCGGCTCCCGAAAAAGATTTCCGCTACCTGCACGGGCACCAAAACGCCCCACACACTTTCGTAGCCAAGCATGAAAAGGAAGTAAATCCAATTGACACCCCACGCACGCCCGTAGTGGGCGAGCGCACCCGGGAATGGAAGCGGCGCAAGCGAGGTCTGCTGGATTAGAAATTCTTCGGCGATTGAGAGACCGAGCCCGAGCAGCAGCATGCTCGTCCAGCCGCCGCGCCATCGGCGCACGACTTCGCGAATCAGCAGCGCGCCACAACCCCAGACGAGGATCTCCGGTACGAGCGCAAAGAGGACGCTGAACTTGGTGGCGCCGCTCAGTACTTCCGCGATCAGGGGTGAGAGAATGGCGACCGTGAGGGAGGGACGCCAACCTCCGCCCTGAGGTGTACTGTTTACGGATTTGGTTATTTCACCCATGATATTCAATCACATTTCCAGGACGATACTTTCTTATTCAATAAGATTCTTCTAGAGTAAGGGGAACGATATGTCAAGCCGTAAAAACAAAACCCTAGTCCCTTCCCTGCGCCGCGCAGTGCGGCTCTTCATCGCAGGCGCCAGCTTTCTGAGCCAACGTGCGGCAGATGCACTCGGTCTACATCCCACGGATATGCAGTTCGTAAATCTGCTCGACTTGTTAGGCCCCATGACGCCCGGGGCACTCGCGCAGTGGAGCGGGCTCAGCTCGGGCGGCGTGACAGTGGTGCTTGACCGTTTAGAAACAGCTCGGTACGTGCGTCGCGAGCCGAATCCCGACGACCGGCGCAGCGTGCTGATACGCCTGCAGCCGGCACGGCAAGAACGCGTGGACGCAAATTACAAGGGTGTCCAGAAGCAGTTTGCCGAGGTGACGAAGGGATTTTCGGAAGCGGAACTTGAGGTCATCCTGCGCTTTTTCACCGCGTCGAGCGCGGGTCGCGCGCCGCTGCCGCAGGGCCGCCCGACCAAGAGGTGAGTCGTGAAGAACAATGATCTTTTTGCACCACGGATGCTCTTCGGAAATCCAGCAAAACTGGCGATTCCCTGATCGTCTACATTCACCGAGATCGATTGCTCCCCTTAAGTCGGCCATTGTCATGGGATCTCATGGCCGTTCAGGGCGATTAAAGACGATCGAGAGATTGCTCAGACCGAATCGCGCAGGAAAGGTTCAGGAGCCGCGGACCGATGATGCGGGCTCACTGATCAGCGCGCTATATTCTCAAGCGGATCTGATCTGATTCGCCCGAACGAGGATTCGGTGCACCAGTTTCTGAACGCTACCACCAACCTGCGTAATGACGAATATGGGGGGGGGAGGCTGGTGGCTGGCTGCGGGTAGCGACCATCCTGAAACTAACATTTCCGCTTTCATCTTGTTAGACACTCATTCTCCGGGACTCACACGAAACTCTGCTCGGTTGTCCGCATACCAGTCATACTATATGATCGTTATGCGTGCAAGAATCAATCTTGATGAGGAATAAATCGCTTCCGATGCGGCTACGATTCTCCGTCGACAGGGGGCGAGGCACGGTTTTATTAGGAGCGCTCCATGTTGAAGCAATTGAGCCTGAAACGATCACACTCTCAAACGGGGAGCTGTCGTGGGAAGGAGCTGTTCTCGAGATTTCGGGCATTCTCGTGACATGCAGCCTGGACTCGCTGTTGTATGGCCATTAAGGCACTTGCACCGGGTAAGGCTGCGCTGAGGGAAAGAAGATGGCGAGCGATCCAATTGAGTCGGGGAGGATCAGCCGGCGCAGGTTCTTGGGCACAACTCTTGCGGCGCTCTCGGCCGGCATCGCCTTGAAGAGAGGATTTGCTGGCGTTGCGGAGCCTGGCGCTGCACCGGACGCTGGCCGGATTCCCACGCTGGACGAACTGGCGACTGGGTGGCTGGATTGCAGCCAGTTGGCTCATATGCCCTCCCTGCATAACTTTCATGAGATGGCCGCCTGCGCACCCGACCTTGTGGGCGTAAATTTTTTCCCCGGCGGCCAGCTCTATGAGGGCTTCGGTCCGCGGTGGTTCATGTACAACACATTGCCGCTCTGCCGCCTGCTGATCGACGGCAGGCAGTATGACAGCTCGAGCTGCTGTTGGTATGCGTATCAGGCGGAGCGGCGAGCCTCAGCCGGAGATCTGGAGGTGCTCTCCACCAACCGGCTGGTGATGGAGGACACGATCGTTCTATGGCGCCTCAGGCTGACCAACGCGGGATCGGCGGAGAAGAGCTTTCGTATCGGCGTGGCCGCTGACGGAGAGCTGAAACCTGCCGCCGCCGGCCTTGAGATTCAGGCTGTGGCACTGTTGGATGAGGTCGTCGATGATTTTGCGGGAGGGGGCGCTCGTTTGCGCGTTGTAAACCGCGACTCCCCCAACGCCAGGGACGCGAAGTGGAAGACGACTGCGATCTACCACTTTCTGGATGGAGCCAAGGCGAAGGCAACGGAGCCCGAGGTGCAATGGACGATGCTTCTGAAGCCCGGAGAGAGCCGCGAGATTCGCTTTCTGATGAGTGCAACGGATGTGAATGGCCGGCAAAGCGCCGAAGCGGATCAAGCGACTTCGGCGGCCTGGTTTGAGGCGCAGTGGGAACGCGCAAAGAGGGTCTGGGAGGAGCGATGGAGCGCCGTATTCACGCCGGGCAACCGGTTCTTCTCAGGCAATGCGCCCCTCTTGACGACAGACGACGGCGCAATTCACGAAATCTACTATCGCAGCGTGCTGACGCTGCTGGTGTTGCTGCGCACCAATCTGTGGAGCAATCGCACCTTTATCACCAGCGGCGAGCGAGCGAAGGGCACCGTGTTTTATTGGGATACCTCGCTGTTCTCGACGCTCTTTGCCATGCTGGAACCGAAGCAGATGAAGGAGCAGCTCAAGTTGTTCCTGGAGCAGGATCCTCATGCGGATGCAGTGATCATCTTCAAGGCTCAGCGGCCCCCGTCACCGGAGAAAATACGCGTGCCGGCGGGGTGGGACCTGCGCGGATACGCGGCCAATGATCTGTCGATCTTCCGGCTGACATGGTCCTATCTCTGCGTGACGCAGGATATGGATTTCCTGCGCGAGAAGATCGCCGATCAGACGGTGCTTGAACGGCTGCGCGTGCTGGCGACGAACTGGAAGAAGCTGCTGCGCGCACCCGCGGACACCTTGGCCGATTATGGAGAGGCGCGGAATCTGCTGGAATGCGTGCCGACCTACATCCACAAGGTGCCGTCGTTCAACGCGGCCGATGTGTGGATGATGCGCGAGTTTGCCGGCATCCTGCAAGCAATCGGCGAGCCGGACGAGGCCCGCCAAATGCACGCCGAAGCGGATGCGATGGTAAAGGCGGTCATGACTTTGTACGTTCCGGGAACGGGTGTCTGGGTGAGCCTTCACCCGGACGGAAGCCGCGTGGAGATGCGCCACTGCTATGACTTTGCAACGGTGGGCCGCTTCATGGCCAGCGATCTCTCAGGCAATGTGCGAGGGGAGATGGTCGGCTTCGTGAAGCGGGAGCTATTGATGGAGAAGTGGATGCGGGCGCAGTCGATGCTCGACGTAGCCGCTGCCGTCTCCGACCGTCCCGATCATGGATCGATGGGGGCATACGATGCATGGCCGGCGGTGACGGTGGATGCGATGTGCGCATTGGGTTACTGGGAGGATGCCATTCCGTTTCTACGACGAACGCAGGCCGCGATTTACGAAGGCGTCTACGCGCAGGCGCATGAATTTTATGGGCCCAATCGACGCCAATATGATGCGCCGGTGCGGATTGCTCAACGGGAAGGCTGTATGCGCGAGTGCACGGGCGGCGGCGCCTTTGCGGAGACGATTATCGGCACCCTTTTTGGCTTCGCCGCCAGGCCCGGAGGCAAACCTGCGTTGATGGACGCCGGAGTACCACGCGGATTCCGCGGAGAGTTGCATCACGTGCGGTACGGAAACGGGTTGCTTCACATCCGATCCGGAGAGGCCGGGGTCGATCTGCGGAACGAAGCTTGAACTCGCCCTTGCCGGTCATCTTTGCTGTCGATTGTTATCTCTCTTACTCATGGGACGGTAGGCCAAGCGCATTCTTGAGTTTTTGATCGCTCAATTCATTCACCCCATCAGCGCCTGAAGTAGCCAGTTGCTTCGAGAGTGCATTGGCCTCTTCCGTCTTTCCCAGAGCGAAGTACGCCCGCGCCAGGTTGTAAGTGGCGCTCACGGAGGCGGGATCGATGCTGTGAGCCAATTCGAGATCGCTCACGGCGCCGTTCAGATTGTGTTGTTGCAGCCGGAGTTTGCCCCGAAGAGAGAGCGCCTGAACCTGCCTGGGATTCATGGCAATCGCACTGTTGAGCTCGGCCAATGCGCTTTCAATATTAGTTGGATTAAGTCGCAGCGTAGTTTCGGCAAGAAGATAGTTCAAATCGGAGTCCTTCACTCCCGCTCGAATCGCCCGCAGGATCTCGTCGCGGGCCGCGGCGTATCTGCCGTCTTTGTACTCCGATGCGGCCAGAAAGAATCGTGGTGAGCCGTCGAGGGGCGATGCTTCGATCGCACCTTGGAAATCCGCCTGAGCCTTGGTGGTTTCTCCAACCAGGGTATGCGTGGCCCCACGCACGACCAGCATCTCCGCATCTCGCGGAAAGGTCGATGCTGCCTTATCGGCGACGTCCGCCGCATCCGCAAGCTTTCCCTCGTCGAACAAGAGCGTGACGAGATTCATATAGGCGGGCCGATCATCCGGATGGCGATGAATTTCGTCTGTCAGGACCGAGTATGAATCGCTGTAGAGCCCGAGCTTCGAATAACTCACTGCGAGCAGGCTGGCGGATTCCTGGCTCAGGTCCTGCCTCTCGGTATTTGTCAGGGTCTTGATAGCCGAGTGATAATCCTGGAGTTCGAATTGAGCCAGGGCGATTGCATATTGGTGCGTCTTCGCGTCGGGTACGTCTCCGCTCACAGCATTAAATTCGCTCAACGCCTTTCTAAAGTTGTGCGCTCGCCCGTAGAGCCAGCCGAGATTAAACGTATCGATTGGGCGCAGGGCCTTGCAACCGAGAAGCCGGTCGAGATTCCGTTCGGCCTCATCGTATCGTTGGCGTTTCAACTCAGCGTCTGCCAGCCGGAACACACTTTGCGCGTCGCATGCAGGCCCGGGGCTTTGCGGAGAACACCACAGTTTGAGACTTAGACAAGCCATCCACAAAGACACAAACGCAACGCAAAAGCGCTTGGACAATTGGATTGACCTCCTCACCCTGTAACCAGAATAAAAAAGCAGCAAAGAGCAGTCTGCTTTTCTAATCTCTATCGTACTCATTCACTGCCTCCTGAGAGGCGCGAGAAAACTTGCAGTTTGCCTGGGGAGCAGACGTCGTCTTGTCACCTCGTTGTGCTTGCTGCCGTTCTTCGTTCAAACTCCTCTCTCGATTTGACCCCTTTGCCTTCGATGACCGTAATTAGATGGTTTGCGGCCTCGTTCTTCAATGACTGACTATGCCCGCTCGGCCAGAATATATCGATGTCAGCGCTGGTTGCGCTGCCAAGGCCGAAATGAAGTCGTGTATCATTCGCGGAATAGAAACTCGACTGGCTTGTCACCGCTTGTGCCTGCACTTTTCCCGCATAGTGCACTACAACGCGCGCCCCGATTGCACTGCGATTGGAGACCGTTCCAATGAGCTTTACCTTCAGCCAGTGATTTGTTCCGCGGATGTCGTTCCTCAGCAAGGAGGGCGGTTCATTCATGTTCACGATCAGGATGTCGATATCGCCATCGTTGTCAAAATCCCCGAAGGCGCAGCCCCGGCTTGAATGCCGCTCCATGATGGCTGGACCGGCCTCTTTGCCCAATTCCTCGAATGTGGCGTTCCCAAGGTTCCGAAAAAGAACACGCGGGCATTTATCGGCGTATCGAGGAAACTTCCGTTCTACTTCCGGATATACGCTTCCGGCGACAATGAAGATATCGGGATATCCGTCGTTGTCAAGGTCGACAATCCCCGCGCCCCAACAGGTGTAACTCGTCTCAATGCTGATGCGGCTCGATAGCGTGGCATCTGAGAAGTTTGCCTTCCCGTCATTTTCAAAGAGTTCTGACGTGTCCTCGACGAAATGGGTCTTCAAGAGATCGAGGTGACCGCTCAGACTGAAGTCGCCGATTCCTACTCCCATGCCCGACTGCTGCTCGCCGTCGTCGTTGAGCGCCACGCCGCGCAGGATGCCCTCCTCGCGGAAAGTCCCATCGCGGTTATTCATGTAAAGCCGGCTCGGGGTCGAATCGCAGGCGACATAGATATCCTGCCAGCCGTCTTCATCGAAATCCGCCGCAACCACGGTCATTCCATAACCTTGCGCCGGTCCCGATATCGAGGCCTTTTCTGTAACGTTGGTAAAGGTTCCGTCGCCGTTGTTGTGGAATAGAACGTGTTGGCTGGGAAATCCGGGAGGAAGTCCTCGGGGACCGCAATTTACGGGAATTCCCTTCCAGTTACAGTATGGATTGTCGCCGGGTTTTGGCACCGCGCTTGCGTCGAAGCGAATGTAATTTGAAATGAATAGATCTAGTCTTCCGTCTCGATCGTAGTCCACAAACGAACAGCCGGCTCCCCAGCTGAATTTATCCGAAGCAATCGACAGTCCTGCCTGCGCGGTGACATCGGTGAATGTTCCATCGCCATTGTTTCGATACAGCTTGTTCTCGCCGTAGTAGGTGCAGAAGATGTCTTCATAACCGTCGTTGTTGTAGTCACCAACACACACTGAGTTTGCCCAACCGACATGATGAAGACCGGCTTTCTCGGTTACATCCGTAAATGTGCCGTCCCGGTTATTCTTGTACAGCCGGTTCGTTGTTCCCGGTGGCGCTCCGGTCAGCCTGGTGCCGGTCAGCAGGAAGATATCGACCCATCCGTCGTGGTCGTAATCAATGAACGCGCAGCCGCACCCATCCGCCTCGATGATATAGTCTTTGCGATCGACTCCGCCATAAATCACCGGCGCGACCAACCCGGCGCTCGCTGCGATGTCCGTAAAGTGCGCGCCAAAAGGCCGCCCCGAAGGCGCGGGTCGAGGTCTTTGCTGCAACCCTCGCGAAGCCATGCCGGATTGCGCGGCAAGACGTGGTGCGAATAGGGATGCACCGAGATAAGAAAACATCCGGCGGCGAGAGATACTCATTGGCCTTGTCCGGCGGTCATTTCCCAAAGCTGTCTTCGGCCTTCCAGCAAATATAGCGCAAGGCCCGTAGCTGGGGACGGGCCTGCCCCCAACATCAGCGCGATCGAGAGTGTCAGAATTGAACCTTCAGGGCGAACTGAACCAGGCGACCGTAACCGTTGGCGCTATCGATCTGGCCGAAATCACCGGTTGTCACAGTATTGTTCGGGGTCCCGTAGTTGGTGTGATTGAAGATGTTAAACATCTCCGCCTTGAAGACCAGCTTGGTCGTTTCAAACAAGGGAAAGTTCTTGGTCGCGTTGAAGTCCATGTTCTTGTAGGAGGGGTCATGCAAGTCGTTTCGACTCTCGTTCCCCCGTGTGAATGCAGCGGGCTGCGAGAATGCGGCAGGGTTCAGCCATTGCTTCAAGGCAGTTCCCCCTCCTCCAGCGGGCGAATATGGATTCGCGCCGGTGCTCTCCGCCCTTTGGCTTCCCCATCCGGTGTTGGCAACGTCCCCATTCGCGAAGGCATTTGTAGGCGCGCCGGAGTCGAGGGTTACGATACTTCCAACGCTCCACCCCCCCAGCACATTGTCAGTAAAGGCATTGGCTCCGTTAAGGAACCGCTTGCCCTTTCCAACCGGCAGTTGATAGATGCCGCTGAGGACGAAAATCTGTGGCCGGTTGTAGTCGGACGGACCCCAATCCGGACGCATATTGTAAAAATCAACCGGCCCGCCATCGTATGGATCTGACTGCCAATCGAGGGACTTGGACCATGTGTACGAGGCCTTGAAGCTCAGCCCCGAAGACAGTTGCTTGTTGAGCTCCACTTGCAATCCGTTGTAACTGGAAGGCATTCCATTCAGCGAATAACTGAAAATGCCGTATTGCGGATACGGCGCGCGCGCCGAGACCGGTCCGGGGCCGGGCGTTATGGCCGTGTTCGCATTATTGTCGAGATAGCCGTGCCTGCCCACCGAACCCACATAGTCGATCTTCAGGACCAGGTGCTCCTGCAGCTGCTCCTGCACACCCAGGTTATATTCGATGGAGTACGGGATTTTGTTGTGTGGATCTGCTCCATAACCAATTGAAAACGGGTTATTCGCCCCAAGCAAAGAGGCTGCAGCAGGCATGCCGTTCCAATAGGCTGTGGTTGGCGACCCGGTGTCGGCCACGCCGGTAAAGTATTGGCCTGACGGCGCACCGAGATCTAAGCTGCTGAGACTTGGCTCCGCCGCACCGGGCCATGAGAGTCGGATGTTTTGATTCTCCTGGATCAGCGTGTTGTTGTGATCGTCGAGCACGGCGAATGCAGTATGAACCACCGTGCGATTCGCTACCCTGTAAGTTAGACCAAAACGCGGCTCCCAGCCGTTGTACTGGCTGTAAAAATAGCCGCTCGGACACGTTGCCTTGGGAAACTGCGGAGGAACGGCCCCAGTAATGCACACCTGCCCGGTCTCTATGTCCAGCCCCGATTCGATGCGATGATAATTGGCTGGGGAGACAAAGTCCCAGCGAAGGCCGGCTGTGAGCACCAGATCGCGGGTCATTTGCCACTGATCTTGCGCGTACCATCCATACCAGTTCGAGGTCTGGTCTGCCGCGGTGGAGCCTACCCACGGGCTATAACCATCGAGTGTGCCCAGCATAAAGCTGGCGGGACCGAACCCGGTGTTGTTTGCGGTGATTCCATCTTGAGCGGTGCCGGCAGGCGAGAATGACGCCGATACACCCCAGCCGTCGTCGTAAGACCGGATGTGGTAAAACATCCCGCCTACTCCCAGCGTGTGGTTGGCCATCACCTTGGAAAGATCCAGGTGATAGTCCATGGTCTGTATCGGACCAAGCGGGATGGCAAAAGTCCCAATGCCACTGTAGCCATTGCCCACGCCCACATTGGGAGGTAACGCTAAGCCGTCATGTGTAGGAATTTGGGCGTTCACGCCCATAGCCGTCACCAAAGCCGGATTCGATGTTCCGGTATTGTCGAAGTTGTTTTGCCAACTGTATCCATAACGGAAGTTAAAAATGGTTTTCGCATTGAACGTATGGGTGTAACCCAGGGCGGCAACCTGAGCGTAGTTATGAATCACCGTGGCCAAGGTGTTGAAGACGGCCGGTTCTGCCTCATTTTGATTGGAACGATTAAAACGCGCGAACGCATTATCGTTGGCGGTAAACTGGTGATCCAGTCGAACACCGAAGATGTCGCTCTTAATCGACGTCGGAACCGTCGATTCAAAATTGGGCAGGACCCCTTCCGCAACGTTCAGGTTTGGTTTGGGATAGAACGCCGCAGCGAAAGCTTGCGACGCAGCGTTGAGACGGCCGTTTGGGATCGTGTTGTTTGGGAATGGATCCCGGAGAAATTCTCCCGGATGCGCCGGATCGGGGCGGCTGGTCGCCGGGTCGTAGATTTCGTTCGCATATTCCGGTCTGCCCAGACTATCCGTTCCGATCTGTGTAGTTCCTTCCTCGCCTGAGAAATTGCCTGCAATTTCGTTCGGGGTGAGCGTGGAGCCGAGTTGGGTGCCGGCTCGGGAGTAACGATATCCCTCCCAATAGCCGGAAATCCACGTGTTTTTCTTGATGACCGGACCGCCGAAATAGGCGCCATACTGGTTTTGTCTGTAGACGAGCCGCGTTGTATCGGGATATGTCTGCGCGTCCAAATCGTCGTTGCGAATAAACTCCCAAAGGTCACCGTGGAACTGGTTGGTTCCAGACCGGGTGACAAGGTTGATGTTCGATCCGCTCGAGACGGCGAACTGCGCGTCGGTAATGTGCCCTTGGACGTTAAATTCCTCAATGGCATCGGGCGGCGGCGAGATCGACCATACATTGGTGTAAATATCGTTATTCAGAACCCCGTCAATGGTGAAGTTGTTTTGGTTGGCTCTTTGCCCACTGATTGCCGGAGAGATGCCGCCCGATCCCAGCGCAACCGTGAATCCCGACTGCTGGCCGCCTTCCTGCGGCGCGGCTCCTGGGGTCAGGAGCGCAAGCTGCGTGAACTCGCGGCCATTCAAGGGCAAATCGACGGTTTCCTCGTGCTCGATGACGTCGCTCAACGTCGACGACGTTGTGTTCAACATGGGCGGCGCCGTATTCACTTCGATAGTTTGAGCCGTCGAAGCGACCGAGAGTTTGAGGTCGACGGTCAAGCTTTGATTGACCAGGAGTTGAATGTTGTTCTGTTTGACCGAGGCAAAACCCTCCTTCGTGACCGTGAGCGTGTAGATGCCCGGAGCTAGCTGCGGAACCACATACAAGCCGCTGGCATCGGAAACGGCGACTCTCTCCTGTCCCGTGTCCCCGTTGACGACGCTCACCTGAGCGCCTGTTACGACGGCGCCACTCGAATCGGTCACCTCACCTGTGACGAGGCCGTTGGTGGTCTGTGCCCTCAAGCCGATTGCCATGCATCCGGCCACTGCAATCACTAGCCACGATCTCTTGAGCATCTCCATCCTCCCAAAAACAGTTCTCCACTTGCCCCCATCAGGGATTCGAATTCGCCCGGTTGATTCACCATCCCGTCGGACCGCGGCCCAGATTGCCCAAGTCGACGATTCCGCGTATTCCCGGTTGCCGGGAATAGTACGCGAGCGCTTTTTGTTTTGTCAATCATTAATAATGATCTTTACTTGAACTTTCGCTCTTTATATGCGATTCTAATTTCCAAGACATACCGTTTTCCTACTTGTTCTGAAGTCAGGTCTTGCGCCTTCACAGCGGTTGCATTCTTCGGCATGATGAAGAAATAAAATGCCTTATCGCAATGCCGTGCATTCGGGAAACGAGGCTGTGCCACTTTCCCGCAGAGGGCGGTTGAAGTGACGGAATGATCTGATGCATTGAGGTTATTTCGATGGCAATTGAGATCCTATGCGGCGTCAAACTCGTCATATACGATCGTTCGTTCACTTCAAGATCGCTTTGATCGATTTTGATTTCGATGGGATACGTTGAATGGAGTTTGAGTGCCGATGCAACGAGAGTCGAACTACGAAAAATTCCCTGTCTGTAAGGTTGGGGGGTTTGGATCGGAAGCTTGGGAAGGCTGGCCCAGAATCCTGGAACGGCTAAAGGCTCTCGCGTCGTTAGATCGATATACGGTCTGTTTCGAGTGCTATCCGGGCGTATTTGAGAAGACACTCACGAGCATTCTGGTTGAGGGAATGCGGCCGTCGGGTCTCATCGCCACGCTGGAACTGTTGAAGAGCCCGCCTGACATCGAGCTGCTGCTATCGGGTGTGCTGGGCGACGATCCTGTGTTTGGCCGAATGAACTCGATTGGAATTGAGGATTTTTTCGATGCTGGAAAGCTCGCCGGTGCGCGCGAACGGGCCAAGAACTGGAGGCAGGGGCTTCTGGTCGTTGTCGGCACGGGAGCGTCGCTGGTTTCAGCAGAACCGGATCTGCTCGTGTATGCGGATATGGCTCGCTGGGAGATCCAACAGCGTCAACGACGGAATGCAATCGGGAATCTGGGCGCCGACAACTTGCAGGAAAGTTCGGGCGAGAAATACAAACGGGCGTTTTTCGTCGATTGGCGTGCCGCCGACCATCTTAAGAAATCACTCCTGGAGAAGATCGATTTCTGGCTTGACACGAACGGAGATATTCCCAAACTCGTCACCGGCGACGCTGTACGAGATGGTTTGAAGCAGGTTGCCCGTCGTCCCTTTCGGGTGGTTCCTTATTTCGATCCAGGGCCCTGGGGCGGCCATTGGATGGAGGAGGTTTGCGGCCTTCCCAAAGGGATGCCGAATTATGCGTGGTGTTTCGACTGCGTCCCCGAGGAAAACAGTCTGCTGCTTTCCTTTGGAGGCACTTGCGTCGAGATTCCGGCCATGAACCTCACCCTTCTCTATCCGCGTGAGTTATTGGGTGAGGCCGTGTTTTCTCGGTTTGGCGCCGAGTTCCCGATTCGTTTCGATTTTCTCGACACAATGGGCGGTGGAAACCTTTCACTGCAGGTTCATCCGAAAACCCAATTCATTCGTGAGCATTTCGGAATGCAATACACGCAGGACGAGAGCTACTATATGCTCGATGCCGGCGACGACGGCAGCGTGTACCTTGGTTTTAAGACGCATAGCGACCGGAAGGCCATGATCCGGGAGTTGAAAGCGGCTCAGGACGAGAGTGTGTCATTCAGCGCCGAGACATACGTAAACCGCTTTCTGGCCAGAAAGCACGACCATTTTCTGATTCCGGCCGGCACCATTCATTGCTCGGGCAGAAACAGCATGGTTCTTGAGATAAGCGCAACTCCGTATATTTTCACGTTTAAGTTGTGGGATTGGGACCGGCTCGGCATGAACGGCTTGCCCAGACCGATTCATCTCGAACACGGCTTGGCAAACATCGTTTGGTACCGCGACACGGAATGGGTCCGGAGGAATCTGATCAATCGGATTGAACCAGTGGGAGAGGGGCCCGGTTGGCGCGAGGAGCGCACAGGGCTTCACGAATTGGAGTTCATTGAAACACGCAGGCACTGGTTTACGGATTCGACGCCTCACGATACGCTCGAGACAGTCAATGTTCTCAACCTCGTTGAGGGAGAGGAAGCTATCGTCGAAAGCCCGACGGGATCCTTCGATCCATTCGTAGTCCATTATGCCGAGACTTTTATTGTGCCTGCATCGGTCGGCCAATACACAATTTCGCCGGTTGGACTATCCTTCGGAAAGCGCTGCGGAACAATAAAGGCTTTCGTCCGTTCGTAATGGCCAGTCGGATGATGAGCAGCGAGATCAACGGAGGCGCCGCTGACACCTGGACTGCTCCCCAAAATCCTGGGCCAGCCGATGTGAGACAACCTCAAATGTGGAGTCGGATGCAACCGTGAGAGATCTCTACAAAGAATCACGAGCTGATGCCGCCACTGAACCGGCGACGACTTTTTCGAATGGAAGGCGCGCCCTCCTGGGGGGCATGGCAGCGCTAGGAATCGGATTGGCAGGTTCAGCCAGCGCACTCCCTGCCCTGCCGCCGCCGTCTTCAGAGGAAACGCCGCCCGAGTCCCAAGCTGCCGCGGTTCCATGTGCGCGCAGCAAGGTCATTTGTTCCGACTCAGCTACCGTGGTAGAGACAAGCGCCGGCAAAATCCGTGGATTTGAGCGAAACGGAGTCTACATTTTCAAAGGCGCACCATACGGTGCTTCAACCTCCGAAACAAGGCGTTTCATGCCGCCATCGAAACCCGAACCATGGACAGGGATTCGCAATGCGCTTGCATACGGGCGAGTCTGTCCACAGCAGGATTCCGCGCACTTCAATATGGACGGAAAGAACCTTGCGAATTCCGACGAGGATGCCTTTCTGCTCCATCGCGGATCCGCTGCCGCAGTGCCGGGCGAAGACTGCCTGCGGGTGAATATCTGGACACCGGAGATCAACGGTTCGCATAAACGCCCGGTCATGGTCTTCATGCATGGAGGTGGTTTCTCCGGAGGCTCCGGGCATGACTTACTTTCCTATGACGGCGAAAGTCTCGCGCGTAATCACGATGTGGTTCTAGTGAATCACAATCATCGACTCAACGTTTTCGGCTATCTCGACCTGGGAACAATAGGCGGTGAAGAATTTGCGCCGTCCGCCAATGTCGGGATGCTCGATATCGTCGCTGTTCTCGATTGGGTCCGGACGCATATCGTGGCTTTCGGTGGCGATCCAGGGAACGTAACCATATTCGGCCAATCCGGAGGCGGCGGGAAGGTTGCCGCTTTGATGGCGATGCCTGCAGCGAAAGGGCTGTTTCATCGCGCCATTTTTCAAAGCGGACCCTTTCTGAAAGCGCTCAACCCCGACGATTCTTCACAGATGGCGGAATTGTTGATGGCAGAGCTCGGACTATCGAGATCTCAAGTCGGGGAACTGCAGAAGATTCCCGTGGACCGTCTGTTGGGTGCGGCCGCGGAGGCCAGGAAGAAAATGCCAAAGTCTCGACCTTTCCAGCGCGACGGGTATGGTTGGGAAACCGCAGTCGGTTGGGGACCCACCGTGGATGGGCACATCCTTCCCAATCATCCATTCGCCCCGGGAGCTGCCACAGTCTCGTCGGATGTCCCGCTGATTACAGGCACGAATCTCAACGAAAGTGTCAACGGAGTCGACCACCCCGGCGCGGACACCATGACCACTGATGAAATGAATCGATTGGTTCGGGAGACCCTTGGCAGTGATGGCGCTGCGATCATTTCTGCTTACCGGGAGGATTATCCCGTGGCGAATCCATTCGCACTCTGGGCTGCCATCGCCGCTTCTCAATGGCGCATCCCCGCGATCGCGCAAGCCACGAGGAAAGCGAACTTAGGCGCGGCGCCCGCTTACTCCTACATTTATTCCTGGCGTACGCCAACGTTGAACAAGCGTCCAGGAACGTTCCACGCCTGCGAAATCGCGTTCGCCTTTGACAACGCCGAAGTCTGCGATCACTACAGCGCAGGCGATCCGGGCGCGTTCGTACTGAGTAAACAGTTGAGCAAGGCCTGGGTGAGCTTCGCGCGGACGGGAGATCCCAATCACGATGGCCTGCCGAATTGGCCGAAATATACAACCGAGTCCCGCGCAACCATGTTCTTCGATGTGCCGTGCGAGGTGCGTTTCGATCCCGAGGGGAAGGGGTTAAAAATCATCACACAATCTTAGGTTGGCCCGTCATCCGGGAGAAATCACTGTGTAAGCCCCCGGGCACATTACGGTTCGCCCATTGTGCGTCCAAATGATCTTTGGGTTTCCTGCGCCCCTTTGGAATTCAGGTTGCGAGAGAGATGGCCGGGTCCAGCACGCGCAGCAGGAGCAGACTTTGGTCATCCTCCTGCGGACCATATTGTCGCACCTCGCGCATGATGAGATCCCAAATCTCCGGCAAGGCTCTGGTAGCGTGTTGCGTCAAGATCTCTTGCAGGCGGGTCAGGCCAAATTCTTCATCTCTGGCATCGGCCACTTCCGTTATGCCGTCGGTAACCATCAAGAAGAGATCGCGCGGTGAATAGATGACGCGCTTACTGGCATAGAAACCGCCGGGGAACAGTCCCAGTGGAAGCTGCTCCATGGAGAGACGGGCCGTGTCCCTGCTGCCGTGCCGATAGTGGAGGATCGGCGGATGGCCGGCCAACGCGTATTCGGCTTCACTGGAGCCGTCGAAGCGGAGCAGGGCCAAGGTGGCAAACATTGCAGGTTCCTTGAGATCCGACAGCACGCGGTCGACACTTTCGAGCGCGGCTACCGGCATTTGGCGGAATTGCACGGCGAGTCGCATGGCAGTCTTCAACATCCCCATGAGCTGGCCGGCAGGCAGGCCGTGGCCGGAGATATCGGCGACGTAGGCCACTAACCCACCGTCGCTCTCGATGACGTCGATCAAATCGCCGCCCATTTCTGTGCTAGGGATCGATTTGCCGCATAGCTCGAAACTCGCGTTCTGGAAAGAGATAGTCGGAACCAGGGTCGCCTGGATACCGTGGGCCAAAGAAAGCTCTGTCTGCATACGTACACTGGCCACGCCCTCCGTACCAGCGAAGAGCAGCAGAAATCGAGCCCCGAATGCGATACCAACCAAGATTCCGATCGCATCGAATAGCACGCGCCGATGTACAGCGACGGGGACCGGGAGAGGCGTCGAAACGTGCGAGGCCCAGTAGCCCAGCCAGGCGGTCAAGACAACCAGCAGAAACAGGAGAGGGATCAGACGAACTCTTTTGATTGCGGCGGCCCTAAGCGCCATCGCTCCCGCGCCCACTAAGACAGGCCAAAAAAAACCTCCGGCGACGCGCGAAGCATTGAGCTGCAACAGATCGACCGCGAAACCGCCGGCGGCTCCGACGAGGAAGTACCCTGCCAGGAACATCTTCATCCGGCCCAGCGGCAGCGTGCGCCAGTAGAGACTGAAGGTGGTGGGAAAGGCCGAGCTCACACCAGCCAACCACGTACGGAGCTTCTGTTTCATCGGTCCTTCCTCGGACGTTCTGGATCGCAGGGGAGACCGAGCGCTAGAGCTTCAACCATCCCTCGGTGCGCCAGGAATCCGAGCAAGAGGACGGCGGAGACGAGAATGGATAGATTCATTTATTGAACTGTTACCAGAAACGCATAAAGATCACAAGCGGGCGCCGAACTTCAGCGGCCGGCCTTCGATTTCGATCGGCATTCCTGAAAGATGCTTCGTATGGAGTTCCGTGGGATGAAGATGAAGAGACGAATTAATGATTGCTGCCGGACGTTGACAACGGCCTCTAGCTTTCTTGGATTGCTTACATGGCCCGCAGGTCTTCGGACAGTAGTGGAACTGCCCCCAGCAACGCAGCGTTTTCACCCAAGATTGCCGCGCACACCCGGGGTTTTCCCCAACTCGTCCATGCGTGCTTTTCCACGTGCTCCACGACGAATGGCAGAATGTCATCAGCGCTTCGCATGACACCTCCCCCGAAAACGACCACCTCCGGGTCGTAGGCGTGAATCAGCGCAACCGCGTTAGCCGCCCATACGCCAAAACAATGCTGCCGAACTGCGCAGGCGACAGCATCTCCGTTTCGGGCTGCGGCGAAGAGCGCCTGAAAATCAATCCGCGCTACGCTGGCCAGGCTGGATTCGCCGAATCCCGGTGTCTCTCGTACTATGCCCGGCATTGACCACCCAGCGGCTTCCGCTTCGGCACATCCAACGTTTCCGCATTTGCACTTGCGCCCCAGATAGTTCACCGGCAAGTGGCCTCCGAGGCATGCGGCTTGGGCATGGGCGCCGCGCACCAATTTTCCCAGCATCATTGCGGCGCCGCCGATTCCGGTGCCGAGCGTGATCATAACCACATCCGGCACGCCTTGGGCTGCCCCCGCGTATTGCTCGCCAAGCAGGGCCATCCGAGCATCATTCTCGATCCGAAGACCAAGGCCGAATTGCTCCATTGCCCATTGCTTGAGATCGAGATGGATCACATCTTCGTATTTCTTCAACGTGGAGAGAATGCGGCCGTTGCGCACATCCACTATTCCCGGGAACCCGACGGCAATGCCGTCACACTCCTCCGCAGTTGCGCCACTATCCTTCAAGAGAGCCCTAAGCGCTTCCGTGACGCGAGGCAAAAGCGATTCGAGCGATCCGGCTAGCCCTGAATCGAGCGATGTCGAACCCAGCAACTTATTGTCCTGGACGACTCCACAGCCAATATGCGTGCCACCCATATCCAGCGAGAGAGCCAACATCTGTGTCAACTCCAGCATCGGAATTAGCGCAAGTAACGCGTTGAGCCAGCCAGGACGAAAATCGCGAGCACGAGTACAGTCACGCCTGTCCACTGGATGCCGATAGCACGTGCTCCGCAATCTTTCCATTCACCGGTTAACATGCCCAACACAGTCGCGGTGATCACGATAAGCGACATGAATAAGGGCCATCCAAGAATTGGACCCCAATTCCCCAGTTGGCTGGCTGCCAGTCCGTACAGCAGGGTGCTTCCAAACCAGAGAAGGGCCATCGTCGCCGCCAGTGCCCAATGTGAATGCCCCACTCGGAACCTATCTCCGGAACGATTCCGTTTCATCAACCAGGCACAATACACAACATTCGGAACCGCGCCGGCAAGCAACAGCGGCAGCCAAACCGCGTTGATCGCGCTAAGCTTGTTTGCGCCAAAGGAGCGAGCAACCTCAACCAACGGTGTTCCGAAAGCGACTCCGAAATTCATCAGCGATGCGCAAAGACCGCACAGAATCGCAAGCACCAGCCCCCGCGAGGTTCGTTTTTGTGAGGAATTAGACTGCGCGCTCGGTTTCTCTCGCATCCTTCCGGCGGCGGCACAGAGCATTACGCCCAAAAGGATGAGAGCAATTGAGCCAAGCACCGCATAGCCTGCAGCGCTGTTGAGGGACTCCCGGTGCAGAGACACCATGGGGATCAGGCTGCCTACAGCCGCAGATGTTCCCAAGACGATAGAAAATGCGAGTGTAATCCCGATCATATCCACAGCAAGGCCGAAAAAGACCTGCGCTACTCCCCAGCCCGCACCGAATCCACAGACTTCGAGAATTATCTCCGGCGCCGCCGAGCGGTAAACCATCGACAGATTCGGGATGGTGGCGAGGGCGGCCGCAAAAGGCAGAACCACGAGCGCGAAAACTGTCCAGGCGAGCCAGGTGTTCTCCCAGGCCCATTTGCAGGCGTACTTCATCGGCATCGTGAAGCTGGCGTTCGTAACACCGGCAATGATGAGGGTTACAATCCCGCTCGAGGTACTGTTCATGATGGGGCTTCCTCTTTGCGATTCTTTTCCGCACTTTCGAGCGTTTCTGACGACGGTACGCGCACGAACATGTTATTGTAGAGCGCGGCTACACGATTAACCCTGTTTGGCTACGCAATATGCCCGCGAAGAGCGACAACCTGATTGCACGTCACGAATACATCCTTCAGCGCTTGCAGGAGACAGGCACCGTCGCTATTGACGAACTTTGCACGACGCTCGGAGCATCGATCGCCACCATTCGCCGCGATTTAGAAGACCTCGAAAAACGATCTTTGCTCAGGCGCACACGCGGCGGCGCCGTACGAATAGGACCACTGTTCTACGAGCCGTTCCGGAATGACAGTTCATTCCAGGACAAGGTGAGCAGCTTTGCCGAAGAAAAGCGTCGCATCGCCCTCGCGGCGGCTAATCTCGTCAGCACGGGCCAAACAATCGCGTTGACCGGCGGCACCACAACAACCGAAGTGGTTCGAAGCCTCAAGGTGCTCAGCGGCATTTCCATCATCACCAATACCGTGAATGTGGCAATGGAATTGAGTAACAGGAAGGACATCGAGGTGATAGTGACGGGAGGGCACCTCCGCGGAACCTGGTTCACTCTCGTGGGTCCGCTCGCAACCGCCGCGGCCGAGATGCTCTTTTCCGATATCATGTTCATCGGCGTCGATGGCATCGATGCTAAACAAGGGTTGACCTGCACGAATCCTTCCGAAGCCGAGGTCCTGCGCAAACTTGTGCACCACACCAAAATGAAAGTCGTGGTAGCCGATCGCAGCAAACTCGGTTCTGTCAGCAAGTATCTGCTCTGTCCAACAAAGGGGATAGACAAGTTAATCACCGATACGGGCGCGCCTGTTTCGGCAACTGCGCCCTTCGAAAAACTCGGAATTGAAGTCATCCGGGCTTGAAGCCGATTGCGGCGGAGCCTATGTGCGCAGAGCTTCAATGCGCAGCGTAACCAATCCCCAAGCGGGTACGTCCACCTGTGTGCCGAGTTGATCAAGCGGTTGTTCACGAAGGTCGCTCCGCCAAATCTTGATCGGCGTGTGATCTGTCCACGCCAGGCTGGCTTTACTGTTTTCTCCTGAGGCGCCGAAAAGCTGGACAATCCACGCGTTGCCGTCCGCACTTCGCTTGCATTCCTGCACAAGTACATTTTCCTGATCTATCCGGAGCTTTAGAGCCGTTCGAGATCGCTGCCCATGGGCCGAAGCAACCAGGGGCTGTGACATGCCAATCGCAAATCGGCTGGCGGCCGCGGGCTCGTAGCCGGCGTGTGGACGGAGCGCGTACCGAAACTCGACGAGTCCCTCCTGATACGCGCGGTAATTCGTTCCCCAATGATTATTCATTACCCATGAATAAAACTTCTGCGTAGGCTCAATCTGCTTACGCCAGATTTCAGGATGGGTTTGCGAGCCGAGCATGGTGGCCGAAAGAGAGCCGATTTCGACCAGAGGCGCATCGACTGTCGCGCAGGTGACTCCGTACTCCGCGTTGGCAACATCGATCCACCGGCCCACAGGCAACCAGTTCTTGCACGATCCCGGAAGCTGATCAATTTCGGGACGCATCACCGCAAGAGGAACGTCGATGTGAATCTGGCCGTTCTCAACGGCAAACGGAAAGGCGAATTGCATACTCTCCTTGGATTCATGCTGAGCAAAATCTCCGGCCGGCCCACCTTCGCCTGGGTGCGGATTCAGGGGCGCGCGTTTCTTGTTTACGGTATTGGATAATTCAATCCAATCGGCATAAGCCTTCAATCGCACGCGACGAACCAGGTCCACACACCCGGGTGCGGAAGACTCGATACGGATCGTGGCAACGAGGGGACCGGGTTCCTCGATTGCGATGCGCACGGGCCGGCTCGTGCTCACCTTCGATGTATCCTTGCCTTCAAGGAACAGGTACTTATTTACTGCCTCGTCTGAGCTGGTGTCTACGAGGTTGTGCGCATTCCTGCTGGACATGAGCTCGACGATGTTGCCGTTCTTGCCGTCGACTCTCGCGCGCACAATACCGTTATCCAATACCCCGTCCAGCACCTTAACGCGCTTTGCCGGGGCGTGCGGCGCTGCTGCTGAAAGATGAAAACTCGCGCTTCCCAGTGCCGGAACATTTTCTGCGAGAAAGGCCAGCTCTCCTGTCGAAAGACGCTGCGATGGAACAGATGCGCCGTGTTCGTTCTTTACATGATCCTTACCCAGAGACCTCTCCTTCGAGATCAGAGCGACTTCCGTCCTCGGCCAGGAACAGGTGTTATGTACATCTACGGCCGAGCCGTCGCTTTCGCTTGCGTAGGCCTCGAGCACCCCGTCGAGGAGCCTCTTTGATTCATCTTCGGCGTCAACTGCGAATTGGCGCTTGACTTGCCATTGTTGCGTCACAAAGGGATTCTCGGAATCCGAAACACTATTCCACGCTCCCCAGGTGTGTTCCGAATAGAGCAGAACATTCCTCCAGGCTGCGTCGAAATCGACGTCCTTGTATGCCTGCGGCGCGAGGATCGTAGAGAGCGTGGCTGCCTGAACCAGGCGTTCTGCCGCTCCGCGGTTCATTCGTGTCTCCAGGGCCGAAGACCCCGCTCCGTCCTCCCAGTAAGGAGTCAGGTCGCCCTTGAATTCCGGCAGTTGGTGACCATGTTGCTTTTCGAATGCTCGAAACGCATCGCTCGTTGTGGAAATGGAGAAGCGCGGCCATTCGTATTCTTCATTCCATTGCTTCACGAACTCGCAAATCTCCGGATCAGGCAGGGCGTTGTCGCCATGGCCCGACCATCGAATATAAGAGATTTGATAGGGGAAACCGGCCTCATCCAGTCTGGCTTGATACTTGTTGACCCACACTGAGTCCAGCTTCATGATGTGCGACATCGCATACCCGGTCCACGGAACCCAGAAAAGCACTCTTTCATTGCCGGAAGGCGAGACCCACCAGAACGGTTTATCTTGCCACTCGACCATAAAGGTCCCAATGCGGTCGAAGAAATTGGGAGCGGCAGAGAAGTAGCGAATACCTGCCTGAGCCATCGCGGAGACTGTTCCCCAGGTATATCCAGGAACATCGCTGATCATGGCTGAATCGACATGGACTCCACATTGATTGCCCAATTCGGTTGAGTAACGAAACAACTGGAGAAGCTCTTCAGGCCGGCAAAGGCCGGTAAGCTCGTTCGCATACATACCGTTCAGCCCGATCCAACCCTTCTTCACAGCGCTGATCAGCTCCTCGCGTTCTGGCTGGGGCTTCGTCCGCATGAACAGGTCTGCTCCCCAGAGAACCTCAAGGTTCCAAACGAATCGGGCTCCCGGCGGGTAGTTGGCTGTGTTTCGCGCGAGTTCGATCCCCTTGGAGATGTTCGCCATCTGCTTTTCTTCAACATGCGCCTGAAGATCGGTATATCCAAGATCATGGTGGGAATGAGGCAGGATGAAGATCTGCACTTTGCGTACCGGTTCTATCAGAACTTCGGCCGAATCCGACTTGCCGGCGATCTCATAGTCAACGAGCAATTGCCTGGCTGTCTCAACTGGATCGATATAGACGTTGAACGTATGTGTCCCTGCAGACAGAACGCGACGTTCGACTTCTTGACGGTCGGCGCGCACGACCAGAGTTGCGTCCGTACCGGCATGCGCTATCGTCAGTTGGATCGGTTGGACAAGTCTCCCGCCTTGATTCGCCAAGCCGCGAATTGGCAAGGCGAAGTTGGACTTCTCCATCGAAGACTGATCCCGGCCAAGAGCCAGGATCGGAGGTCGCGCACAGATGAGGCCGGCCGCCGCCGCAATTCCTTTTATGACTTTGCGTCTTTCCATCCTCGACAAGAAATTCCCTTTCCGGCCGGGCCTCACGGACCCGAACAAGCGATATGCACGCTATCGCAATTCCTGAGTTACTGTGTCCCGAAGCCATTACACTCGAGTCGACGCGACTCGCCGTGGCGAGAGCGGCGACCTTGTTCAGAATCCAAAAGCCACGCCAACTCAGGAATTGCCGTAGAAATGCATCCGTTCGAAATCCCCAATTCGATAGGGAGGAACGAGATCGACCTCTCGTGCCGTCGGTCCGGCTGAAGTATGGTGCCGAGTGAGAACACTAACGGAGGAAATGGTCGAATGTCAACAAAACACGCATATTAAACGATTGATAGATGACATTAGCTGCATTATTAGTAATCGAATCAATACGATACGCTCAGGTTTGAGCATTACGGCTGCGTGGACCTCCCTTCCCGAATCCCGACATTACGCCACGCTGCAGTACAGCCTGCCGGAAAAGAAATACAACACACTTCGTCCACCATTTATGAGACCGCTGATTGCTTCTAAACTAGGTCTGTGACAATGTGAAGATGTACCTTTGTAGATACTTTCCTGAACGCGAGTGGGCCATCATGGTTGGAGCATGCAAAGCTATCCCGCCGGATGAAGTAGCGAAGCCACTGAGGGTTCGTCGCCGCTAGATGAGACATGACGGCCGATTTTCCGACGCCGGGGCCGCCGGTAAGTACGATGAATCGACATCCATGTTCATCGAGAGCGGCACTGATTTTCTCAATGAGCCAGCGGCGGCCGACAAAATCCTTTAAATAGCTTTGGATAAGGTCGTCGAATTCGGTGAGCTTGACTTGTGCCTGCGGCATTCGACCCGAATCTTCCGGACCGCGGCCCAGCCTCATATACCGCGATCATCCATCGTACAGTCGGCCCCTTCGCCAGGTTGAAGGTCATTGCCCTATTACGAGGTTCGAGACGAGCCGGCCGGCATTTCCCAAACGGGAAACGGCAATCTCCATCCCGCTGGGCAGCAGGCCTGAATTATGATGCAACTCCGTTTCCCAGCACAAGCCAATTTGCATTCCGGAAGAGGATAACCCAAATGAAACCCTCCGAGCTCTATGAAGCGCTTCATGCGCTGATCGGTGAGCGTGTGCCTCTTCATATCTGGGGCGCATGCGGGGTAGGAAAGTCGCAGATTGTCGCGCAAGTAGCGGACGACCTCGATTATCAGTTCCTTGATGTCCGCGCCGTTCAACTCGATCCGGTCGATCTGCGGGGACTCCCGCGGATCGCCGCGGACCAGACTGAATGGGTGCCACCGAAGTTCCTTCCCACCGCGGGGAGCGGCATCCTCTTTCTCGATCAGCTCACCTCCGCTCCCCAGATGACGCAGGCAGGCTGCTATCAACTGGTGCTCAACAGAAAGCTCGGGGAATATGTCCTGCCGGACGGCTGGGTCGTTATTGCGGCAGGGAATCCCGCCTCGGAGCGCGGCGTGCACTTCTCGATGCCGCGGCCGTTGCGCAAGAGGTTCGTTCATCTCAAGCTCGAAGCGGACCTCAAGGACTGGTGCAAATGGGCAATACGATCCGGTGTACGGCCCGAGATCATTGCATTCCCGCGCTTCAAGCCGGATCTCTTGCACACCGCTGATGCGACCTCGGACGCCAATGCGTGTCGATTGCTCCGGGTCGGTGAGTGCCCGGCAACTTCGGCTCTTTGAGGCAGAGGTCCGCTCGATCCTCGAAGGCCAGCGGCCCCAGCGAGTACATGTTCTTTATTTCGACTCAGTGGTGCAAAAGGCCGAAACCTACGAAGCCGGGCAACCGGTTGAACTGCGCGAACAGCTTTTCGCCGGCAGAAAGCGGAAGTTGGGGTGTGAAGCCCTCTGAGCTACGCTCGATCCCGTGCGCTTCCACTTCGTCCAACGACCAGGTCAGGTTGATCAAGGCAGCCGTTTGAGAAGGCCAGCGGAGAAGATTTCGTTCGCACTGACGTGTGCTTCAGCGTGCAATAGCGTGCAATGGTGTATGCGAATCTGGGCGTGTTGACGCTCATTAGAAATGTCCCCTTGGACGCTCGATAGAAATGCCCCCTTTTAGATTGCCTCTGGGTTTGAATGAGGGGGCAGATTGGGGCGAACAGGATTGAGCAGCAAGGAGCTGAGTCG
>JBAUBR010000382.1:0-16638 GCA_049676965.1 Occallatibacter sp.
GGCCGCATCGTTTTTCCCCGCTTTCCAGGCCATTTGCTGCGCCTTCAGGGAAATTCTAGACCATAAAACAACGCGTTTCATCAGGTTTTATAGGAGTATTACCTGTTTTTCAGGATCGACTGGATTACACGACATTTGGCGAGCTCTCAATGATGATCGCGGCAAACTGGGACATCTTTGGGGGAGTCTTTAGCAGCAAGAAAGCGGTGGAGAAGGTCATGGCGAGTTTGAACTCACTTCGCGGGCCGATTGCGCACTGCAGCCCGCTCGCTGAGGACGAAGTTCTACGCCTCCAACTCACGGTGCGCGATTGGTTTCGACTAATGGAGTAATTCGGCCTTCCGGCATTAAGCCAACAGCGGCTTTAAACAGCCGGCCTTAAATCCGTGTGAACGAAATCGTCGCCCTTGTAGAGGATGGGCTCGCGTTTGGCGCGCGCCAGCGCGTAGCTGAAGCAGTCGCCGAAGTTGAGGTTGGCGGGGTGGCCGCTGCCCCGGCCATAGTCGCGGTAGGCCTGGCGGGCGATGCGAGCCTGTTCGAGCGTGAACGGCTCCACGGAAATGTTGAACCGCTCGAGCAACTCATCGAACTCACGGCTCAAGTTCGGATTTCTCCATCGGTCGACCACAATGGACATCTCAACATATGAGGACGCGGAGATCGAGGTGTTGTTGGCCGAGTCGAGGGTTCGCGCCAAATCGTTCCAGCCCGCCTCCCGCTTCAGGATGGCCACGATGGCCGACGAGTCGACGATCATTTTGGCAGTCCCGTCTCATCGTCATAGAGTTCGTCCATCAATTCCTTGGAAGATCGGCCGTCGTTCATGATGGCCGCGGTCTCCTTCGTAATCTGGTTGAGCCACTCCATTCGGCTTTCCCTCTCGGATGCCTTCTCTTGCCGTTCCAACCTTTCACGGAGCGCTATCGTAACCGCCGCGGTTACGGTCTCCCCGTTCCGCTTTGCCACTTCGCGCGCAAGCCGGTGGGTTTCCTCATTCTTTATATTCAGGCTCATCGAATTCCACCTTTCTTCCATCAATGTCTACCATTCTACCATCTATGATTCCTGACGCCGGAATTCCCTACCCCGCAGCAGCTCGGAACCACCCATGCCCTAATCTAGAGCCATGGATGAGATGAGCTCGAATTTGGCGGAGGGAGGAGTCTTCGATCTGCTGGTCATTGGCGCAGGGCCCACGGGGCTGGCGTGCGCCATCGAGGCGCAAAAGGCCGGCTTTCGCACCGTGCTGGTAGATAAAGGCTGCGTGTGCAACTCGCTCTTTCATTACCCCTCGCACATGACCTTTTTCACCACTCCGGAGCTGCTTGAGATCGGCGACATTCCCTTTCCCAGCCCCAATCCCAAGCCTTCGCGCAACGAGGCGCTGCAGTATTACCGGCTGGTGGCCGCGCACTATAAGCTCGATGTGCGCCAATACCATCGCGTTACGCGGGTCGCGGGCGCGGACGGCGACTTTGCTGTGCACCTGGAAGACCGCTTCGGCCGGCCGAGCGAGCTGCGCGCGCGAAAGCTGGCCATCTCCACCGGCTACTACGACCTGGCCAACGAGATGAACATTCCCGGCGAGAATCTCTCCAAAGTCATGCATTACTACGTCGATCCGCACCCGTTTTACGACATGAACGTGGTAGTCGTCGGCGGCAAGAATTCGGCGGCCATTGCGGCGCTGGAGCTGTGGCGGAATGGCGCACGCGTGACGCTGGTGCATCGCGGCCCCGACATGCACCGGCACGTTAAGTACTGGATCAAGCCGGACATCGAGAACCGCATCAAAAACGGCGAGATTAAGGCGCATTTCAGCTCGCGCGTCGCCGAAATCACGCCGGATTCCGTGCTCATCGACACTCTTCCGGGCCGCATCGCCATCAACAACGATTTCGTATTTGCCATGACCGGTTATCATCCCGATTTCGCCTTTATTGAAAGCATGGGAGTGCGCTTCGAAGGGCCGGACAGGCGCCCGGTCTGCGATCCTGTCACGCTGGAGAGCAACGTGCCGGGCATCTATCTGGCCGGAGTGATTGTGGCCGGCTCGCGCACAAATGAGATTTTTATTGAGAATGGCCGCTTCCACGGCCGGCAGATTGCCGCCGCGCTCGCGGCCAAATTCGACGCAACCCCGAAATTGGCTGCGAATCCAGTAAACTGACGCCATCCAAGCAATATGGAGGGCCGAACGTTGACCGTGCGCTGGTGGCCGCGATCGATTCGCCTGCAGATGCTGGCCGGCCTTGTGCTGGTTGAAGCTCTTTCGATCGTGCTGTTTGCCACCCTGCTTACCCGGCAGCAGCAGCGCGAAGTGTATGCGCGTGCACAGCACCGGCTGGCGCACCAGGCGACCTCGGTTGCCCTGCAGGCCAAGGAAGCATTGCAGCAGGGCCGGCCAGCGTGGGTGGGATACTCCGTGAGGATGATGGGCGAGGCGCCCAGCGTGGCCTCCGCCAAGGTGACCGATCCGGCGGGCAACGTGCTCTACGTGAGCCAGGGCGAGCCGGAACAGGTAACCCTCGACCCCGCCGAACGCGCCGAAATCGCGCGAACGACCGGCCGCGAGCCTCGCGTCTTCCAATTCGGCAACGGCCGCTGGGAGGGCGCCGCGCCCATCTATGTCGGCGGCGAACTGCGCGGCTTTGCCTGGGTGGAGAGCGATCGCGCCTGGGACCACGAGCAGCTCGACTCCATTTTTCGCGCCACGGTGGTCTTCGGCATCATCTGGATCGCGGCCTCGGCGCTGCTGGTCGTGCTGCTGGCGCACTCCATCACCCGGCCGCTGGGCGTTCTTCTGCGCGGCACGCGATCGCTGATGAGCGCGCCCGAAAGCAAGGGCCTCTTTCCGCTGCCGGTCGCCGGGCACAACGAGATCGGCGACCTGATCGAGGCATTCAATCGCATGGTGGCCTCGCTCGAAGAGCAGCGCTCGGGATTGAACGACACGCTTTCGCTGCTCGACTCCATGCTGGCCAACGCACCCATCGGGCTGGCGTTTCTCGATCGCCGCTGCCGCTTTGTGCGCGTCAACGACGTTTTCGCGGGGATGACAGGCATGCCGCTCAGCCGCCACCTGGGCCGGACTTTGCCGGAGCTCCTGCCGCAGCCGGTGGCGCAGCAGCTCGAAGACACCATCCAGCGCGTCTTCGCCGAAGAAGAACCGGTACGCGACCTCGAACTTACCGGCCAGCACGGCTCACCGCAGCGCGCGTGGACCTGGCTGGCCAGCGCCTATCCGGTGCGCACCGGCCCGCAGCAGGTGCGTTGGGTGGGCGTGATCGTTCTCGATGCCACCGACCGCAAGCGCGCCGAAGATGCCCTGCGCAAAACCGAGAAGCTGGCCGCCACCGGCCGCCTGGCCGCATCCATCGCCCACGAGATCAACAATCCGCTGGAGGCGATCACCAATTTGCTCTTCCTCATGCGCAACTTTTGTGAACTCGAGGAGCCCGTGCTGGGCTACGTGGTGATGGCCGAGCACGAGGCGCGGCGCATCTCCGAAATCACCCAGCAAACGCTGCGCTTCTATCGCCAGTCCACGCTGCCGGCGCGCGCCAACATGGGCGAGCTCATCGACTCCGTGCTTACGCTCTATCACAGCCGGCTCAACACGCTCAGCATCCAAGTGGAACGCGACTTCGACTCGAGCATGGACCTGTTCTGCTTTGCCGGCGAGCTGCGCCAGGTGTTTGCCAACCTGGTCGCCAATTCCATTGACGCCACGCCCGAAGGCGGCCGGCTGATTGTTCGCGCACGCCGCTCGCGCAACTGGACGAACCTCTCTCAGATCGGCGTGCGCTTCGCCATCGCCGACAGCGGCTGCGGAATGGAGCCGGCAGTCCGCGCGCGCGCCTTCGAGCCCTTCTTCACGACCAAGGAAGTGACAGGGACAGGATTAGGCCTGTGGGTGAGCCACGAAATCATCGCCAAGAGCCATGGCATCGTGCACCTGCGCAGCCGGACCGCGCACGACGGAGCATCCTCCGGGACGGTCTTCCAGATTTTTTTGCCCGACGATCCGAGCCTGTTTGTCTCGGAAGCGAAGAACAGCGAGCAAGCCGCGAAAGAGCCCGCGCAGAACGTCTCCTAAGCGGCAGGTAACTGAAAAATCCGTGCTGAAAGACCCGTGCTGAAAGATCCGTGCCCCATCCTTTTCGTCCGCCGCGGCGGACGAAAAGGGTGGGATACCACGAAGGCTCGCACCACCGCCGTTGGATTCCGCACCCAAGTCGCGCCAACGCGCTTCAGGGAGCACCTCTATTTCTTCTCGCTGTTCTTTGCTCGCCGCGCCGCGGCCCATCCTTCTTTAATCACCTGCCGGGCGCGCGCCACGGCCAGCGCATCGGCCGGCACGTCGTGGGTGATGCACGAGCCGGCGGCGATATACGTCCCATCGCCGATGGTAAGCGGCGCCACGAGCGTCGAATCGCTGCCCACGAACGAGCCGGCGCCGATGCGCGTCAAGTGCTTCTTCTGGCCATCGTAGTTGCAGGTGATCACGCCGGCGCCGATGTTGGCCGCCGCGCCGATTTCCGAGTCGCCCAGGTAGGCCAAATGGCCGGCCTTCACGCCTTTGCCGAGCTTCGATTTCTTCACTTCGACAAAGTTGCCGATGTGTACCTGTTCGCCGATCTCGCAGCCCGGCCGCATGCGCGCGAAGGGGCCGATGTCGGCGCCATCGGCGATGCTGCTCTCGGCCAGCACGCAGCTCTGGCGCAGAATCACCTTGTTGCCCACCGTGCAGTTCTCAACCACCGTGTAGGAGCGGATGAGGCAGTCGGAGCCGACGCGCGTACGCCCCAGCAACTGCACAAACGGCTCGATGACCGTGTCGGGGCCGACTTCCACTTCGGCGTCGATCGTGCAGGTCTCCGGGCGGAAGATGGTTACGCCGGAATCCATCAGGCGGTGCACCGTTGCCATGCGCAGGGATGCGTCCAGCGCCACCAATTCCGCAATGGTGTTGGCGCCGAGCAGTTCGTTGGCGTCATCGGTTTTGAGGGCGACGACACGTTCTCCGGCGCGATGCAGCACCGCGGCCATGTCAGTGAGATAAAGCTCGCCATGCGGGTTATCCGGTGCGAGCTCTCCCAGATGCGCAAGCAGCGGCGCGGTCCTGAAGGCATACATGCCCATGTTCACTTCGCGCAGCGAGAGCTGCTCGGAATTGAGCATCTTCTGCTCGACGATGGCGACGACTTCGGACGAGCTCGGGGTCCCCGGCGACTGGTTTTGGTCGCTGGGGTAAGAATCAGTCGATTTGCGGATCACGCGTCCATAACCGGTGGATTGCTCCGGTTCCGCGGAAACCAGCGTCATGGCGGCGTGTTCAGCCTGATGGAACTCGCAGAGTTCTTCGATCGTCTCCGGCCGCACCAGAGGCGCGTCTCCGGAGAGAACAATCACATTTTCGTAGCCGGAGATCGCGTCGCGCGCGCTCTGGACGGCGTGTCCGGTGCCGCGCTGGTCTCTCTGCTCAACGAAATTTACCCCGGACTTCCCGAGAGCTGTCCGCACCTGCTCGGCTTGGTGGCCGATGACGGCGAAAATGTCGCTCGGCGCAACGATCTTGCTGGCCGCGGCAATCACGTGCGCCAGCAGCGGTTTGCCGCCGACCTCGTGCAGCACCTTGGCGCGCTGCGATTTGAGCCGCTTGCCCTTGCCCGCCGCCAGAATCACGATGGCCAGCTTCGAATCCGAAATCAATGCGCGATTGCCGCCGCTTTCCCGTTCCATGCTCACTGCCTGTCTTCCGCCTCGCGCCGACTGTGCACGGTACACAGCTATTTTGACACGCACAAGAGAGACCGACCGGAGCGGGGTTCCCAACCTGAACGGCAATCAATTCTTGCAATCCCCAAACGTGGTCCGCCTTTGGCGCGGGGGCCAGTTCTCTGATAAACTTGAAGTTCTGAGTTCAACCGCAGGAAAGAAGCCATGTCCATTCATCCCGTTATGCAGCGCCTGGCTGAGAAGCTGAAGCGCACCGATCTGCCGGATTTTGTGCCCGGCGACCAGATTCGCGTCCAGGTGAAGATCAAGGAAGGCGACAAAGAGCGCCTGCAGGCCTTCGAGGGCCTGGTCATCGCCATCAACCGCGGCCCGCAGGGCACGTTTACCGTGCGCAAAATGAGCTTCGGCCAGGGCGTGGAGCGCATCTTCCCCTTCAACTCCAAAGTCATCGACAAGATCGAAAAGGTGCGCAGCTACAAAGTGCGCCGCGCCAAGCTCTTCTACCTGCGCGGTCTGCGCGGCAAAGCCGCTCGCCTGAAGGAAGTAGACCGCGAGACCGGCAAGGTCCGGGCGTAAGGTCCGGCTCAAAGCACTCGACCCGCCGCGCCAATTCCGACGAGATTTCCAAGCGATTCACAACCCCTGGCTCACGCGGCCAGGGGTTTTCATTTTTATACTGCACCTATGGCAAAGGCCCGTGTGTGCGGATGGTCGCTGGAGAAGGCTGCGTGGAGTTGCGGCGCACAATGCGTGGCCGGCCTTGACGAAGTGGGCCGCGGTCCAATGTTCGGGCCGGTGGTTGCCGCCGCTGTGGTTCTGGTTCCCGGGACACGGTTCACGGGCCTGACTGACTCCAAACTCCTCCCCGAGAAGAAGCGCAACGAATTCGATGTGAAGATTCGCGCCAGGGCCGCCGCCTGGGCCGTAGCCGCCGTCGATGTGGAAACCATCGACCGCATCAACATTCGCCGCGCCTCGCTGCTGGCCATGCGCCTGGCGGTTGAGCAGCTCGCCGTTCAGCCTGACTACCTGCTGATCGACGGCCTGGACACCATCGACTGGCCCTGCCCGCAGCAAGCCGTAATTCAAGGCGATTCGACGAGTCTCTCCATCGCAGCCGCCAGCGTGCTGGCCAAAGTGCATCGCGACCGCCTGCTGGTGGAACTGGACGCACAGTATCCCGGCTATGGCTTGGCGAGTCACAAAGGTTATTGCTCGCGCGAGCATCTGGAAGCGCTGGGGCGCCTCGGCCCCACTCCGCTGCACCGCAAGAGCTACCAGCCCGTGGCGCAAGCGCAGCTGCACTTCGACTGACAATCGGCTCGGCAGCCGATCACACCACCGCCGGGCGCGCCTTGCGTTTTTGAATCCACACCATCACCAGCCGCGCCAGCAGCAGCACCGCGACCGCAATCGTGAAGGGGATCGGCGTGAGCACGCCGGTCTTGACCTGCCACCAATAGTGGATCACACCGCAAATCGCCGCGAGATAGACGAGCTTATGCAGACGGTTCCAGCGCTTGCCGCCCAGCTTGCGGATGGCCCAGTTGGTCGAAGTCAGCGCCAGCGGCAACAGCAGCAGCCATGCCGTAACGCCTATGGTGATAAAGCGGCGTTTGTCGATATCGTCCAGCATGGTATGCACGTTGAAACCGGCGTAAAGGGCGATATAGGTGAACAGATGCAATGTGGCGTAGAAGAAAGCGAACAGGCCGAGCAGGCGGCGAAAGCGCACGATCCAGCCAAGCCGCGGAATGATCCGCCGCACCGGCGTGACGGCCAGCGTGATGGTGAGGAGCATCAGCGTGGTGTAGCCGGTGGAGAACGTGATAGTCGCCGTGGGATCGGGGCCGAGATTATTCGTAATGGCGCCCCACACCAGCCGCGCGACCGGAATGAGGCACGCGATCCAGGTAAGAACCTTGAGAGTGATGATGATCTTGCGGGTCATAAAGTAAGGGGCTCGAGACTAAGGGACTAAGGGACTCGGGCCTGAGGATCCAAACGGGAGAAGCCAGCAAATGATCGAGCCTTCGCAAGTAACCTTAGTCCCTTAGTCCCTCGTCAGTAATACTTCTTCAAATTCATCCCCGCATACAACGACGCCACCTGGTCGCCGTAGCCGTTGAACATGAGCGTCTCCTTGCGCTGTGCGTAAAACGGCAGTCCGATGCGGCGCTCTGTCTTCTGGCTCCAGCGGGGATGATCGACGTTAGGATTGACGTTGGAATAGAAGCCGTATTCGTTGGCAGCCATTTCGTTCCAAGTGGTAGACGGTTGTTTGTCGACGAACCTCACCGTAACGATCGATTTTGCGGATTTGAAGCCGTACTTCCACGGGATCACGACGCGGATGGGCGCGCCATCCTGGTTGGGAAGCACATCGCCGTAAAGTCCGAAAGTGAGCAGCGTGAGCGGGTTCATGGCCTCATCCATGCGCAAACCTTCGGAATAAGGCCAGAAGATAGTACTCTCCGAAGACCACTTCTCCACCTTGCTGTTGTAGTAGGAGAGAAACTGCACATATTTTGCCGTGGAGAGCGGCTCGCACTGTTTGATGAACTCCGAGAGCGAGTAGCCAACCCAGGGAATGACCATGCTCCAGGCCTCAACGCAGCGATGGCGGTAGACGCGGTCCTCGAGCGGACGCAATTTGAGCAACGCGTCGATGTCGAACGTGAGCGGCTTCTTCACCTTGCCTTCGACCTTCACGGTCCACGGCCGCGTGGGCAGCCCCCCCGCATTTTTCGCCGGGTCGCCCTTCTCCACGCCGAACTCGTAAAAGTTGTTGTAATGAGTAATGTCTACGAGGGGAGTAAGCTGTTCGCCGGTGGTGCTGAGCGGGCTGGGAACGGTTTGCAGCTTGGTATCGGCAAGCGCGCCGTTGCCGGGCAAAACCATCTCGGCCAGACGGTCAACGGCCAGCGCGGTTGCTCCCGCGGCTGCGGCTCCGCGCAGAAAGCGGCGGCGGTTCAGATACAGGTCTTTGGACGTGATCTGGGACGACGGAATGTCGTGCGGTCTGCGGATAATCATAGAATCTTCGAGGAGCCTGGCTGAGGCCTAGTCAAGCCGGTCCCAACCATTAGACACCTTGGCGAGCCTGAGAGTTACAGCGGCCGGGAACATTTCCAGGCCAGGCGCCGTAGACGCCAACATGACACATCTGCGATCATGCGCATGCGTATTTGTGCTGGGCAGCGCCGCCGGCTTCGCCCAGGGTTCCGGCACTTGCGCCGCGCCGTTTTCGGCTCCGCTCCGGGCGGGCATTGCGCTGACCATCGAGTCGCGTTCCGGAGAGGTGGATGTCATGGGCTCTGACCGGGATGGTGTGCGCGTTACCTGCACGCTCGATGATACGGACAGGGCCAAAGATGTTCGCATCGAATTGGAGCGGTCCGGGGACTTCGGCAAGCTCCGGCTCCGCGGCGGCCCCACGAACAATGTGCGCATCCGCATCGAGCTGCCGCGGCGGACCGATCTCAAGCTTCGCGTTCCCGCGGGTGAGGTAAGGATCGACCAGGTTTCCGGGGACAAGGATATCTCCCTGTCCGCCGGTGAAATAACCGTCTCCCACGTAAATGGCGCCGAGTATCGGTCCGTGAAAGCTTCCGTCGACGTGGGCGCAGTGAACGCCACGGAATTCGGCGTGGGCAAAGGCGGCTTCTTCAGGAGTTTCACGAGAGATAGTGCCGGAGGATTGTACCGGCTGCGGGCGCATCTGATCTCAGGCAACGTTCAGCTGAACTAACGTGTTGTCCCAGAAGCTCGCTTCACAAATGGTGTCATCCTGAGCGAGGTCGCCGCGGCGACCGAGTCGAAAGCCTGCCCTGAGCGGAGCCGAAGGGGACCTGCATTTTTATCGCTCGATGATTTGAGAGATCCGCAAGGAACCATTGGAACGCCATATTAGTTTGAGCCCACGTTCGCGAATGGCCACTGTTTGAGCCCTCGTGCGCGAATCAGGTAAATCAGCGTCCCCGTGACAGCGATTCCCGCGGCCACCATCATGCCGCCGAGCGCGTGGGCGCGGTTGGCGATGATAAAGACGAATCCGGCCATGGCCGCGAGAGGCGGCAACGGGTAAAGCGGAATGCGAAATGGGCGTTCCAGTTCAGGCCTCTGGATGCGCAGAAGGATCACGCCGGCCTGCTGCAGAAAGAATTGGAGGAGGATGCGCGTGACCACCAGCATGGTGATGACCTGCGCCAGCGAGAAAAAGCAAAAGCCCGCCGCGACCAGGCCGAGAGCCACCAGCGAGCGGTGAGGAATGCCGTGGCGGGGATGGACGGCGGCGAGGAAACGAAAATAGATGCCGTCGCGGGCGGCGGCATAAGGCACGCGGGAGTAGCCGAGCAGCACCGAGAAGACCGAGGAGAAAGCCGTCCAGACGATCAGCGCGGCCATCAGCCGGCCGGCAATGCGGCCAAAGGCGGACTGCGCGACGTCGGCGACGAGTTGCAGGCGGATGGTGTCGGCTGCGTTTATCGCCAGATTGCCGGCGGCGTCGCGCACGGCGGGCAGCGCGGCCACGTTCATGACGACGTAGAAGATGGAAACGAACGACACAGAAAGAAGAATCGCGCGAGGAATGGTGCGCTCAGGTTGGCGAACCTCGCTGCCGAGAAACGTGATGTTGTAGTAGCCCCAGTAATCATAAGTAGTGATGAGCGTGGCCTGCGCGAGTCCGCCCAGCGCAACCGCGACGGACTGCGCAGGCGAAGCAGGCAGGTGCCATCCACCGCTCGACGCGGCGTGGGCGAAGCCGGAGACGATAACACCGGCGATGGCGGCCAGAACTCCAACGAACAATACCGATGCGAGCCGTGTAACCGCGCTCAGGTTGCGATAGAGCAGCGCAGTGACCAGCAAACACGCGGCGGCCGCTGTAAAGCTCGTGTAATGGAGCGCGGGCAGCGCGGCCAGCGGGGCGTGGTCGAGTCCCGGCCAGAACCAGGCGAGAAAACTCGACAGCCCGATGCAGCCCGATGCAATCGAAAGCGGCGCGGAGAAACTCAACTGCCAGACATAAAGAAAGCTGAGCCAGTTTCCCGCGCGTTCGGGTCCGTAAATTTCTCGCAGAAATGCGTACGACCCTCCGGCACGCGGAAACGCAGCCCCCAGTTCCGCCCATACCAGGCCGTCGGCTACTGCGATCGCCGCGCCCAGAATCCACGCCCATGCCGAAAGCCTGTATCCGGCCGCGGCGATGACCAGCGGCAGCGTGATGAACGGACCGACGCCGATCATCTCCAGCATGTTGAACGTGACGGCGGAGCGCAGGCCGATGCGCCGCTGCAGGCTCGCGTTGTCGCTCGGCGTCGACGAGGTCGGAATCATGAGTGTGCGCGCGATGCCTTCATTCGCTCTGGCGGATTGTACACTGGCGAAAGGTATGTTCCCCTTCGAGAGAGTTCACAGAACATCTGCACTCGCTGCCTTTGCGGGCGTGGTTTTTGCGGGCGCTGCCGTCGCGTACATCTTGGCGCAGCATTCGGCGAGCGCCGCGCAACTCCCGAGTTGTGCGCCAGCTGCGAAGGCCCTGCCGATTGCCGAAGACCGCGGCGAGGCAGCGCTCGAGCAGGCGCTCAAGCGGCTGAACACGACGGCCAGCGTGCTGATGATCGTCGCCCATCCCGACGATGAGGACGGCAGCCTGCTGACCTATCTCTCCCGCGGCAAGGGAGTGCGGGCAACGCTCTTCACGCTCAATCGCGGCGAAGGCGGGCAGAACGCGATGTCGGCCGAAATCGACGATGCGCTGGGACTGATCCGCACCAACGAGCTGTTGAAGGCCGACGAGTTCTACGGGGTGAAGCAGCTTTGGGGCACCGAGGTCGACTTCGGCTTTTCGAAGACCCAGGAGGAGTCGTTTGCGCGCTGGGGACACGAGCGCGTGCTCTACGATGCCGTGCTGGCCGTGCGCAAAACGCGCCCGCAGGTGATCGTATCGACTTTTCTGGGCGGCATTACCGATGGTCACGGGCAGCACCAGGTCTCCGGCGAGATCGCGCAGGAGGCGTTCAAAGCGGCCGGCGACCCAAAGGTGTTCCCCGAGCAGCTCAAGGACGGCCTGCAGCCGTGGCAGCCTCTCGCGGTCTACTCCATGGTGCCGTTTGCGCCAGTCACCGACGGCAGAATGTTTGACTACGCGACCGGCAAATGGGCGCCGGCCAAATTCAAGAACTACGTGACCGGCGAGTCGACGACGAGCGTGCCTTCGACCGACGTAACCCTGCCCGTGGGCACGTGGGACCTGGTGCTGGGGCGCAGCTATGTTCAGATTGCGCGCCAGGGATGGGGCGAGCAGAAGTCGCAGAACGGCGGAGCGAATCCTTCGCTGAGCGGTCCGGCCACGGCCAGCTATCACCTGTGGGGAGTCGCGCCCGAAGCCGCGGCCCACGCTGCCAGCCGTCAAGGCGACGAAAGCCTCTTCGACAACCCCAAGGTTCACATTGACACCGGCATCGAGGGACTTGCCCGCCTGGCCAAGCCCGGCGCAACGGATTGGCTCGGGACAGGTTTGCGCGAAATCGGCTCCGGTGTTTCAAAGCTCGAGGCTGAACAGAAGGACCAGACCGGTCCGATCGTTGCGCGCGAGCTTGCGCCGCTTTACCGGCAAACGCTTGACCTGCGCGCAAAGGTTGCCGCAGGCGACCTCGATTCCGTTGCCAAGTCCGATCTGCTCTTCGAACTCGACACCAAGATCGACCAGTTCCAGGACGCGCTGCGTCTCGCGCTCGGCCTGGATTTGATGGCCTTCACGACTGAAGCCAGGAGCGCACAGGGTGGCGGGTTCCGCGGCAACTCGGCGGACGAGACCCCGCTCAGCGTTGTGCCCGGTGAAGAGTTCCGCGTACACGTCCACGCGGCGCAGGCCACCAAAGAAACGCAGCTCCAGCGGGTGTGGCTGGGAAGCACGACCGGCGACCCGTGGAAGAGCGAAATCCTCAGCGGCGCGCCCGAACCGGCTGCGCCGGTTTCGGACCCGATCTTCACGGTACGCGCTTCACAGAACGCCGAACCGACCGCGCCTTACTTCACGCGGCCGTCGATCGAGCAGCCGTTCTACGACCTGACCAAGCCCGAAGATCGCGAGTGGTCGTTTGTGCCTTACCCGCTTTCGGCATGGGCTGAGTTCACGTTCGATGGATTGCCGATCCGCGTGGCGCAAGTGGTCCAGACGCTGCAGCGTGAAACCGGGCCGGGAGGCATCTATGAGCCGCTCGTGGTTACGCCCGCCGTCGGCGTCAGTATCGATCCCGAAGCGCGCATTCTGCCTCTCGATGGCGGCGCGCTGCCGGTTCGCGTGACCGTTCACGCGGAATCCGCTGCTGAAGGAACCGTTGACCTCAAGCTGCCGGCGGGATGGCGCTCGGAGCCGGCACAAGCCACATTCAAGCTGGGCAGCGCCGGCGATACGGAGCCGATGATGTTCTCGGTGACGCCATCCGGCGCGCAGGCCGGGGCTTATGACGTTGAAGCGTCCGTGCATTCCGGGGGGCAAACCTATACGTCGGGCTGGCGCAACGTGAGCTACGCCGGCCTGCGCCCCAGCAACCAATACAAACCGGCGCAATTGAAGACGCGCAAGGTTGACGTAAAGCTCGCGCCGGGGCTGCGCATCGCCTACGTGATGGGGCCGGGCGACCTCGTTCCCGACGCCATCGAAGGCATGGGAGTCAAACCCCACCTGCTCAGCGATGCCGAGCTGGCCTCTGCGGACCTCTCCGCGTGGAACGTCATCGTGATCGGCATCCGCGCCTACACCACGCGGCCGGAACTGGCCAAGGATCAGGCGCGCATCGACGATTTCGTCCGCAATGGAGGAACCGTAGTCGTCGAATACCAGAGCTCGACCTTCCCCGCGCCCTTGCCGCTGGCCATCGGCCGCTTTGCCGAGCGCGTGGTCGATGAGCAGGCGCAGGTCAAGTTGCTCGATCCCGCGAATCCTCTGCTCAACTGGCCCAATCGCATCGCCGAAGCCGATTTCGATGGATGGGTGGAAGAGCGCGGCCATGGATTCCTGGAATCCTGGGACAAGGGCTACACCGCGCTCACTGAAACCGCCGATCCCGGCCAGGACCCGCAACGCGGCGGCCTGCTCGTGGCGCACCCGGGCAAGGGAACGTATATCTATGTCGCCTACGCGCTTTATCGCCAGCTTCCCGAACTGGTTCCCGGGGCCTATCGCCTGCTTGCCAATCTGCTGAGCGCCGGCCGGCAAGCCAGCCGCTAACCGGCGCCCATTCGACCATCGCGTGACGAAGCATTTTTGGAAGCGGTTTGCGCGGCCAACCGCATGCGCCGAATTCCGTTCGGAACCCTCTCAAAACACGACGGATAGTTTGTTAAAAGTAGGTAAATTCGTCGGATATTCATCAAATTCCGCCGCCTCCATTGATGGAATCGAAGAACGGAACTTCTGTACGCAGGCTCGGCTTTCATCCTATCCATCCCCCACGGTGCCCTAACGCACAACCTGATCCTTCGTGAGCGAGGAAATGCCAACTCCATTGAGAGCACGCCATGCAGGCGCATGCAAAATTCAACCAAAGCAAAAGAGAGGCCCAATGAACTTCAGATTCAAAGCTGCTGCCGCCGCAATCCTGGCAGTGAGTCTCCTTCCCGCATGTGGTCATGCCTCTGATCCGGCTCCGCCGGCAAAGAAACACGTCGCCAAGAAGCGGACTCCACCGGAACCGAATGTCCAGGACCAGATCGACCAACTTCGGCGCGAAATGGAAAACCAGATCAACGGCCTGAAGCAGGATTTGGCCGACAAGGATGCGCAGTTGCAGAAAGCGCAGCAGGCGGCCGCCGATGCGCAGGCCGCGGCATCGAGAGCCGAAGCTGCCGCCGCTGCACAGGGTGAGGCCATGACGGCCAACACCGCTGCCGTATCCACGCTGCAATCCACGGTGACCGACCTGAAGGCCAACCAGACCAGCCTGGTGACGACCATCCAGGACAACCAGACCCAGATCAAGAAGGAAATCGAGAGTCCCGACCACCTTCACTACAAGGGGATCGGCATTACACCGGGAGGCTTCACCGCGGCCGAAACTGTTTACCGTGCAAGAGCCACCGGCGGCGATATTGCCACTCCATTTACGGGGATTCCGTTCTCCGCGGCCGATCAGGGACAGATCAGCGAGTTCTACGCCTCCGCGCGTCAGTCGAGAATCTCAATGCTGGCTGAAGGCAAGACGGAATTCGGCACTCTCCGCGGCTACTACGAGGCTGACTGGCTGGGCACAGGAACGAGCTCCAACAACAACCAGTCCAACAGCTACGTGCTGCGCCAGCGCGTTATCTGGGGACAGGCCGCACTGAACAATGGATTGACCTTCACCGGCGGCCAGCTCTGGTCCCTGGCCACCGAAGATCGAAAAGGCATTTCCAATTTCTCCAGCGATATCATGCTGCCGCAAACCATAGACCCGAACTATAACGCGGGCTTCGTCTGGACCCGCCAGTTCGGCCTCCGCGCGACGTACACGGCGCCGCATGTGGCCTTCGGCATCGCCGCGGAGAACCCGCAGGTGCTTTCGCCAGGCGGCTCCAACACCCTCAACTCCGGCATCGCCTACCTCTGGGGCCAGCCCGGCGCCAACGGCGGACTCTATAACGGCGCCGCCAGCGATGCGTCGACTACCACCAGCAGTTGCACCATCAGCACCAGCACCACCGGCACGTCCACCATCACTTGCCTGCCCGTAGTCCCGCCGCAGCTCACCACCTACGCCATCAACCCGGTTCCCGACGTCCTGGCCAAGATTGCCTTCGATCCCGGCTGGGGCCATTACGAAATCTTCGGCATCAATCGCGTCTTCCGCGACCGGATCTATCACTACATCACCACCACCACCACCACGACCAGCGGAACCACGACCAAGAACACGATTGAATCGGCATTCAACGATACCGAGGATGGCGGCGGCATCGGCGGCAGCCTGCGCGTTCCCGTCATTGCCAAGTATCTCGATGTGGGCCTCAAGGGACTGTGGGGTACCGGCGTCGGACGTTACGGCGACACCACCATCGCGGACGTGACGGTCAAGCCGACCGGCCAATTCTCGCCTCTGCACACCTGGTCCGCACTGGGCACCGTGGAACTGCACGCCACGCCCCGTCTGGACATCTACGCCAACTACGGCGGCGACTATGTCGAAAGAGTCACGTTCTTGACCTCCGCGGGCAAGAAGAGCGGCTATGGCGTGAGCGAGACCAACTCCGGCTGCGCTACCGAGCCCCTGCCCATCTCGTCCAACGGCGGAGGTCCAACCCTCCCGCTGGCTCCCAGCAGCTGCTCGGGCAACAACCGCGACATCGGCGAAGGCACCCTCGGTTACTGGTATGACTTCTACAAGGGACCGCACGGCCGCTTCCGCCAGGGCATCCAGTACAGCTATGCCGATCGCATCGTCTGGGCTACGCTTTCCGGCCTGGCTCCCAAAGGCACGGATAGCATGCTTTGGACTTCGCTCCGCTACTACATCCCATAACCCGGCCGCATCAAACGGCCTCATTGCGAAGGGCGGCTCAGATAGAGCCGCCCTTCGTGCATCTGGAGTATCCGCAATGGGCAGTCGCCATCGCGCCGGTGCCGGCGTCTATGGGTCGGAGATTGCAGGCAGGAACACATACGCACTAAGAAACCTCTGAATAAGTCGAGGTTTCGAAGGGTACCGGCTTCAGCCCGTGCACAAAGCCCGGCAACATCGGCAGGGCTTTATTGAACGCTGCAAAACAAATGTCCGATTCGTATCACTCTGGAGATTGCGGGCTTTGAAAGGGCACGGCTTCAGCCGTGCCGCAAATGCACAATAAAATCGAGGGCTTTAGCCCCTGAGGGAATGCAAGTCAGGCGGGACAACTGCACTCGCATGGTTG
>JBAUBR010000383.1:0-12082 GCA_049676965.1 Occallatibacter sp.
CGTGTCAACTGCACGCCGCCGCCGTGCACCACGGCGACCTGGTGGCCGTCGCGCACCAGCTCGGTGATGGCGCGCGTGCAGCCCTGGAAGAGCGCCGGCTCTTCGAGACCCGCGCCGCCGAGTTTGACCACGTACCTCACTCCAGTCCCTCCGCTTCGCCCCAGCCCTGCATAACGTTCAAGTTCTGCACGGCCTGCGAAGACGCGCCCTTGAGCAGATTGTCGAGGCAGCTCACGATCACCGCGCGCCGGCCGTCTTCCGCGAGTTGAAAGCCGATATCCGCGTAACTCGTGCGCAGCGAGTATTGGATCTGCGGAAGCACTTTGTCATAGATGCGCACCATCGGGCTTTCGATGAAAAACTCACGGTAAATATCAAGAATTCGTTCGCGCGTCTGCGCTTCTCGGAAGCGCACATAAATTGTCGACAGAATCCCACGCGGGATGGGCAGCAGGTGCGGCGTGAAGACGAGATCGCTCGCGCCCACTCCGATCTGCTCCAGCAGTTCGCCGGTGTGGCGATGCGTGAAGACCGCATAGGCGGAAAGGTTGTCGGCCGCGTGCATGAAATGAGTCTTCGCAGTCGGCGCCTTGCCGGCGCCGCTTACGCCGCTCTTCGCGTCGCACACGATTCCACGATCGAGATCGATGAGCTCGGCCGCCATCAGCGGCTTGAGCGCGAGAATGATCGAAGTGGCGTAGCAGCCGGGATTGGCGACCAGGCGCGCGCCGGCAATGCGTTCGCGATGCAACTCCGGCATTCCGTAAACGGCCTGCTCCTGCGTGGCATGAGCCTGCTCCGTGCCTTCGTCTTCGAACCCGTAGATTACGCGATGGGCTGCGTCATTGAGGCGCCAGGCGCCGCTCAGGTCGATCACGCGCAGGCCGCGTTCGAGCGCTTGCGGAACCCATTCGCGCGATTGCTCATGCGGCGTAGCGAGAAACAGGACTTCGATTCCGCGCTCGGCCAAAAGCTCCCACGAGAACGGCTGCAGCTTCAACTTTCCGGTTCCGTTGCTGTTGGCCAACTCGGGATGGAGTTCGGCGAGAGGAATGCCTCCGCGCGCGATGTCTTTTTCTTCCACGCGACCGGCGAAGATGGGCGGCGCAGACTTGAGGCGCGGATGACGCAGCAGCAGTCGCGCCAGCTCCACTCCGGCGTATCCGGTCACACCGACCACCGCGGTTTGGATCGCCTTCGTCATGATTCGAGAATTTTCCTCAGCCGCGCTTCCACGTCGCCAGCGCGGCGCGGGTCGGGGCAGATCACCAGCACGGTGTCGTCGCCGGCAATGGTGCCTACCACTTCCGGCCATTCCTCATAGTCCAGGGCCGCGGCCACCGGCTGCGCTCCACCCATCACGGTGCGCACAATCACCTGGTTCATGGCGTGATTCACGCGCAGTCCGAAGCTGGCCATCACCTCCGCGACCGAGGGAGGGCCTTCGTCCTCCGAATCGGCAGCGGAGTGCTGGCCATTGGCGGTGGGCAGCGAATAGCCGCCAGGACCCTTGAACAGGCGCAGCTCGTGAATGTCGCGCGAAAGCGTGGCCTGCGTCACGGCAAAGCCGCGGCGGCGCAGCTTGCGGCGCAGTTGGTCCTGATTGGTAACCAGGGAGCCGGCCAGCAGTTCACGTATCGCATTGTGACGTTGCAGCTTCATTTCCGGACATTCGGTCGTTCAATCGGCCAATAGAAAGCGCGGCTCCGGTAAGGAACCGCGCATGAATAAATATACAACGAAACTGAATAAGTATGCAACGCGATTTTTTGGGTTTTTTGTTCGAAGATACGGCCGGAACATCTCTTGCAAACCGCCAAGCCGGGTTCGCTCAGCCAGCCGACACTTTGCGCCGCCGCTTTTCCGCGTACATGGCCTTGTCGGCGGCGGTGAGCAGGTCTTTCAACGTCTCATGGGCGCCCTCCACGGCGGTCGCGTAGCCGATGCTCAAGCTCAGCGGGAAGCGCGTGGCCGCTTCGGCATTCTTGGCCGCGCACGCGGCCTCGAGACGTTGCACGGCAATGGAGATGGCGGCCTGGCTGAAGTGTCCGGCCACGGCGAATTCATCGCCCCCGATGCGGCCCATCACGTCGGTTTCGCGGAAAGTCGCCTTGATGATCTTTCCCGTCTCGATCAGATATGATGAACCGGCGTCGTGGCCGAGCGCATCGTTTACCTGTTTCAGATTGTCGAAGTCGATGTACAGGACGGAGAAGGGAAGCTGCGACCGCTGGGAGAGGCGAAGCGCCTGTCCGGACAAAAGGGAAAAGCCGCGCGAATTATAAAGGCCGGTCAATTCGTCGCGCAGGGTGAGATCGCGAATCTCGGCTTCCATGCCGTTGATGTACCAGGAGAGGATGAGCAGCAGGGCAATCGATACCGCGGTCGCGATCGAAGTGAGAATGGCCGTGGCGTAATGAGCGGGAAAGAGGTGCGCCCGCATGAGATGAGCGCGGCCGGCCTCGCGCAGAAACGGCATCACCAGCAGGATCGGCCAGAGGACCCTGGCGAACCTGGCGCCAATGCCTTGTCCAACGAAGATGGAGAAGACACCGTCTTCCACCCGGCAGAGTATCGCCGCCAGCGCAAGCAGCACCAGGCACACAACGGTTGCGAACGAAAGCGTGCGGGTCGCGGCGAGCCCGAAGGCGGGGAAGTATCCGAAAATGTATTCCGATGCGGAAATCAGGACCAGCAGGCCCAGGAAGAAGACCAGCACGTCGGCTACGCGGTGAGCGAACGGGCGCCGGGCGCGGATGAAGACGGCGGCCAGCCCGATGAACGCGAACCTGACCGCGGTTTGCTCGGACATGATTTTCACGGGCACGCCGCAGTACAGCGGGAGCAGCACTGCAAAACCGATGGAGACGCCGAACCAGTTCCGAACCAGCATGACGACGGCGAACAGCGCCACCAGTGCGGAGAGCGCAAGCCCGATCCAGTGCAACCAGTGCTTATTCTCACGCTCGGGGAGCCATAGGCCGGCTGCGCACATCAGCGTGGCGAATGCCGAGTCGATCTTCATCAGATGCCGGCCCGCGGGAATGGAGCAGGCAAGCCCGGGAACGAGCCAGACGCAGAGATTGAGGAAAGCGATGATCGCGGCCGCAGCGAGGCAGATGCGTTTGACCGCGTGCATCCGGGCGATCAGCACCGGGTCGGGCGGAGTGGAAGGCAAGGCCAGGGAGAAATTGGGCATCGCTGAACTGCAGTGATCCAAATCTACGGAAAACGGGGCTTCTTGCGGCAGTTTACAGTGCCAAGGCAGCGATGCGAAAGCGAATTGACGCGATCGGTTGTTAACTCAAAGTGTTTTCTTTCGGGATGGATTGGGCTACGGCATCTCTTTCGGGCAGGTCCGAATCCCGTGCCAGGTCGGCTTGCGCGAGCAGATCCTCAAGCGATTCGGCGCGCGGGTCTTTGGCGCTCACGCAGCCGATGCTCAACGCCAGAGAGAAGGTGCGGCCGGGATTGGAGTTGCGATAGTTCACGGCTTCAAGCAGGCGCAGGCGCATCACGGCGATCGCCTTCTGGCTGAAGTGGCCGGCCACGGCGAACTGTGTAGGATCGATGCGGCCAATCACGTCGTTCTCACGGAAAGACGCTTTGAGCAACTCGGCCGTCTCCACCAGCAGCTCCGAAACAACGCGCTCGCCGAGCGATTGGCGGACCTTCGGCAGGTTCTCCACGTCGATGAACACCAGGGAGAAAGGCAGGCCCGAGCGGCGCGCCTGGCGCAGAGACTGCCAACCGACGGCGTGAAAGCCGCGCCGTCCGTAGAGACCCGTGAGTTCGTCCTGCAGCGACAGATCGCGGACGCGCCGTTCCAGGCGGTTGATCTTCCACGCCATATAGAGCAACGCGGCAAGGCTCACGCCGGCGGTAAAAAAGGCCGCAACCAGGCTGAGGTACTCCGGGCGGACCAGGCCCGACTTGATGAAGTGAGCCAGCGCGGTCTGCGGCAGGAAAGGAACCAGCAGCACCAGCGGAGCGGCGATGCGCGCAATCCGGCTGCCGCTGCCCGCTCCCAGAAACGTGGCGAAGGCGCCGGTCTCGGCCCGGCGCATGAACGCGACAAACGCCAGCAGCGACATGCACAGCAGAGTGAGCAGCGAGATGCGGTCGCCGGTGGCGGGCCCGGTCAGGCCCTCCAGCATGTAGGCCGAAAGCATGATCAGGGTGAGCAGGCAGAATGCGGAAACGAAAAAATCCGCCGCGTTCGAGGCGAGACCTTTTCGCGCGCGAATGAGCATGATTCCATCGGCCAGCATGAGAAATGCCGCCGCAATCAGCGCGGGCATGGTTCCCGAAGGGCCCCCGGTAGCGAAGCGGTCGATTCCGACCGAGACTCCGAGCAAATCCTTGATCAGCGCGGCGAGCGACAGCAGGGCCAGCAGAAGCGCGAATGCGAAGCCAAACTGCTTGAGAAAGTTGGGATGGCGGGCGCGCGAGAGCTCCAGTCCGCTGGCGCTGAGCAGCGCGGCCACCGCGGTCTGCGGATTGAGCGGCGTCCAGTCGCCGGGCAGCAGATGGCCCAGCGGCGGATACAGCCATCCGAACAGCGCACCCACGGCAACCAGTGTCACCACGGCGAGATATCCCTGCTCGATCAGGGTCAGCTTGTGCAGCAGAGCCGGGTCGGGTTCATTGAGCGAGAGGGCGGGATTGCGCATAGGCGTTTAGGAAGCACTGCAACGCAGAGACTTCCTGAGGGAATTATCGTGCGCTTTTCACTAGATTATCGCCTCCCAGCGATTTTTTTGATCATCCGAGGTAACCTATTGAGAAATAACTGGCGGAACTTCAAGTTGGAATTCCAATTTGGCAACCTCTCGCCGGGTGAAATGGCCGCCGATCGGTCACTGCGGGCCGAAGCGGCATTGCGAGGGGTTGGGCGGGCCTGTTGCTACCCTGCGCTGATACACTGTCGGCGGCACAAAGCTCGCTTTGACCGCACGTTCAATCGCAATGACCGCCAACGCTCCGATCAATACTGTCAACGAACTTTTCGGTCGCGTCTCGACGGCGGCCAGTCCCCGCGCCATGCTGTGGCAGGATGCCTCTGGCCAGTGGCAGCCGATCTCGTCGGACCAGGTTTACCACCGGGCGCGCGCGCTGGCCGAGGCTTTTCTGGCCTGGGGCGCGAAAAAGGGCGACCGCATCGCGCTGATCGGCGAGAACCGCTGGGAGTGGGCGATTACCGACTTCGCCACGCTGGCCATCGGCGCGGTCGACGTGCCCGTCTATCCCACGCTCACCGGCGAGCAGATCGCCGTGCTCATGCGCGACGCGGGCTGCCGCATTGCCGTTGTCTCCACGCGCCAGCAGTTCGACAAGCTCAATGCCGTGCGCGGACAGACCGAGCTCGAGCGCATTGTGATCATGGATTCCGCCGATCCGCCGGAGGGCGCCATTCCATTTTCCCGGATCATGGACGGCGCCGACGACCGCGCCAACTGGCAGGATTCGGCGTTCGACAAGCGGGTGCAGTCGATCGGCCCCAACGATCTGGCCACGCTGATCTACACCTCGGGAACCACGGGCGAGCCTAAGGGCGTGTCTCTCACGCACGGCAACATCGCCATCAATACCAGCTTGGCCACTCGGGAGTTCGGCTTTGGCCCGAAGGACGTCTGCATCTCCTTCCTGCCGCTATCGCACATCACGGCGCGGGCCCTCGACTACGCCATGTTTTACTACGGCGCGCAGGTGGCCTATTGCTCGCACTTCGACAAACTGCCCGAGGCCATGCGCCAGGTAAAGCCCTCGGTGTTTGTGGGCGTGCCGCGCGTGTATGAAAAGATTCGCCAGGCGGTGGAGCAGAAGTCCGCAGCCTCGCCGGTGAAGAAGCGCATTCTCGGCTGGGCCGTAGGCGTGGGCGCTCAACACCGCGATGCGGTTTATGACGGCCGCCGGCCGGCGGCGCTCGGCTGGAAGCTGGCCGACAAGCTGGTCTATTCCAAAGTCGCGGAGGCCTTCGGCGGCCGCGTCAGGACTTTCATCTCCGGCGGCGCGCCGCTGGGCATCGATACGGCGCGGTGGTTTGCCGCGGCGGGAATTCCGCTCTACGAGGGCTACGGCCTGACGGAAACGTCGCCGGTCATCGCCGTCAACTCGCCGGTTACGCACCGCATGGGCTCAGTGGGCCGGCCGCTGCCCAATGTGGAGTGCATGCTGGCCGAGGATGGCGAACTGCTGGTGCGCGGTCCGTCGATCTTCAAGGGCTACTGGCACAAACCGGAAGCAAACGCCGAGTGTTTTAATGCGGAGGGCTGGTTCCACACCGGCGACATCGCCCACATCGACGAAGATGGCTTCATCTACATCACCGACCGCAAAAAGGAGCTGCTCAAGACTTCGGGCGGGAAACTGGTGGCGCCGCAGCCCATCGAAAGCAAGTTCAAGACCAACCTGCTGGTGGCGCAGGCCGCGCTGGTGGGCGACCGGCACAAGTTCATCTCGGCGCTGCTCGCGCCCAACTTTGCGGCGCTGGAGGAATGGGCGCGGCAGCAGGGCATCCAGGCCAGGTCGCGGTCCGAGCTGGTCAACGACAGCCGCGTGGTTGCGCATTACAGCGAGATCGTGCGCCAGGTGAATAGCGGGCTGGCCAACTTCGAAACCGTCAAGCGCTTTCGCCTCGTCCACGACGAATGGACCCTCGAAGGCGGCCACCTTACGCCCTCCATGAAGCTCAAGCGGCGCGAGATTACGAGTCGATACGCCGAGTTGATCGCCGCACTTTACGAGGACGAAGCGACCGCGCACGCCGAATAGGCGCGGACGGCTGGTGCGTGAGCCCGCGCCTGAAGACCGGGCGCTTGCCCCACATCCGCACCAGGCCGCGAAAGAATGGCGCGCCCCACGCGCCCACCGCCAGCAGGCTGCCGAACAGGATCACCGCATCGATGCTGACGCGGCCTTCGCGCGTCCAGTAGGCGTCCGGAGAAAGATTGAGCCACAGCGCAAATTCGTCCAGCGTGAGCGCCGCGCCCACTCCGTAGCCGATCGACATCAGCCGGCTCATGAAGATCGAAAGCGGCGAATGCGACCGCCCCAGATCGAGCAGCCAGCCATAGCCGACCAGCAGCAGGATGAGGATGCCCCACACCAGGTGATGAATATGCCGCCCGCGCAGCATGACCCATTGAAACGGCCCCTGGTCGCGAACGATGAACAGGACCAGCAAGCGCACGCCCGCGAAGGTGACCAGGAACGCGAGCGAAGCCAGAAACATGCGCCGCCGCGGCTGGTCGGCGATGGTCGAATGGATGAGATAGCCAAGCCGCGTCGACTGCAACAGCACCAGCAGCACCGCCGCCACCAGGCTCGCGAAGATGAGGAGCAGAAATGCGCCGCTTCCGGGCATACCTCATTGAATCACTCTGGAAACAAATTCCGGGAATGAAATCGCGCGCCGAAGATTGCGGGCAAACGTGAGCGGGGTCGCGATTTTGCTTTTGAGAGCGGGGTACACTGGGTAGGGCGAAAAGCGCGGCATTGCAGCCCGTACATTGAGGGCGTCGATCGTCGCAAGTGGCTTTACAGGCTGCGGAAAAACTCGATACGGAGGGAGGCGGGGGTTTTAACCCCCGCATAAAGCCAACAGAATCAGCGCGGGCTTTAGCCCCGGAAGGACGTATTCGGTCGATTTCACCCGAAATATCGAGTTTTCCCACAGCCTCTTTGGCCCCTGAGGGGGAGAGTTCATTCGTTCGAGCAATTGTCGAAGTGCGCACGAATGCCATCGCGTGAACCCGCAGCATGTTAATTTCTTTGGGGCGCGTAAATTTCGATCAAGGAGAGAGTTTTCATGCGAGTTGCTTTGTTGACCGGTGGCGGCGATTGCCCCGGCCTGAATGCGGTGATTTATGCGGCCGTCAAAAAGGGCATCAACGTCTATGGCGATGAGTTCATCGGCTTTCTCAACGGCTGGCGCGGCGTGCTCGACAACAACTGGATTCCGCTCACCCTCGAAAGCACCGACGGCATCCAGTTGAAGGGCGGCACCATCCTGCACTCCTCGCGCACCAACGTGAAGAAGATTCCCGGCGGCATCGAGAAAGTGCAGGAGGTCCTGAAGGCCAACAAAATCGACGCGCTCATCGCGCTCGGCGGCGACGATACGCAATCGGTGACGCTCTTTTTGACCGAGAACGGCGTGCCCGGCGTGGGCGTGCCCAAGACCATCGACAACGACATCAGCGGCACGGACCAGACCTTCGGCTACGACACCGCCGTGATGATCGCCACCGAGGCCATCGACCGCATCCACACCACCGCCGACTCGCACAACCGCGTGATCGTGGTCGAAGTGATGGGCCGCGACGCCGGATGGATCGCCATGGCCTCCGGCGTGGCCGGCGGCGCGCACGTGATTCTCGTTCCCGAAAAGGAGATCGACATCGACCACGTGTGCGCTCTGCTCAAATACAACTACGATCACGGCAAGCATTATGGAGTGGTGGTTGTCGCCGAGGGCTGCCAGTTGCCGGAAGTGGGCCAGGTCACGGGTTCGGCGCAGGTCGACTCCTTCGGCCACGCCCGCCTTTCCGGCATCGGCGAAGCGCTCGCCGAGCTCATCGAGAAGAAGGCCGGCTTCGAGACCCGCTCCGTCAATCTCGGCCATACGCAGCGCGGCGGCGTGCCCACGGCCTTCGACCGCCTGCTCGGCCAGCGCTACGGCCTGCACGCCATCGACATGGTGCACGAGAAGAAGTGGGGCCGCATCGCGGTGCTGCGCGGCACCGAGATCACCGACATCACTATCAAGGAAGCCATCGCGAAAAACCGCCGCCTCGATCAGCGCTTCTTCGAGGTGATCGCGTCGCTGGAAGCCAAAGTTTAACGATCAGACACAGAGCTGCAAATTGTCCCGGAGGGACAGTACGAAAATAGCCCAGGGGAAGCGAAGCGCACCCCTGGGATTGCGATTACGCCAAAGAATCCCGCCCCGCAGGGGCGGTACGAACCCGCCGCGATCGTCTCAATCGCCAGTTCTGCGATTGCCTGGTCCGAGACGCAGCGCCGCTGAGGCGTGGGAGTGCTGAATCGGTCGGATTCAGCTAGAGTGTGCCTGTGCTCTTCCGCCTCTACGCGCCCGGCGATTTCGCCCAGCTTTACGCGATCGAAGAGGTCTGCTTTCAGCCTCCGCACCGCTTCAACCGGCACTACATGCGTCAGCTTGTGTCGAGCGCACGCGGCGCAACGTGGGTCGCCGAGGAAGGGAATCGGCTGGCCGGCTTCGCCATCGTCGAGTGGACGCAGGAGATCGGCGGCGTGGTTGCGTACATTCAAACCATCGAAGTGGCTCCCGAGTGGCGCGGGCGCGGCGTCGGTGGCGAACTGCTGCAGCGCGCGGAGCAGTCGGCGCGGCGGGTGAACGCAAAGGCCATCTGGCTGCACGTCGACGCCGAGAACCGGCCGGCGATTGCCCTCTACCAGAGAGACGGCTATCTCTGCGAAGGCAAAGTTGACCACTACTACGGCCGCGGCCGCGCCGGGCTGATCTTTGCCAAGGATTTGCCCAAGGATTTGGCCGGCGAGGGGCAGATCGAGCCGGTTTGATCGATATCGAAAGTACTATACCCAAGCGCAAATGGGAAAAATAAAATGCCCATAGAACCCTGCATCGCAGAATGGGCACAACTTCGTTGCATGGACCGGGTCTTCAACTGCAGTCGCGCCCAGGTGGCGTGCGTTCTCCCATTGTTATGCGCCAGATTCAGGAGCAAGGAGAGCCGCGAATGGAACAATGCAAAGGAGCCCTGGCTGTACTTCTTTGCGCCGCACTCTGCGCCCCGCAGGCTCCCGCTCAGACCCCGACTGCCCAACAACCCGGCAAACAGGCGCCGGAGAAGCATCGCCCCGCCTATCGCTCCAACCAGTTGCAGGGCGACCAGCGCATCCTCCACGCGCTGAACCGCTTCACCTTCGGCCCGCGGCCGGGCGATCTAGAGACCGTGAGGGCAATAGGGCTCGACCGCTGGTTCGACCAGCAGATGAGCCCCGCGACGATTGATAATTCGGTGCTCGCGATGCGGCTGGCGGAGTTTCCTGCCATGCAATGGAGCACCGAAGACCTGCTCTATCGCCTGCCCAGCGACGCCATGATTCGCCAGGCTGCGGACGGCAAAGTGCCGATTCCGCAAAACGGCGCGCCGCACGCCGTCTACATGAATCAGATTGACCGCTATGAGCTGCGCAAGCAGGCAAAGGAAGAGAAGCAGCAGGTGGCGTCCGCGCAGCCGTCCGTCACGATGGCAGGCAAAACAGAAATGGCCGAGCGCCCCGAAACCATGGGAGCACAAGCGGAGCCGGCCAACGAGATGCAAGCGGGCGCGATGAGCGGGGCTGGATCGATGAGCGCGATGGACGCGCAAGCCCGCCCTGAACAGCCGGGGTTGAGCGAAGCGCAGATCGACCGGATTCTCCTGCTCGCGCCTCAACCGCGCGTGGCCCAACTCGCCCACATGTCGCTGCCGCAGTTCGACGCCTTTCGCAAGCAGCTCAAACCGGCGCAGCGGACCGCATTGCTGGCCGGCCTGGCTCCCGAGCAGCGGGAAGTAGTGGACGCGCTCGAGAATCCCAAGAATCTGGTCAACAACGAGCTCTGCGAAGAGCGCCTGGCGCGCGACATCTATTCCAACGCGCAGCTACAGGAAGTGATGACCGACTTCTGGCTCAATCACTTCAACGTCTTCCTGCACAAAAACGACGAGACGCCTTATTACCTCGTCAGCTACGAGCGCGACACCATTCGGCCGCACGCGCTGGGCAAGTTTGAAGACCTGCTCGAAGCCACGGCGCACAGCCCGGCGATGCTGCTCTACCTCGACAACTCCAGCAGCATGGGCCCCGATTCGATCGCCGCCGAGCGCGCCGCGCGCAACAACAAGAAGACCCCCGAAGGCATCAACGAAAACTACGCGCGCGAGCTGATGGAACTGCACACGCTGGGCGTGAACGGCGGCTACACGCAAAAGGATGTGGTCCAGGTGGCGCGCGTCTTTACGGGCTGGACCGTCGATCGGCCGCAGCGCGGCGGCGGATTCATCTTCAACGAGAACCGCCACGAACCGGGAACGAAACTGGTGCTGGGAAAAAAGATCAAGGACCGCGGCGAGCGCGAAGGCGAAGAGGTTCTGCACCTGCTGGCCACGCGTCCGGCCACGGCGCATTTCATTTCGCGCGAACTGGCCGAGCGGTTTGTCAGCGACGATCCTTCCCAGAGCCTGGTCGATCGCATGGCCGAGTCGTACGTGAAGAGCGGCGGCGACATCTCCGCGGTGCTGCGCACGCTGTTTCATTCGCCGGAGTTCTGGGCCGCGGACGACTATCGCGCCAAGGTGAAGACGCCGCTAGAGTACGTCGTCTCCGCGGTGCGCGCTTCAAATGCGCAGATCGACGACCTCAAGCCGCTGGTCAATGCGCTGCAGGGCATGGGCATGCCGATTTACGGCTCCGTTCCGCCAACGGGCTACAGTTGGGAATCGTCTGCCTGGGTAAGCTCCGGGGCGCTCGTCAATCGCATGAACTTCGCGCTGCTGCTGGCGAGCGACAAGTTTGGCGGCGTTCCCGCTGAACGATTTGCGCAACCCGAGATCAGCCTTGTGCCGGCATCCGCGCTGTCGGACTCCGCTGCCAGCGAGATTCCGAATGCCGCGGCCGAAGAACAGCGGCTCGAAACGCTGTTGGTTCCGGGCGGCGTGAGCGAGTCGACGCGAGCCGCGGTGCTCAATCAACTGCAGACGCAAGGTGCGCAGCCCGGCATGCAACAGAACGTCGTAGCAACAATCGTGAAGCCGGCGCAATCGGCGAAAGAGCTCGAAAAGCAGGATCAATTGCTGGCCGGGCTGCTCCTCGGTTCGCCGGAGTTTCAACGGCGATGAAGTTCGAGAGTGCGTATTTGAGAATTTGCTTTGTATCAGGGCACGACTTTAGTCGTGCCGAAATGAGCGGTACAACCCGGTCACATACTTTACCGAGTAGACCGGGGAGATGGTTTACAGGTTGTTCCGCGAGCGGAGGCATTTAGAACAGATGGATGCCTTGGAACGTGAGCGGAGTGTTGGAGAAGCGTGAG
>JBAUBR010000384.1:0-5485 GCA_049676965.1 Occallatibacter sp.
TGGCTGGCCAACAGAACCACCCGCGCCCGCTCCACAAGACGCTGCTCGGAAGTACCCGAGCGTAAATACTGCTTGAGTACCTTCTCTTCTTCCGCCGTCAAACGAATCACTGCTGCCGGCCTTGACATGGGAACAGCTTATCGTTATATCGCTAACTATTGCAAGTAGATACTAGGGCCGTTAAAGAAGAAGAAGTTGTGGATAGAGTGACTTGTCGGCTCCTGGTTTTCCGCGAAACAGGCGAAGAGGAGGAGCAAAAGCGCGAAAGGCGGGTACTTTGCACACATCCCAGGACTCCCGTTCCCCAACCAGTTGCTGGAGAATGGCAGGATGATATACCGGCGCGCGGGAAGCCCGCGCCTGGCCGGCCTACGTGGCCCTGATGGACTTCCCCGGACGTGTCACCGGCAGTTCGGAACTTTCACGGGGCCGAAATCCAGCTCCGATCCGCCGTACGGGCAGCGGGCCTCGCGGTCTGGGTGGAGGAGGAGCCGACAGTGACCGCAAAGCTGGGGCACTTGCCCGCCGAGCATGCGGCGATCTGCCCCGCACTGTTTTTCACCTGGAACTGCACGGTGAATTTCTGGCCGCTGCCGCCGGAGGGCTCGCCCCAAACCACGCCGGTCGACTGATCGAGCAGCAGACCGGGTGGCAGGGAGCCGCTCGAGATCGACCAAGTGAGGGGCAAGTTGAGCCCGCCCTTCGCCTCGCCTCCAGGCGCGTAGATTCCGGTGCCGGAGAAGCCCACGATCAGCGGCAGAGCGACGCCGTAGGACTGGCCGATCACCGCGTTGGGGCCCGAGATCGTGTTCCCGCCCTGGTCTTCGTCGAAGGGAACCGCTGGCACCGGACACGCTGACGACGAAGTGACGACATACTGGTATTGCCCGACCGCAGTGTCTCCGGTCGCGTCGGTCACGGTCATGCTGAAGCTGTACGTGCCGGGAACGAGCTGGCCTCCGGTTGATTTGAAGATGCCGGTGAGCGGATCGACAGTAGTGCCCGGAGGATAGATGGAACCGGGAGTGATCGACCAGGTATAGCCCGACGTGGGCGAGCCGCCAATGGCGACCAGCTTCTGCGCCTGGACGATCGACGACTGCACATTGTTGTTGCTCGACGAAGACGGCTCAACGCAGCCGTCGGAATAGATGCCGTAGATGTTGGACGGAATCTGCAGCGGCGTGCTGCCCTGGCCGGTTCCTCCGATGGGGCTGAACGAGGCCACGGCCGACTCGCTGGAGCCGGTGGTGAATTTGCAGATGCCCGATCCCTCGCACGCGCCGGCCAGCGTGGGCAGCGTGGATCCGGGATCGGGCTGGCCGTCGAGGTAAATGGTCTGGTCCGGCGGAAAGTATTGTGTACACGCCTGGAAATCGGAGCCGCAGATAACTCCTCCCGGCACGGAGACGATGTTGCCTGTTCCCGATCCGGAGACCGAAGCCGTGAACTCCGAAGTTGCCATGGGACCGCCGTAGTAAGGACTCGCCTCTCCGGATGGAGATCCGAGCGGAACTTCGTCGTTGACCGCGTGGATGAGTTCCAGGGAATCGGCGAGGAGATGCAGCAGATTGTACCCTTCCGCGAGCGCCTCGGAGCTCTGCTCGGCGAGGATACCCGTCGCTTCAAGAACTGGCGTCTTGATGAAGCGTTCCATTTGTCCTGCCGCACCTTGGATGAGAGCTGCATCGGCCCAGGTGCCTCGGCCGAGATAACCGCCAATGGCCGCGAGACCGGCGAACGAAGCAGCGGAAAATGTCATCACGCCGGCCGCGCCCGCCGAAACAAGGACCGTTGGCGCGCCCAGAACCGCGAGTGCGGCAACGCCGGTGGCGAGAGCCGCGCCGGTGACGTGGAGCCCGCCCACAACGGCGTCGGCGCGGCATTGTGTGAACGCACCTCCGAAGTACTGCGAAACCTGAGCGGACGTGGAGACAGCTCCTGGCGTGCTGAGAGCGTCGTACGCTTCCGCTCCGGCATAGTCGGGGCACGAAGGCGGATCTCCGGCCGACGACGACCACGACGAGCCCGTCTGTGCTGCAATCATGGCGAGAATCAGCCGGTCGGTTACAGCCAGATCGGCCGAAGTGACCATCACGTTGGCGCCCTTTGCGGTCTGCGCGAGGCGAAAGCTCGCGATGGAGCCGCTGGCGATGCCCGCAACCTGTGGAGTGACGGCATTGAGCGCACGCGACTCGAGGATGAGAGATTCGATGAACTCTGGATATTGCAGCGAGCCGTCCGGGTAACTCCCGCTCACACCAGCACCGGCCCCGCCGGCGATCAGTGACTGCACGTTCGCAATTCCGCCTGCGAGGCCGGTCAGGAAATTCGCCGTCACGGTTCCGGGCGGGAGCTTCGAGGCGGGTGGAGCCTGGATCAGGAATCCGTCTACAGTATTCGATTTCGCGGTCGCGCCGGAGATCGTTTGCGACACCTGCACGTTCACCGTTCCGCTCCCGAGCACGCTGGGCGAGCTGAAAAAGGGCGGAACACCCACCACGACATTGTTCGCCGAAACCGATACCGGCGGCACGGCGATGGAGAACTTCGAGTCGTCGGTGAATGTAACCAGGATGACAGACTCGGGATTGAATCCCGCGCCGTTGAGCGTGAGCAACTGATACGGCATCAGTGAAGATTTATCGAGAGATTCGATGGAAATGGCATTGGACGGCGTGACCGTGACCGCGGTGGTTAAAGGAACCGAACCGCTGATGACCGGGCCCACAGCCACGGTTTTGGGCGCGGAGACCTTCGCCGGCGCGGTGTATTGAATGATCGAATACGGAGCGTTGGTCGACTCCTCGATTTGCCTCACCCTGCCAACCGTGGCGTTTCCATTCGTGATCCCATTGACGGCCCACGTGCTGTACCCCTCCGGCCAGGATTCTATCTGGAGCGTCTTTCCCGCCTCGACGGATGCCGAACCCGGGTAGATCGCGGGAACATTCGGGGTTGCGGCGCTCTCGATCGTGACAGTCGCCGATCCGGTCAGGTCGGGCTCAGTCGCGCTGGCCGCGGTTACCGTCTCGGTTGCGGTGGTGTCGTTGGGGATGATGTTCGGCCCGAAGTAGATGCCGCTAGTGTTGATGGTGCCCACCGCAATCGCGCCTCCGGCGTATCCGTCAACCGACCAGTTGACGGAAGTATCGGTAAGCCCGGTAACATTGGCGATGAACGGAATCGGGAGCCCGGCAATACTCTTAGTCGGTTGAGAGGGCAGCACCTGAACCCACTGCGTCACACCTGTTCCCGCGAGGCCAATCTGATAACGGTAGCTCCCGGTGGAGGCAGTTCCGGTGATGGCGAGTGTTCCCGTCTCCTTGCCCGCCGCGGAGGGAGTGAAGAAAACGTTGTAGCTGCAGAATGCTCCACGAGCCAGCGAACCACTCGGCGCGGGACAGTTATTGAACTGAACGAAGCCCTTGCCCGCCACATTGGCCGTCATCGTGGCAGGCGTGGTAGTGGAGGTATTCGTCAGAAGAATCGTCTGTCCGGGAGCCGTCTGTCCAACTCCCTGCTCGCCGTAGTGAAGACCATTGGTCGAGATCGTCACCGGCTCCGAGGCGCTAAACACATAGCTGTTTTTGAGCCAGATGTCTCCATTGAGGGAGCGCAGCGTCACATAGATGGGTTTGCCATTTGTCGGCAGATCGCTGAAGGTCGCGGAAGGCGCGGTGCCTGCGTGCACAAGGTCGATGTTCGCCAGCCCCGCGGCGGTTCCCACGAGTAGCTCATATTTGGCAATTCCCCTACCTTTATTCCAGGTAAAGGTCGCGTCTGAATTGAAAAACCTTGTTCCCGGCATCGGGCTGGTAATTGCGGCCGCTACGCCGGTTCCCGATGCGTAATATGTATAGTCCTTCGTAACCGTCGTGTTTCCATTAAGCGAAGACAGCGAGACATAGATGGTTTCACCATTGGTCGGTAGGTTCGTGACAGTTGCAGAGGTGTTGCTGGAGACGATGTGATCGATGTTGGACGCGCCGGGGCTCGTTCCGATGGAAAGCGTGTAGGCGGTGATGCCGGAACCTTTCGTCCAGACGAACTTCACGCTGCCGCTCGGAAACTTCGATGAGGGAACCGGGCTGGTGATTTGTGCTGGTACTCCGGTTCCGGCCGCAACGTAGGTGTAGTCGTTCTTGAACCAGTTGCTTCCATTCTTAGAGCTCAGCGATACATAAATCGTCTCACCATTCGTTGGAAGACCGGTCACCGTCGCCTGGCCTGCGGTTGTCTCGATGTTGGCAATGTCGTCTGCTCCGGACGTACTCCCGACTGCCAGCGCGAATTCCGAGTTCCCGGATCCTCCATTCCAGTAGAAAGTGACCGTGGAGCCGGTCAGAGTCGACCCAGGGCCCGGACTCTGCAGTACGGCCGGCGTCCCGGAGCCCGCGGCCAGATATTGGTAGCTGTTGCTGAGCCAGGTTTGACCGTTGAGCGACGACAAGGTGACATAGAGGTTGCAGCCGTTGGTAGGGAGATTCGTCACCACCGCTGATGTTGCCGATCCGGCATTGACGGTCGCCAAATCGGAGCCGCCGGGTGTCGTTCCCACCGAAAGTTGGTACTGGGTGACGGCTGTGCCGGAGGTCCATGTGAAAGTCGCGGTCGATCCTGTCAGGGTGGATCCGGCGGCCGGACTGGTGATCGCCGCCGGAACACCCTGGCCGGACGCATAATACCCGGTTGCGTACCCAACCCAGTCGCTGCCTATGAGCGAGTTGAGCTGGATGCAGAACGGCAGCCCGTCGGTGGGCAGATTGGTCACGGTATACGACGTCGCGGTGCCGGCATTGATGTTGTCGTAGTTGCTCTGCCCGCAGGTGTCCCCAATGTACAGGGTGTACTGGGACACGTTGGTTCCGGTATTCCACTGAAACGTGACGTTCCCGCTGGTGAGCTTCGAGCCCGGCGTGGGGCTGGTAATCTCAGCGGCGGTTCCCGACTGGCCCATTGCGGCGCCGAGATGGACGAAGAACAGAACAACGGCCAGCGTAGGGCGATTGCATAATATTTGCGCGACCAGCGATTGAGGCACGGGTCCCCCATTTCGGCCTGCGAATGCGCGGCGACGCCACGCTCTGCCCAGTGCGGCCGAGAAGCTTGCTTTGATCTCCCAAGGAGATGCAGATCCTGGGATATCGCCCGCAAGCGTATTCCGCATGGGGCCACCGGTCAATATCACTTTTAGGTACGGGGGCCGCATGGGTTGCCATCTGATTCAATGGCGGCCCGTCGCGTTTCGTTGTTATGGTCGAGTCACCGCTACTCGTCAATTACTTATTTCGTCACTGCCGAGTTGCCGACCATCCACCCAGGACCCGAACTCCTGGCCTCTCGATGAGCGCTTTGGCCTGAACGCAGCAGTCGGGGTGCGGGAGTCGTGTGATGGCTGGGCGTTGGCCGACTTACGGGTCCGGGTACCTTTTCAGCATCTCGGCCGGCGGTGGAGATGAATTCCACCGCCGGCAGATTCGAA
>JBAUBR010000385.1:0-5758 GCA_049676965.1 Occallatibacter sp.
GCATTCGATAAGCCCCAAGCGCAGAATTTCACGGCCACGTCTCCGACCAAAGACACGATCAACGCGTTTCTTGAAGCCAACTGGGGCTACGATCCGAACCGTGTGTGGGAGATTGAAGCCATTCTCAAGACGCCGGTCGACGGCGTGAGCAAAGTTGTCATCGAAGTGGGCGACAAGAGCGGCAAACAAAAGCCGGGGGCGGCGTCGTTTTTCGTATTGCCTGACGGCAAGCACATCATCGCCGCCGACGAGGTTCTTCCCTTCGGCGACCATCCGTATGCGGATTACCGTGCGGAATTGCAGCAGCACGCCGACGGTCCCTATCGCGGTTCGGCCGCGAAGGACCTGGAGCTGGTCGAGTTTGCCGACTTCCAGTGCCCCCATTGCAAGGAAGCGCAGGCCAATATGGACAAGCTTGTGGCCGATTATCCCAAGGCCCGCATTGTCTTTCAGAACTATCCCCTGGCGCGCCTCCATCCCGAGGCTGTAACGGCCGCAACTTACGGCTACTGCGTGGCCAAGCAGGGCGGTAGCACCGCCTTCTTTACCTATGCCTCCGCGGTGTTTGACGGCCAGGAGGGCCTGGCCACAGCCGATGGCGCGACGCTCACCTTGAACAGCGCCGTGACCAAGGCGGGACTGGACCCGGCCAAGATTGCCGCCTGCTCGAAGACGCCTGAAGCCGGACAAGCGGTTGAGGCCTCAGTCAAGCTGGCGGAGGATCTCAACGTAATCCAGACTCCAACGCTGGTGGTCAACGGGCGCCAGGTCCCGGCCAACGCTCCCTATGACACGTTGAAGCAGGTCATCGACTACCAGGCCAAGCTGGACGGAGTTGCGCAGTAGCGCGACCAAAGCGGCGTGGTGCGAAGCAGGCTCGACTCAATCGGTAAACCTCGACCGCGTTCCCGCCTCCACTCGCATCATGGGCGAATGGCCTGCCGGCTGGGTTGAGCGAACCACGTGCGGGGTGATGACGACCAGCAGCGTGGAGTAGCTCTTTTGCCTGTCATTCTCGGTCAGGTCGTTCAGGCCGGGAATCTCGCTCAGGCCGGGAACGCCGCTGATGGCGCCGCTTTGCTGCTTGTTCAATTGGCTCACAATGGCCACGCCCTCACCGGAGGGCAGCGTGACCACGCCCGTATAGGCTTGGTGGTCGAGAATGGGAATGCCGTTGAGCGACGTGCCGCCCAGCGAGTCGATCTTCAGGTCGAGGGTGAGCGCGACGTCGCCGCTGCGCAGCACTTTGGGCGTGGCTTTCAGCGTCAGGCCCAGGTCCTGGTACTGCACCTGTGGAATGGTGGTGGCTGCGCCGGCTCCGAGCTCTGACGCCAATCCGCCCAGTCCGCCCAATCCACCCAATCCGCCTGAGGTCCCCGGCGAAGTGAGCCCCGGAATGTTGAGGCCGCCGGTGCCAAGGCTCGAAAACGAAGAGGTCTCAATGGGATACTTTTCGCCGCTGGTGATGGTTCCCGCTTCGCCATCGCCGAGCCGCACCTGCACCTGGTCGAGCTCGCGCGAGTCCGACGAGTTCAGATTGAAGTTGGCCGAGACCGGCGGCGGCGAAAAGGCCGAAAGCGTCAATCCGCCTCCAAACAGCGCCAGGCCATTCGAAAAGAGCGCGCTGGTTACCTGTCCGGAGGCGATGAGAATGGCAATGATTGCCTCGGTGTCTCCGGGCGCGGCGAGGCCGGAAGAGATGATCTGCTGCACCAGCGACGCGTTCTGGTTCAGGATCTGCTGCTCCTCGGAGTAGACGTTGAAGGACGTCAGCGTCTGCGGCAACTGCGTGCCGGTGTTGTATTCGCTGGTGTGCGCAATCTGGATGATCCGCACCTCGAGCAGCACCTGGTTGCGGCCGTCCACGAGCTCGCGCAATGTCTCGTTCATCGCGGTCAGCGTGGCTTCCGGCGCGCGCAGAATAATCTTGCCCGCCGATTGATCCACGTTGACCTGCGTTACCTCAAAGACGTTGCGGGCCATGTTGCCCATCTCCGTCAGGTCTTCGGCCGACAGCCCCGAGAGGTAGATGGTCTCCAATTCCTGCGGCATATACTTCTGCCGGTTCTCGAAGGTATCGCGGGCAACCAGTACGCGATGCGGGTCGAGCGGAACATAAAAGGTGTTGGTCAACAGGCTCATAGCGCGCATGGCCTGCTGAAACGTGGCATTTTCGATATCCAGCCGAACTTGGTTGCTGCGCACGCTGTCGTCCAGGGTCGACTCGAGCCCGAATCCTTTGAAGACCTGCTGAATGACCTGGCGCTGGCTGGTTTTCAAATGAAAGCTGCGCGGCCCGGGCGCCGGCGTAATATGAATCGGCCCACCCAACTCGTCGGCGGATTGCGAATAGAGAGACTTGTCGGCGCCCAGCGCAGCCTCTTCCCCCAGCTCGTTCAGGTGCTGGATCACTTCCGAATTTTTTGGATCGAGCTCCAGCGCGTGAGCCAGCGCGGTTCGCGCACCGGCCACGTCCGCGCTCATCCGCGCCTTGGCCGCATCCTGGATCAGCGCCGTCACCGCGTGGCCGCGCGCTACATCGACCGCCATGCGGTAATCGGCGTTGGATGGATCGAGCGACGCGGCCTTTTCGTACCCATTCATCGCTTCTTCAAATTGCCCTTTGTCGAAGAGTTTGCTTGAGGCGAGAAACAGCCTGGCTGCGCGGCGGCGCTCACCGGAAGTGGGCGTTCGCGATGTTTTGGTTGCGTTGGCCGGCGAGCCCTGCGCCTTTTGTCCTGCCGGAGGAGCGGGCGCAGGGGCACTTTGCGCAGGAGCGGCCTGCACGGGCGGCGCGGGTGCTTGCGCGCCGCCGGCGCGAGCGGCCATAACCACTAACATGCAAGCTAAGACAAAGCGCGCAGTCTGCGGTGAGACGGGAACCGATCCTGTGCCTTGCCTGCTCACTGGGCGTTCCGGGTGTGGGCCAGCAAATCGGCCAGTGACGTGGCGCAGACCTCGGGCTGATGCTTGAGAAGCTCATCGAAGCTGGATTTGCCCGTGGCCACGGCAATCACGGAGAGAAAATTGGCGCGCGCGGCTTCGATATCGCGCGGAGTGTCTCCGACCACGCAGATGCGCGCTTCGCTGCCCGCCAGCTCGCGCGCCTTTTTCGCCGCCTGGAACACCAATTCCGCGCGCACCGGAAAATGATCGCTGAATCCGCCGAACCGGAACCACTCGCGCAGTCCCGCCTGCTCCACCTTGATCCAGCCGATCATCTCCAGGTTGCCGGTGGCCAGGCCGAGCAGCGCGCCGCGGCTCGCCAGGTGCCTCAGCACTTCTTCCACGCCGGGCATGCGCACCAGGTCGAGCTCGTGCCGCCGCTCCGCAACCGTCTGCCGCATGGCCTCAAGAATAGATTCGATGCGCGCTTCCAGAACCTCGGGAGGAACGCCCGCCTGGTAGCAGGCCTCGCGCAGGATCGTCGTATCGGTGCTGCCGTGGAGCAAAATGCCGGCCAGCGTGATCTCGAATCCCGTCACCCGCTGCACGCTGGCGGCCACCGAATCCACGTGGATGCGGTCGCGGCTGCGCAAGAGGGTACCGTCGATATCGAAGAGATACGCGTCCTGCCGGTCCCATTCGAAGCCTGGCTCGATGACCACGCGGGCGGCGCTGCTCATTGAAGTTGTCAGCATGATTTACCCAGGGCGGGTCAGCCCTGGCGAAAGCCCTGGCGCGCCGCGTTAAATACAGGACGTTCGCTGCGCGGCGGACGCTTGAGCCCGGCGCGAACTTCGGCCAGGCTTAGTCCCAGCTCGGCCATGGTGCGGCTGAGAGTGTTGCGGTGCATGCCGAGTTCCTCGGCCGCCTTGCACTGGTTGCCCCGGTGCGCCAACAGCACTTCGCGCAGGTACTGCTTTTTAAAATCGCGCACGGCATCCTCGTAGCGGGTACCGCTCGAATGCATTTGCGTCACCAGGCTTTCCAGTTCTCGTCTCACGTGCACCTCTTGCTTTTTTATCGGTGTGCGATTTTCGCAATTTATCACTGCTTGCCACCGGGATGCATCCACCACGGCGTCTGTTGCTCGAGCAAATTCAATCCCCTGTGGATGCGATCGGTCAGTTCCACGGGCGTCCAGTTCGTGCTCAAGTGGCAGGCCCCGAAAAACAGCCGCGGCAGCCTGGCCTCCACCAGCCAGTGCGCCTCGGGGAAGAAGGCCACGGCCACCAGAATGCACAATGTTACCAGTAAAACGCCCTGCAACAATCCGAATCCCGCACCTGCCAGCCGGTCCAGGCAGCCGAGCCCCATCTTGTGAAACATCTTGTGGAGCACCGTGCCGATGAGCCCGGCAATTACCATCACCACCAGTGCAATCAATATGAACCCGATCGCATTGGCGATGGCATCGACCTTGATGAGCGGCGTCAACAGCGCCGCAATGCGCCCGTAGTTCCACGCCGCCACAGCCAGGCCGATCACCAGGCCGCCCAGCGAAAAAACACTGCGAAAAAATCCTTGCGACAGGCCGCCCAGCACCGAGAGCACCAGCACAATCACGATCAACCAGTCTTCGAGCATCATGGTTGCTCAGGGCCTCGATCAAAAAATAAGATCCCGCCCCGTCAACCGGCGGAATGCCTCAAGATACTTCAATTGGGTGCGCTCGACAACATCGTCCGGCAGAGCCGGTGCGGGCGCACGTTTGTTCCAATGGATTGATTCAAGATAATCGCGAACGAACTGTTTGTCGAATGACGGCTGAGCGCCGCCCGGCTTCCAGGTTGCGGCGTCCCAGAAACGCGAGGAGTCGGGGGTCAGAACCTCATCGGCAAGGATAATCCCATCCGCCGCGGTGCCGAACTCGAATTTCGTGTCGGCCAGGATCAGCCCCCTCGCCTCGGCATGCCGGGCAGCCTTCGAATAGAGCGTAAGCGTCAGCCGTCGCAGTTCGGCGGCGTTCTGGGCGCCCACCATCGACTCCATGCGCGCGAACGGGATGTTCTCGTCGTGCGCGCCGCCTTCGCTCTTGGTCGCCGGGGTAAAGATCGGCTCCGGCAGCCGCGAGCCGTCCGCAAGTCCAGCCGGGAGCGGAATCCCGCAGACGGTCCGCGTAGATTGATATTCCTTCCAGCCCGATCCGGCGAGATATCCCCGCGCCACGCACTCCACCGGAAACATGGCCGCCCGCTTCACCAGCATGGAGCGGCCCTCAAGCTGGTCGTCATAGGCTTGAAGCGGGGCAGGAAAGCTCTTCACTTCCGCGGTGATCAGATGATTGGGAACAATGTCGGATAGGAACTCGAACCAGAAGAGTGAAATCTGCGTGAGGATCTTTCCCTTACCGGGAATGCCCGATCCCAGCACGTGATCGAAGGCCGATATGCGGTCCGTTGCGACCAGCAGCAGCGCATCGCCGATCGCGTAAAGATCGCGCACTTTACCCCGCCCGAGCAGGGGAATCGCGCCAAGATCGGTTGTGAGGAGAGCGTTTGCCGAAGAGACCGTCATGAATAAGCCAAAGTTCAGATTTTCGAGCGGGCGCTTCGGTTTGTCAATCTGCAGACCGGTGGAGAATTCGGACGAATTTCCGCGATTGTATCGTTTACAACCCCAAAGTTTGTAAGAGATTGATTTTTATTGTATTTGTGCTAGTCGCTGGACTTGGTTTCCTGCATATTTAATCCCAACGTCTTGACGTTATAATCTCCTCCACAAGTGATCCAACGGTTTCTTCCAAATATGTCTTTGTAAGTAATCCTTCCCAAAAAGGACAATGGAACTTCTCCAAGCCCAATACGATTGACCG
>JBAUBR010000386.1:0-3831 GCA_049676965.1 Occallatibacter sp.
CTGCTGCTGCGGCGATGCCGATGGACGACAGCAGCGTGTCGGCGCTCACCGCTCTCGACCACGCCATGGAAGCGGTCGCGTCGCGCGTCACGCCATCGGTGGTGACCGTCGACGTAACCTCGCGCGAGAACGGCGATTCGCAAGAGGGCGCGCAGATGCAGCTTCCGCCCGGATTTCAGCAGTTCTTCGGGCCGATGTTCCAGCAGCCGCAACAGCAGCAGCCGCAGTATGAGCGCGGCGTGGGCAGCGGCGTGATCATCTCGCCCGACGGCTACATTCTTACCAACGATCACGTGGTCGATGGCGCGGTGCAGATCAAGGTCATGATGAACGATCGCCGCGTGCTGACCGGAAAGGTGGTCGGCGTGGACAAGCTGAACGACCTGGCCGTGATCAAAGTGAACGCAACCAACCTGCCCACTATTCCGTGGGGAGACTCGACCAAGCTTGAACCGGGCCAGACCGTGCTCGCGTTCGGAAGCCCGTTCGGCTACTTCCGCTTCTCCGTGACGCGCGGCATTGTGAGCGCGATTGGACGCGGCAACCCTTACTCCGATAACCCGCGCAAGCCGGGCGACTACATTCAGACCGATGCGGCCATCAATCCGGGGAACTCCGGCGGCCCGCTGGTGGATGCGCGCGGCGAATTGGTCGGCATCAACACGTTCATCATTACCAACAGCGGATCGTTTGCCGGCGCGGGCTTTGCGATTCCCGCGCAGATTGCGCACGCCACCGCCGAGCAACTGATTGCGCACGGCAAAATCGAGCACGGCTATCTCGGCATCAGCATCAACGACGTGACGCCGGCCAATGCGCACTTCTTCAAGCTGGATACAGCGACCGGAGCGATCGTTTCGCAGGTTACGCCGGATTCGCCGGCGGGCAGCGCGGGCTTGAAGACCGGCGACGTGGTCACCGAACTGAACGGGCAGAAGATTGTGAACGCCAGCGCCCTGCAAGTGGCGGTGAGCGAGATGTCGCCCGGAACCAAAGTCGCGCTGGGCATCGTTCGCGATGGCAAGCCGACAACGGTGAATTTAACGGTGGGGCAGTACCACGCGAACAACGAAGAAGCCGAGAACGAGAACGGCGGAGAGCAGAAGGGGAAGCTGGGCATCTCGGTGGGCGATCTTACACCCGACGCGCGCCAGCAGAACAATATTCCCGACCAGGTGCACGGCGTGGTGGTGAATAACGTGCGCCCGGCCAGCCCGGCGGACGACGCCGGTATTCAGCCCGGCGACGTGATCATGGAGATCGATCGCAAGCCGGTGACTTCCGCGAGCCAGTTCGTCGACCAGGTGCACGAGGACGCGAACTCGAGCGACGTTCTGCTGCTGGTCTGGTCGAAGGGCAGCTCCGTCTTTGTGACGGTGCACCCCGACCAGGCTAACCAGAACGGATAACTCGAAAACCGGAATGAGGCCGCTGTGATGGCGGCCTCATTTTTTATTGGGTAGAACCCTGATTCGTTGCGCCGATTGGAATCGGAAGGTGCAGGCGGCCGAGCAGGGAATGAGGTCCGCCGTAGAGAAATTCGAGAGCGATATTTCCACCTATATAAGACAGGAGTCCGTTGTTGCCCATGCGCAGCGCATCTTCTGCGCCGAAGCGCTTGGGGTACCAGCCATAGGTTGCAGTAAAGGTGCCCACGTAGGGAGCGGCCAGCGAGGGGACGGAGAGTACGCGGTGGCCGTCTGCTCCGCGGCGGCCGGTGAACGAAGAGAGGACCGCGTGGCCCAGGCGCGGAAACACGCCCATGCATTCGCAAGGATAGTAGAGGGTGTCTTCCTTGATCGCCTCCGCAAGGCTATAGCGCGCGGTGGTTTCAACAAAGGCGACTCCGTAGCTCGAGCCGAATCGCCGGGCGAGGCCGTCGAAGCCCTGGCTCCATTCGGGTGGGTTATCGGTGGCCTGATGAATGGACGCCGAAGCAAGGGAAGTAAACAGCGGATAGGGGCCCATGGCATCGAAGGCATAGTTGCGGAACATGACCCTTTGCGTTGGGCGTGTGTAGGTTTGTTGCGTCTGGTTCGATGTTGTCGCGGATCTGTCCACCGAGGGATCGTTCGGAACGAGGGTCGATTGCGCCGCGACGAGCCCTCGCAGGCTCGCGAGTGCCAACGCGAAAAACGTGATCCGGCCAGTGCGCACGTCGCAAGTCCCTGTTGCGGTTCGATGCAAGGGCGCGCGAAAAAGATTGTTTGGCCGACGGATGCTTCCGCGGGAGAAAGCCGCGTGGGATGCGAGTTCAGTGAGCCTTGTTGAGCACGGACTCATAATATGCGACGTAGCGCGGCAGCACCAGCGTAGAGCAGAATCGCTTCTGCGCCGTTTTTCGCGCGGCCTCGCGCATGGCCTCGAACCGATCCCGATCCTTGAGCAGGCTCACGGCCCCCGCGGCCATGGCCTTCACGTCGCCGACAGGATAAAGAAGGCCCGTCGCGCCATCGTCGATCAGCTCGGGCACGCCGCCCACGCGCGTAGCGATGGCCGGCACCTTGCACGCCATGGCTTCAAGCGCGGCCAGGCCGAACGACTCGAGCTCGCTCGGCATCAGCATCAGGTCGGCCAGGGGGAGGAGCGTATTCACGCGATCCTGCTTGCCCAGGAAGTGAACGCGCGAGTGGATCCCCAGGTCGTGCGCGAGCCACTCGGCGGCCGAGCGGTCGGGGCCGTCGCCGATCATGACTAACTGCGCGGGCAGCTCCTTGGCAACGTGCGCGAAGATCTTTACCACATCGACCACGCGCTTCACCGGTCTGAAATTGGAGAGATGGATGAAAATGGCGTCGCCGGGCTCGCCGAAGCGGGCGCGGCCGGCGGCGCGTGCCTCCTCATCGCAGATGGGCGTGTATAAATCGCAGTTGACGAAGTTGGGAATTACTTCGATGGGCCGCTTGATATCGAAAGCGGAAAGAGTTTTCTCTTTGAGGTAAGTCGAAATGCTGGTCACGCCATCGCTCTGCTGGATGGAGTAGCGCGTTATGGGAAGATAGCTGCGGTCGAGGCCGACGAGGGTGATGTCGGTGCCGTGCAGCGTGGTGACGAAGGGCAGCCGCCGGCCGCGCGTCTCGAGCATTTGCCTCGCCAGCAGCGCGCTCACCGAGTGGGGAATGGCGTAGTGAACATGCAGGAGATCGAGCGCGCAGAATTCTGCCACCTCGGCCATGCGCGAGGCCAGCGCCAGGTCATAGGGCGGAAACTCGAACAGCGGATAACTCGAAACCGGCACCTCGTGATAGAAGATGCCGTCGTCGCGCCCGCTGAGCCGGAAGGGCTGTGAATAGGAGATGAAATGCACCTCGTGGCCCAGCGCAGCCAGCTCAATACCCAGTTCCGTGGCCACCACGCCCGAGCCGCCGTAGGTGGGATAACAGGTGATGCCGATGCGCATGAGGGCCTTTCCGGTGAAATGTGCTGGACCGCCAGTGAATTGGACGGTCGAGGCGCGCAGTAAGATTCGGAGGCCGATCCCGAGTGTGATGACCGCGCGGATTTCGGGGCCTATTGGTCGCGATGTTCATCCGGCTGCAAATCCGCAAACGAAATTCGTTCTACCGCGGGGAACTGCTCCAGCGTCCGCAATGCATCGATTTCGACCTCGCGCGAGGCGCGCAGCCGCGTGCGCACACGGTTCAAATCCGCATCGTTGTAGCCGGGATGCGTAACCAGCTCCCAATCGCCGGAAGGAAGAGTGCGGAGCAGGGAAGCAAGGGTTGCAGAATCGAGCGTTCCGGTGGCCAGCACGCCGATGGCGCCGCCGGTGGTGACGAATCCCTCCTCCGCAACGATACGGCGAAACGCGGGCTCGAGCCGGCGCAGCAG
>JBAUBR010000387.1:0-6197 GCA_049676965.1 Occallatibacter sp.
CATCCCCGATCCGCTGACGCAATCGCACCAGCTCGCCCTTCCACCCTTGTATCGATGCCTTCATCGCTCCCGCGGAGAGCCTGCCTGAGCAACTTTAGATTATCACTTATAGTTACAACTGTAGTACTAGGCTGCCAGCCGCTCGCCGCGATCGATCCGCGCTTCCAATTCGCCGACAGCTTCGTAGATCTCGTCGAAGCTCTCGATTGCGAACAGCACTTTGTTCATTTCGTCCACTTTGACCGAGGTGCGCAGGACTTCATCGAGTTGAAACGGCTTGACCGCGCAGCCGGAGTGCAAAAAGTTCGAGCACTCGCCGTTGGAGCTGATGAGGCCGCTGCCGTAGACGCGCACTTTGCCCTCCTGGCGAATCAGTCCGAACTCAACCGTGTACCAGAAGACGCGGCCGATGCGCTCGAGGATCGATTCGTCGTCGATGCGCGCGCAGAGCTGGCCGTAGCGCTCTAAGAAATCCGCAAACACGGGATGTGCGTGCATGGGGACGTGGCCGAAGACATCGTGAAAGATGTCCGGCTCGGGTGTGTATTCCATCGAGTCGCGCCGGCGCAGCCAGGTGGTGGTGGGAAACCGGCGCGCGGCCAGCATCTCAAAAAACGCCGGGCCGGGCATGAAGCCGCTCACCGCGGTGGTGTTCCATCGCGTGCGGCGTTCCAGTTTTTCTGAGAGCGCACGCAGGTTGGGCAGGCGATCGACCGGCAAATGCAGGTACTCGAAACCTTCTAGATATTCCTGGGCGGCGTGCTGCTCGATCTGCGGCATGCGGCGGCGGACAAGCTCGGCCCACACCGCGTGCTGATCATCGGTGTAGGCGGCGTAGTCCTGGTCGATCAGGAACGTCGCTGCCTTGGGCAGAAGCGGCGCAGCACCAGAGAGGTCCGGCGTGGCTTTGGGCTTTTCCATCGCTACGGGGGTCATAGATTGCCTCTCAGCGCCTGCTCGCGCTCGATGGCTTCGAAGAGCGCCTTGAAGTTGCCTTTGCCGAAGCTGCGGCTACCCTTGCGCTGGATGATTTCGTAGAACAGCGTGGGCCGGTCTTCTACGGGACGCGTAAAGATTTGCAGCATGTAGCCTTCGTCGTCGCGGTCGGCGAGGATGCCGAGCTTCTCGAGCTCTTCGATGGGTTCGTCGATGCGGCCTACGCGGTTGGCTAGCTCGGTGTAGTAGGTGTGCGGCACGGTGAGGAATTCGATGCCCTGCGCCTGCATTTTGCTCACCGTCGCAAGAATGTCATCAGTGGCCAGCGCGATGTGCTGCACACCGGGGCCCTGGTAGAACTCGAGATACTCTTCGATCTGCGATTTTCTGCGGCCCTCGGCCGGCTCGTTGATGGGGAACTTTACGTAGCCGTTGCCGTTGGCCATCACCTTGGACATGAGCGCCGAGTACTCGGTGGAGATGTCCTTGTCGTCGAAGTGCTGGTAGAGCTGGAAGCCCATGACGCGCGCGTAGAAGTCGACCCACTCGTCCATCGCGTGCCAGCCTACGTTGCCCACCATGTGATCGATGTGCTTGAGGCCGGTGGGACGCGCCACGGTGTCATTCGGCTCGGCGACGAAGCCGGGAAGGAACGGGCCGTTGTAATGGCCGCGCTCGACAAAGGTGTGAATGGTGTCGCCGTAGGCGGCGATCGCCGATGTGGTGACGCGGCCGAACTCGTCGGCCATCTCTCGTGGTTCGGCAATGCTGCGGGCGTCGCGCGCGGTGGTCTCCATCCAGGCCTGGCGCGCGTCGTCCACTTCGAGGGCGATTACGCGGACGCCGTCGCCGTGGCGGGCGACATGGTCCGCGATTGTCGAGCCGGGGCGAAGCGATGTGGTGAACACGAAGCGGATCTTGCCCTGCTGGACCACATAGGAGGCGCGATCGCGCTGGCCGGTCTCGGGGCCGGAGTAGGCGACCAGTTTCATTCCGAATGCGGTGCGGTAGTAGTAGGCGGCCTGGCGCGCGTTGCCTACGTAGAATTCGACGTGATCTGTGCCTTTGAGAGGGAGAAAGTCCTGGCCGGACTTGACCGTGCTGGGAGCAAAAGTTGCCATCGTTGACCTCCGATGGAAGGGACCGGAAAATGCGGGGTACACGCGGTCCTTCTGTCGAAGAGCATAGGCCGCTGAGAAGACGACTTTGAAGGGCGATTGTAAGGAAGATATTGCGGGCGGCTTAAAGCTTGGATGGTCAGATCGGATTTCTACTTAACGATCGAAGGAGCAACTTGATTTGCCGGCAGAACCACTCCGCGGCACTCGCCGAGCACGATTCTGGGGTGGCCTTCCTTGCGGCAATAGCCGCGCAGAATCACTTCGTCGCCGTCTTCGAGCGCGGCGCGCTTTTCGCCGTTGGGGAGCAGGACGGGCTCGCCGCCGCCATGGGTGAGTTCCAGCAGGCAGCCGGCGGCGTCTTGATGCGGACCGGAGATTGTTCCTGTGGCCAGCAAGTCGGCGGGTAAAAGATTGCAGCCGTTGCTGGTGTGGTGGGCGATCAATTGCGCGGGAGTCCAATATAAGTCGCGCAGGTTGGCGCGGCTTAACCGGTGCGGCTCAGCGCCGGCGGCGCGCATGGCTGGGGTGAGGAGCAGCGCTTCGACGGTGAGATCGATGGCGCCGCTGTGCTGGTCTTCGGGGTTCCAGAGATAGTCGAGGGGATCGGGATCGCCGGCCGCCCGCAACGCCGCGGGAACGCGAAACGGCTTGAACGCCGCCATGGGGACGACCCATGGCGAGATGGTGGTGGCGAAGCTTTTGGCGAGAAACGGGCCGAGCGGCTGGTATTCCCATTGCTGCAGGTCGCGGGCCGACCAGTCATTCAGCAGCGAGATTCCGAAGATGTGGTCGCCGGAATGGGCGATGTCGATCGGCTCGCCCAAATCGTTGCCCGCGCCCATGTAGAGGCCGACTTCGACCTCGTAATCGAGAGATCGCGATGGACCGAAGGCGGGCAGCGCGCCGGCAATCGGCTTGGTTTGCCCGCGCGGGCGGCGGACCGGCGTTCCGCTCACCAAGATCGAGGAAGCGCGGCCGTGATAGCCGATGGGGATGAATTTGTAGTTGGGCAGCAACGGCTGGTCGGGGCGGAAGATGCGGCCGACGTTGGTGGCGTGGTCGATCGATGCGTAGAAATCGGTGAAGTTGGGCGGGTCGACCGGCTTGAGCAGGGCTGCCTCGCTCATGGGCGAGAGCAGGACGCCGACGGCATCGCGCGTGGCCTGGTCGGCCCTGGAATGCAACAGGTGCTGGAGCCTCGCGCGGAGGGCGGCGAGCGCGGCCGGCGCGCAGGCCATGAGCTTGTTGAGGGTGCGCGCGTCGCATGCGGCGTTGATGCAAGGAGGCAAGCCTTCAAGAATTCCGGAGCGGCTGGCGTCGGCGAGATCGAGGATGAGCGATCCGATGCCGATGCCGGGGCGGGGATGACGGCGATCCGCGGAGGTGAATATGCAGTAAGGAAGGCCGTCGAGCGGAAAGCCGCAATCGGGGTCGTTGGCCGACTCAATCCAGCTAGCGCCGCCGCGCGCGGCCATCTCTTCCCAGTCGATCAAGCGGTGCTCCTGCGGGCGATTTCCAATCGTGGGTCGGAGTGAATGAATCAAAGGCTTGGGGGCTGAACAGGCCGCGGAAAAAGCCGAGATTCGGAGAAAAACATCGAAGAGCGTGCCTCAGGGGCTAAAGCCCTTCATTCCTTCTGCTGCTCTTTTGGCACGACTGAAGTCGTGCCCTGACTCATGATTTCGGTGCAAGCAGTTTTCGGCGGCCTGTAAAGCCCATCCTTGATTACATTGTGCAATGTGCGGGCTGAAGGCCATCCTTCATTTCATTGTGCAATGTACGGGCTAAAAGCCCGTACCCGTCAACAGCCCATACCCTTCAGACATTGCAACCGGTGGAAACCTTGCCTTGTTCTATCTGCTTCCGGGGAAGTTCTTTTTCAAACTCTGCCAGCATTCATAGTATTCGTGCTGCAGGATTATTTCTTCGAGAGCAAAGCGCGTGGGGCGCACGGGCAGGCGCGTCTCGAACATGAAGGCCAGCGTGCCGCCGATGTAATGCGGCTTGAGCTCGGCATGGCTCGCCTTCTCGAAGGTCTCGGCATCGGGGCCGTGGCCGGACATGCAGTTGTGCAGGCTGGCGCCGCCGGGGAGAAATCCTTCGGCCTTGGCGTCATATTGGCCGAGGATCAGGCCCATGAACTCGTTCATCATGTTGCGATGGAACCAGGGCGGGCGGAACGTGTGCTCGGCGACCATCCAGCGCGGAGGGAAGATGGCGAAGTCGACGTTGGCGGTGCCGGGGAGAGTCGATGGCGCGGTAAGGACGGTGAAGATCGATGGATCGGGGTGGTCGAAGCTGACCGTGTTGATGCAGTTGAACAGCGCCATGTCGTATTTGCAGGGCGCGTAGTTGCCGTGCCAGGCGACGACGTCGAGCGGCGAGTGGTCGATCTCCGCGCGCCACAGCTTGCCGAGGAATTTGGAGATGACTTCGAAGGAGCCTTCGCGATCTTCGTAGGCCGCTACGGGCGTGAGGAAGTCGCGCGCGTTGGCGAGGCCGTTGGCGCCGATGGGACCTAGCTCGGGCAGGCGGAAACTCTGGCCGTAGTTTTCGCAGATGTAGCCGCGGGCTTCGCGGTCGGGAAGTTCGACGCGAAACTTGATGCCGCGCGGAATTACGGCGAGCTCGCCGGGCGCGGCTTCAACGATGCCCAGTTCGGTGCGCAGCAGCAGGCGGCCTTGCTGCGGCAGGATGAGCATTTCGCCGTCGGCGTTATAGAAGAAGCGGTCGTGCATGGGGGCGTTGGCGACGTAGAGATGAATGCCTACGCCGTCCTGCATGGAAGGATCGCCGTTGCCGCCTAGAGTGACGATGCCTTCGACGAAATCCGTTTTCTCCTTGGGGATGGGCAGCGGGTTCCAGCGCATCTGGTTGGGCGGGGTGGGCGCTTCGTTGAAGGGGCCGCTGCGCAGGAGGGTGGTCTTCTCGAATTCGCGATAGGGCTCATGCATTACCGAGGGGCGGATGCGATAGCTCCAAGTGCGGCGGTTGATTGCGCGCGGGGTGGTGAACGATGTGCCGCTGAGCTGCTCGGTGTAGAGGCCGAGCGGCGCGTGCTGGGGCGCGTTCTGGCCTTGGGGCACCGCGCCGGCGGCGGCTTCGGTGGCGAATTCGTTGGCGAAGCCGCTTTGGTAGTTGAGTTGAGCCATTTGGGGAAGCTCCGAGTTGATCGAACTGCATTGACGGGTTGGCATCGAGGTTTCCCACCCTTTCGCCAAAGACCGGCGAAAGGATGGGGCACGGGTCGTCGGGGCCAATCCGACTTCTTGTCGTCGGGCAGTATCGCATTCGGCTGCGATAGCTGACAATTCGATTCGATGGCCAATCGCTCGAGTTCGGTTTACTTTGTTAAGAATAGGTTGTCGACCTCTTTGCAATCGAAGGGTTAATCCATGAACATCGGGCATTCCAGCCACCGCTACGAGCCGGCCGAACTTGATTGCATTGCGTGGAGGATCGTCGAGGAGCTGCAGAAGGATGCGCGGCTGTCCTGGGCCGAGCTGGGGCGGCGCGTGGGCCTTACTACGCCGGCCGTTGCCGAGCGCGTGCGAAGGCTCGAGCAGATTGGAGTGATCCGCGGGTTTCATGCCGACATCAGCCTGGAACGGCTGGGCATGCCCATCCTGATCTTCGTGCGGCTTTCGATGGCCGGGCCCGAGGCGCTGGTGCGGGCCTTTCAGCAGCAGGTGAAGACCTGGGACGAGGTGCTGGAGTGCCATCGCGTGACCGGGTCCGACTCGTTCATCGTGAAGGCGCGGGTGGTTTCGGTCGAGCACCTGGAGCGGTTCCTCGATAAGCTCGGCCACTACGGCACGACTTCGACGGCGACGGTGCTCTCGTCGCCGGTGCTGCAGCGGACGGTCACGGAGAAAATTGTCGAGCGGTTCCTCGAAGGTAAGTGATGGGGAGGGTGCGCGGTTTGTGGGCGGGGAGCGTCCCCTTTCCGCAACGTCTCCGGGAAAACAGGCACGGGCGATAAGAATACCCAACCGGGGTATGGTCACGGGGGGGGCATAAGCGTTAAGATAACGATTTGGTAACCCATCCCATTGTGCGGTTATCACCTTGATTACCCCACATGCTGCGTGTCAAGCTGGTCGAAAGCGGGCGAAAACGCCTTAACTTAGCGCTTATGGG
>JBAUBR010000388.1:0-16842 GCA_049676965.1 Occallatibacter sp.
GCCGGAGCCACGGCCACCGCGGCGGTTTGCCTCGCCCCGCCCGCAGTCGCACCGATAGCCGGAGCCGGTTCCCGCTGGGGACGCGGCTGCCCCCTCGGCGCAACGTACCCGATTCCATCCAGCATCCGCAGCATCTCGGCGACATCCTGCGGCCGCTCCGTGCGATCCTTGGCCAGCAATTTCAATGTCAGCGCGTCCAGGCCTTTCCAGTTCTCGAGTTCCGGCCGCGCGCTGCTCGGCGGCCGCGGCGGCAGGTTCAAGTGCGCCTGCGACCACCCCTGATAGTTTTCCGCCTGAAAGACGCTTTCGCCGGTGAGCATCTCAAACAGCAGCCCGCCCAGCGCGTAGAGATCGGTGCGCCCATCCAACTGCGAGCCCGGCGTGCCCAGCCACTGCTCGGGCGCGGCAAACAACGGAGTCAGCAGCGAAGTGCCCGCCTGCGTGAACCGCGCGTTCTCCCTCGTGGCCACAATGCCGAAATCGGCGATCTTCGGCACCCAGCCGCCATTGTCCCGCGCCATCAGGATGTTTTCCGGCTTGATGTCGCGGTGCACCATCCCCTTCTCGTGCGCCGCGCCCAGCCCCTCGGCAATCCCGCGCGTGATTTCGAGCGCCATCCCCACGTCGAATGGCTGCGCCGAGTGGCGCACAAAGTTGCGCAGGTCCGGCCCATCCACAAACTCCATCGAGAAAAACAGCGTTCCGTCCTCGGCCGGCTCCAGGTTCCCCGCGTTCACCACGTTCTTGTGGCGAATCTGCCGCAGCGTCTTCACCTCGCGCAGAAATCGGCCGGTCAGGTCCTGGTCCTGGCTCATTTCGCTCGACAGGAATTTGAGTACCTGCGGCTCGCCAAGCAGGGTATGGTCGGCTAGATAGACGGCGCCCATGCCGCCCTGGCCCAGCTTGCGCACAATGCGATAGGTGTGGCGAATCAGCATGCCCGGCTTCAGGTCGCGAATCTCGCTGAGCAGCACGCCGTGAACCGGGCAAGTGGAGAAGTGATCGGGATAGCCGGACTCACATCTGGGGCAGAGTTTCATCCGTTCGCCTTACCCTGATTCGAACTTTCACTGGTACAAAGCATTGTGACAGCCAATGGCGCCGAGCCGCAACACTAAAGGCCCTTGGCGTGCTATCCACCCATGACCCGTGCGCATAGCGGATCGGCCCGGCATGTTGAATCCAGCGAAATCAATGCGGGAACCAACCCGCCAACCCGCTAACCTGCTAAATTGCTAACTTGCTGCCTTCATCCACGTCCCCAAGCCCCATCCAGCCCCATTGCCCCCATTCGGGCAGGATCATAGGCACACCGATCCGCCCGCAGCCCTCAAAGCGCCGCCGCAACATTTACATTGAAGACAGCCCTCCATGAAGGACTCGATCCACGTCTCGAAGGAAAACTACCTCAAGGCCATCCTCGAGGCCGAGGCCGAAGGCCGCCAGGTCATTCCCGCCACGCTGGCCCACTGGCTTGAGGTGTCCGCGCCCGCCGTCACCATGGCGCTCAAGCGCCTGCGACGCGACGGCTTCGTCGAAATGAACGCCGACGGCATTGTCCGCCTCACCGCATCCGGCCGCGAAACCGCCTACCGCACCGCCCTCCGCCACCACCTAATCGAGCGCATGCTCAGCGAGCTCTTCGGCATGGAGTGGTACCAGGTCCATGAGGAGGCCGAGCGCCTCGAGCACGCCGTCTCGCCCGCCTTTGAAGCCAAGCTCCTCGAGCGCCTGGGCAACACCGGCACCTGCCCCCACGGCAACGCCGTCCTGCCCGTAACCCCGGCCGAACGCAAGAAACGCGGCGAGCTGCCGCTGTCTGAGGCCGAAGAAGGCCGCCGCTACACCGTGGTCAGCCTCCACGAGCGCGACCCCAGACTTTTGCTCTTTTTGCACGAGAGCGGCATCGACCCTAAGCGCACCCTGCGCGTCCTGAGCCAGAACTACGATCAAACCGTTTCGATTGAGCTACCTACGGGGAATTCCATCCTCGGCCGCCCCGCCGCCGAAGCCGTCTGGCTTCGCCCCGCAGTTGAACGCTAAGTCAACCCGATTGTGAACTTGGCGCAGGTATGAACGAAGATTGTATTGCCGTGACGGAGCGCACTAAACTACAGTGATTCTGGCGGCGGGCGGGGGAGTCGAACCCCAATCCCTCTCACAGGACTTGTTCGCGGGTATAAATCCGCTTAGGAGCACCGGCTCCGCACCTGCCGCCGGGACATCACATATATGTGATGTCCCGCATATTTGTAAAATATCACAAAAAGGTGATGAAGGTGGCGTTCGACCTGTATGATTTCACCGATAATAAAGAGCAGAGTGTGATCCGGACGTGGGCCGCGGATGAGGGCCTGTCTAAGCGGGACATTGGACAACTGAATCAGAAGATAGACATGCTCCAAATCAACGGCTTCGATCTCCACCCGAATCTGCTGGCGGGACCAATCAATAAGCAAAAGCACGTTTACAAATTGGTGATTCATGGTCAAAGGATGCTTCGACCAATGCTCTGCAAAGGCCCATTCAACATGGACGCAGAATTTACGTTTCTTCTCGGTGCAATCGAGATCAACTTCAAATTGGACCGCGACCCCGCGAATGCATCAGCAAACCGGGAGATTTTAATAGCAAACCCAAAACGGAGAATTCCTCATGAACGATATTGAAGATGCATTAAGGATTGAGCTTAGAGACCCCGAATACTCAGAGGGATATGCCGATTCGTTTCTGAATGCGTATATCGCTACTCAAATTAAAGTGATCCGAGAACAGCGACAGATGACTCAGGCGCAACTTGGGGAACTGATTGGAACTACACAGGCTGGTGTATCGCGCTACGAAAACGTGAATTATTCGTCTTGGAGCATCAAGAGCCTCATAAGAATGGCACATGCCTTTGACGTACGGCTAAAAGTTTCGTTCGAACCATACGGAACCTTGCCGGAGGAAGTCATCAAGTTTAACAGGGAGTCTCTGGAACGAGTAAAGAGGGAGGCCGACCTAGGTCTAATGTCGCAACATTCAAGGATCGTTGGCTCTCTACACCCAGAAAACGGAAATCTCCTTTTCATCGACATGTACAAGGTAATCGCAGCAACTGAATCTCGGAACAACAGAGAACCGCTGACAAAATGGTCTGAATCGGAATCGAGTCAAGTATCTTCGCAGGTGGCTCTATGCAGGTAGCTTCGATTGTCAAAGCCCGCGCTGTCGCCTTGGTCGAGGTGGATGAGCTCAACCGAGATGGAACCGTGAGATTTGCGGATATCGTAGCGCCGCTTGTCAAGAAGTTCCAGTTCCTCACCTACCCTACCAAACCAGAAGAATTTGACACTAATAACGGTATCAAATTCACCTCTGGCAAGAGCGGGCATCACGTCATCGACCTATTGGACATATATGGCGGCCTCATTGTACTTGAGACTTTGAGCAACACTACAGATTCCAAAGATGTTCTAGAAGGGATGCTCCGCTGGGGAAAGGATAATCTCGGCTTAACATACGAAGACGACACAATCCGACGTTGGGCATATATCAGTCAAATCGCCTTCTATTCGGTTATTCCGTTGCTTTCAGCGCTAAGTCCTCCGCTTCAAAATCTCGCCCGTAAAACCAGTTCTGTAGTCGATGGGCTTTTTGAAGAAGGATTGGACTACCAAGTAGCGAAGGTGATTGTGGGCCACGACCCTCTCACAAGGATGAGCCCTATCGCCTCTTTTACTATCGAGCACCGCATTGCACGAAGATTTGCGGACAACAAATTCTTCTCGGAGGCACCCTTACCAACCGATTTGCACATCAAGCTCTTACAGGAACTCGAAGAAGATGCCACGAATCATTCAAAATGAGGGCCGACAAGAGAGAGATTTGACGCGCCAGGGCCCTATCTAGACGGGTGAGCACTACGACCTAACCGTTTCGATTGAGCTACGTACAGGAAATTCCCATCCTCGGCCGTCCCGCCGCCGAAGCCGTCTGGCTTCGCCCCGCAGTTGAACGCTAAGTAAAAATAACAAATAATATTAACCACGATTAACAACCTGTGGCATACTGAAGCTGAAGCCGAAGAATTGGCCGGTTTCTTCCCCAGCCACCCATGCCCGTAGACATCTCCATCGCGATCGAAAAGCCCTCGTTGCCGGAGGTGCATGCGAGCGTCCGCATCTCGCGCTCGCCACTGTACTGGCGCCGCCTGCTCGGCTTTCTCGGCCCCGGCTTCCTCATCTCCGTTGGTTACATGGACCCCGGCAACTGGGCCACCGACATCGCCGGCGGCTCGCGCTTCGGCTATACGCTGCTGTTCGTCATCATGGCCTCGAATCTCATGGCCATCCTGCTGCAAAGCCTCTCGCTCAAGCTCGGCGTGGCCACCGACCGCGACCTCGCCCAGCTCTGCCGCGAATCGACCAGCCGCCCGGTGGCCTGGGCGCTCTGGATCCTCGCTGAAATCGCCATCGCCGCCTGCGACCTGGCCGAAGTCATCGGCTCCGCCATCGCCCTCAATCTCCTCTTCCACATTCCGCTCTTCTACGGCGTGCTTATCACCGGCACCGATGTGCTTCTCATCCTGCTCCTCCAGCGCTGGGGCTTCCGCTACATCGAAGCGCTGGTCATCTGCCTCATCGGCACCATCGTTGCGCTGTTCGCCATCCAGACCTTCCTTTCGCGTCCGGATTACTGGCCCGTTCTGCGCAATCTCGTCATTCCATCGGCGTCGATTCTCACCAACCCCGCCATGCTTTACATCGCCATCGGCATGCTGGGCGCGACCGTCATGCCCCACAACCTCTACCTGCACTCCTCCCTCGTGCAGACCCGCCGCTACCAGCGCACCCCCGAGGGCAAGCGCGAAGCCATCCACATGGCCAATATAGATTCGGCCCTCGCCCTCACCCTCGCGCTCTTCGTCAACGCGGCCATCCTGGTCGTCGCCGCGGCCGTCTTCAATCGCAGCGGCCATTTCGAAGTGGCCGCCATCGAAGACGCCTACAAGCTGCTCTCGCCGCTGGTCGGCGCCGCCGGCGCAAGCACGCTCTTCGCCATCGCCCTGCTCGCCTCCGGCCAGAACTCCTCCATCACCGGCACTCTGGCCGGCCAGGTGGTCATGGAGGGCTTCATCAATATCCATGTCGCGCCCTGGCTGCGCCGCCTCATCACCCGCTCCCTCGCCATCATTCCCACCGTCATCGTGGTCTGGTTCATGGGCGAGCGCGGCACGGAAAATCTTTTACTGCTCAGTCAGGTGATCCTCTCGCTGCAGTTGAGCTTCGCCGTCGTCCCGCTGGTTCTCTTCACATCGAACCGCGAGCGCATGGGCGAATTCGTCAACGCGCCCTGGCTCAAAGCGCTCTCCTGGTCCGTCGCCGTTCTAATCGCCGCCCTCAACGGCTGGTTCCTGCTGCTCATGGCGCAGGGAAAAGCGTAATTCGTCACTCTCTTCGACCAACTGGGCGAATCGGCGCTATTATCCTGGCCAGCGGCCATGCGAATCCCAACCATCTTCCTGCTCTTGCCGACCACCGCAGCGCTTCTGATCCCGCCCGCTTCGGTGCAAACCCCCACACAGCCGCCGCCCTCCTACCGCTTTTCAACCGGCAGCACGTCGTTGCGCATCCCCATCGATGTCGTCGCCGACGGGTTGGTCTTTGTTCAAGCCGCGGTCAACGGCCACCAGGGATGGTTCATCGTCGACAACGGCACGCAGGGATTCACCATCGACCGCGAATTCGCCCGGCAGATCGCACTGCAGGGCGGCGAACAGGCCCCGGCCCGCGGCGGAGGAGCCAATGCCATCCAGGCGCAGATTTTCCATGACGTCTCGATCGCCCTGCCCGGCTTCGAACTCACTCATCGCAACCTTGTCGCGATCGACCTCAAGCCCCTCGATCCCGCCGTCGGCCATGAGGTCGACGGCATCCTCGGCTCGCGCCTCTTCGACGACTTTGTCGTCGCCATCGACTATGCGCACCGATCGCTCTCCATCTACGAGCGCGGCCAATACCAACCTTCGGGCAAAGAAACAGCGCTTCCCGTGCGCATCGATCCGCACGGCTTTCATTACATCGACGCCACCATCGCACTGCCCGGCGCGGAGCCTGTCACCGGCAGTTTTCTCATCGACGGCGGCGCCAATACCTACGCAGATATTTACAAGCCATTCGCCGACGCGCACCACATTCCCCCGCCTTCGATGAAGCTCCTGTACGAACCCGGAACCAGCACCGGCGGCGCCACAGAATCGCAAGATGGCCGCGCCAGCGCACTTCGCGTCGGACCTTACTCGGTCAAGAACGTTCCTGTCACCTTTGCCCAGGATGTCGAAGGGCTGATGGCAGCCAGCGATTATGCAGGTTCGATCGGCGCAGAGTTTCTCGAGCGTTTCACCGTGGTATTCGACAGCCCCGGCAAGCGCATCCTGCTCACGCCCAATCGCAGCTACACCGAAACAGTTGTCTACGACCAGAGCGGCATGAGGATCCACGCCGAAGGCCCGGAGTTTCACGAGTTCGTCGTGGGACGCATCCTGCCCAACTCGGCCGCCGCCAAGGCCGGAATCGAGCGCGGCGACATCATCGAGTCGGTAGATCACTTGGGCGCCGCGGACGTAACACTAACTGAACTTAGAACGCTGCTCAGCCGTCCGAACGCGCATTATTCCCTCGGAGTTCTTCGCGGGACTAACTATGTTCCGCTAACATTGCAATTACATCCGCTCTTGTAACTCTAACCCAAAATAAAAGTGTCCGATTCAGGTAGTTCGCTGCAAGACAAATCCGTCATCCTGGGTGGCCATGGACGCGAGCTTCCACGGAAGGATTTGAAAATGGTCGTTTTGCGGAGAGGCTCCCGGAGGGAGCACGGAGAATAGCCCAGGGTGCAGTCCGCCGCGGCGGACGGAACCCTGGGAAGCAAGCCATAAATGAACGTCAAGCCCCGGAGGGGCGCCCGAATCCCACGGCGTTTTCGACGAAGCGGAGTTTGGCTCCTTTTGAGCCAAGCGCAGTCGAACGCCTGCCCTGAGCATCGTCGAAGGGGACCTGCGTTTTCACCGCAGGATCGATTCAAGGAGCCCTTGAGACACCACACTTAGTTGCGTAAGTTACCTCTTCAACATATCGATAGGTTCCGTAAAATCCGTAACCCGGATGTGCTTCGCCAGCCAAGGATGCTGCCTCTGGAGCGCGAGATACATCTCCCACGCCACGCGCCGATAACTGAAGTGCCCCGCCGGCGCCGAGCGCAGCTCCGAAATATATTGCGCCTCGGCGAAATCCATCTTGAACAAACAGCGCACGCGCGTCGCCAGCGGCAGCAAATAAAGCGCCGACATGGCACCCTCCTGAACACCGCTAGCCGCGATTTGTCCACTCGCCGCATGAGCCCGCTCCATCGCCGATCGATACTCGCCCAGCACGCCCGCCTCACCCAGAATGTCGACACCATCGGGAAGATCCCCCGAGCCCGGCGTCTCATACCCATGCTTCGCCGTGAATCCCTGCTTGATCTGCACGCAGCGCCGGTGCCGATGCATGTCGCGGAACCCCCCGATATCCATCAGGATGTCGAAGCGCAGCGCCGCTCCGGCGTGAAAAATCCGCAGCGCCTCATCGTGCCGCCCGCGATGCCGCAGTCCAAGCTGCACAATCTCATTCACCCGCGCCTCCGGCAGTCCCGCCACCACATCCCGCACCTGCCGGTACGGATGATCGCTCCCCCAATAGAGCAGCGTCGCGGCCAGCTCCACTTCCAGCGTCTCTATCCGCTCCACCAAATCCACCAGCGGAGCACCCGCAATCGGCAGTCCCGCCAGCACCTCGCTCGCCGCCTGTTCCAGCTCCGTTCGCGTCCGCATCAAGTACTCGTTGGGCTGCGCGTATTTGACCAGCGTGGGCGCGGTGCGCACCTCGCGCGTCAGCAGTCCGGCGGCCTCGGCGGCCAACTCCGGATTACTCGCGGCCAGCTTCTCGACAAACGCCGCACCGGCATTCCCCTCCACGTTCCACGCCGGCCCCGTGGCCGCCTCGCGCAGCTTCGTTCCCAGATCGCGCACCTCGGCCACCGGATGCGACAGCAGCCGCGAAACCTGAGTTTCCAGCGTGCGCGCATTCACGATCTGCCCCAGCGAAGTGTTCGTAGCCAGCGGCAGCAGATACCGCGCCACATCGAACGCGCGCGCCTTCAGCGTCCGCTCGAACGCCTCCGGCTTCAACGCTTCCGGCCGCGGAATGCGCTGCACCAGCAGGTCGCGAACCGCCGCGCTCGTCCGCTCATACGCATCAAACAGGCTCTCGATGGTCCCCGCATAGAGCTGTTCCTCGCCCGCGCTTGCGCCGAAATCCGGCAGATACCACCCCGACTTGAGGAAGTTCTGGTACCGCGTCGACCGCTCCTGCCCATCCCAGCGCTGCTCATCCACCAGCACGATCGCCGCTAGCAGGCTCAGCCGCTCCACGGCAAACGCGATATGCGCCAAATCGGCGATCGACCGATGACCGTACTGGAAATAAAAGGTATTGAGAAACTGTTCGGCTCGCTGCGTGCTGATCTCCGCCAGCGACTCGCGCATGGAAAGCGCCGAGCGCGAGTACTTGGCCATGGCGTAGGCCAGCACCTCGGGGTCGGCCCCGTGAACGGCGAAAACCTCGGTCCGGTTGCGCGCGCCGGGGTGAGAAACTGCGGACTCTTGTTGAACTGCGGCCTGCATACTGTCGACTCCTGGGGACTGCGGCATTGTGTCAGGGCACGGCTCTTGCCGTGTCGCTAAGGTGCACCATCGAAGCGGGCTTCACAAGCTGCGGAAAAACTCGCTGCGGTGCAGGCTTTGTATCAGGGCACGGCTTCAGTCGTGCCGAAAATGCAGCAGAATGAACGAGGGGCTTTAGAGGGTGCGGAAAAACGGCGAAGCTGAGACGAATTGCTGCAGGCGACATTGCTCAGGGGCTGAAGCCCAAGTTGATTTTGCGGTACTTGCGGCACGACTGAAGTCGTGCCCTGACTCATGATCTCGGTCCAAGCCGGTTTTTCCGCAGCCTGTTTAGCCCCTGAGCAATGCTTCATGGTGTTTCCTCGAACTTCGGCGTTTTCCGAACTTCGTCCCTGGCAATGTTGCCGGTCTCTGATCCTTCTTACGCGCTCAACGCGCGGCCCGTCTAGTCCCCGCATCTAACGTGCCGTGAGCGTTGTAGAAAGATTCACTGGACAACGCGCGGGCGCGGGACCAGAATACGGCATAGAGCCGCGGATGCCTGTGCGTTTCCGCGTTTCACTCGGTCGTAGCATGCACGGTTTACGCCACGAGGCAGTCACGCCGTGAGCAGGAGCATCCGGCCCATGCGGGAAATACGGGTACGCACGTCGTTCAGGCCGAGGCCTTTGCCCTCCGGCCGCTGGGCCATGACCCAGCGCTGGAACGATGTGCTCTTCGCGCACTGGCCGGTACCCGCCGCCCATGTGGCTCCGCATATTCCCGATGGCCTGCAGATCGACACCTTCCAGGGTTCGGCCTGGCTGGGCCTGGTCCCTTTCTGGATGGACCGCATCAAAGTCCGCGGCGTGCCGCCCATCCCCGGCGCGCGCAGTTTTCCCGAGCTCAACCTGCGCACCTATGTTCGCGACCAGCACTCGGGCGCGGCCGGCGTCTATTTCCTCTCGCTCGATGCGAGCAACCTGATGGCGGTCGCAGCCGGCCGCGCCTTCTATAATTTGCCCTACCACTGGGCCGATATCCGGTTCGAGCAACATTCCGAGCGCGACTTCCTGTTCGAAAGCCGCAGGCGCTTCCAGGGCAGCCCGGTCGAATTCAAAGCGCGCTATCGCGGCCTCGGCCCCACCCGCAAGCTCGCCGAGAGCCATCCTGGCTCGCTCGAGTATTTCCTCACCGAACGCTACTGCCTATTTACAGCCAACCGCGCCGGCCAGCCCATCCGCGCCAACGTCCATCACGTCGCGTGGCCGCTGGAAGACGCCGAAGCCGACATCGAGCGCAACGACCTGCCGGCAGCCATGGGCATCGCCCTGCCCGGCGAAAAACCCGTCCTGCACTACTCGCGCCGCCTGGCGGTCTACATCTGGCCGGCCGCGCTTCTACGCCCGGCAGTCGCCCGCCGCCGTCCCATCCCCGCCGCCGTCACGCCGTCCGGATAACCACGCCCTCAGCTTCTACCCCTTATCTTCTTGCAATACTGCCAAGCCTGTTCCCAGCCCCCTAGTCCCTAGTCCCTATAATGTTCCCCATGTCCGATCTGCAGGGAAGAATCGCCCTGGTCACCGGCGCTTCGCAGGGCATCGGCCGCGCCTGCGCCATGGAGTTCGCCCGCGCCGGCGCCACAGTCGCGCTAGCCGCCCGCAACCAGTCGAAGCTGGCCGAAGTAGCTGCTGAAATCGCAGCCGCCGGCGGCCAAGCAGCCGCCTTCGCCCTCGACATCTCCAGCGAGGACTCCATCAAAGCCGCCGCCAAAGCCGTCCTCGACCGCTTCGGCAAAGTCGAAATCCTCATCAACAACGCCGGCATTACCCGCGACGACCTCGCCCTCCGCATGAAGCGCTCCGATTGGGACGACGTGCTTTCCACCAACCTCACCGGCGTCTTTCTGCTCACCCAGGCGCTGCTTCGCCCCATGCTCAAGAACCGCTGGGGCCGCATCGTCAACATCTCCAGCGTGGTCGGCCGCACCGGCCAGGCCGGCCAAGCCAACTATGCCGCCGCCAAGGCCGGTCTGATCGGCCTCACCCGCTCGCTGGCGCGCGAATTGGCCTCCCGCGGCATCACCGTCAATGCCGTGGCGCCGGGCTACATTGAGACGCCCATGACCGCCGTGCTCGACGAAAAGCAGCGCGCCGCCATGATCGCCCAGATCCCCCTCGACCGCCCCGGCACCGACCGGGAAATCGCCCAATCCGTCGCGTTCCTGGCCTCCGATGCCGCCGCCTACATTACCGGCCACGTCCTTGATGTCAATGGGGGCATGTTCATGGGCGGCTGAAACTTTTGGGGGATATCCCGGCCGCCCTGCTCGGGCGAAGATGTTCATGGGGGGAATCGCATGCCCCGGGGTGGACGCATGGGCTCGCCCGTCTCATCGGCCCAAAACGATAAATTCGCGCTCGAATCGCCGGAGGGCCTCCGCTATGTGGCCCGGCAACCTATCCTCGATCTGCGCGGCCACGTGCACGGCTACGAGCTGCTCTTCCGCAAGGGCTATGAGCCCGCGTTTTGCGGCGACGTAGAACTGGCCAGCCGCACCATGCTCGACAACGCGGTCATGTTCGGCCATGAATGGCTCACCGGCGAACTGCCGGCCTTCTTCAATTGCACCGCCGAGGTGCTGACCACCGAACTGGCCGGTGTGCTGCCGCCCGAAACCACCGTCCTCGAAATCCTCGAAACCGTCGAACCCACTCCCGAAGTCATCGCCGCCTGCCAGAAACTCCGGGCCCAGGGCTTCCGCATCGCCCTCGACGACTTCGTCTGGGACCCGAAATTCGCGCCGCTGGTCGCGATCGCCGATTACATCAAGGTCGACTTCCTTCGCTCCAACGCCGAGGAGCGCCAGAAGCTCCTCCAGGAGATCCGCGGCAGAGCCATCAAAATGGTCGCCGAAAAGGTGGAATCGCCCGAAGAATACGAAAAGGCCGTTGCCGAGGGCTTTACGCTCTTCCAGGGCTATTACTTCTGCCGCCCGGTGCTGATGGAAAAGCGCAAGATCCCCGCCAACACCATCTTCCACCTGGAAATCCTCAAGCTGCTGCACCGCGACCCGATGGACATCGACCGCCTCTGCGAGCTGGTCAAGAGCGACACCTCCATCACCTACCGCCTGCTGCGCCTGGTCAATTCGCCCGTCTACGCCATCCGCCAGGAGATTCGCTCCATCCACGCGGCCATCGTCATGATCGGCGAAGACACCTTCCGCCGCATCGCCACGCTGGCCATCACCAGCGAGATGAACGCCTTCCGCCCCGCCGAAATCCTGCGCATGGCCCTGGTCCGTGCCGAATTCTGCGAACTCGCCGCCGGACTCTGCACCCTCGATGCCACCGAACAGTATCTGCTCGGCATGCTCAGCATGCTGCCCGCCATGCTCCAGGTGCCGATGGAAGTAGTCGCCGCGGCCCTGCCGCTGCGCGCCGAGATCTGCGAAGCCCTGATGGGCGCAACCAACGCCGAGCGCGGCCCGCTCTCCTGGCTTGAAGCCCAGGAGCGCGGCGACTGGGACGCCTGCGACGCCATCGTCGAGGCTCTAGGCCTCAATTGCGAAGAGCTCTACGAGTGCTACACCGAAGCCGTCCCCTGGGCGGAAGCCGCCCTGCGCGCCGTAGCCTGATGCGCCGCCGCCAACCCGCTAACTAGCTAACTCGCTAACCGGCTAACTTGCTGCCTCGCCGACCCTCTGACTAGCCGACCCGCCGACCCGCCGGCTTGCCGTCAACCCAACTTGCCGTACACTCAATCCATGGAAGAGTTCACCCGCCTCCAGCGCCTCCCCGCCTACGTCTTCAACATCACCGGGGAGATGAAGGTCTCCGCCCGCCGCCGCGGCGAAGACATCATCGACTTCGGCATGGGCAACCCCGACGGCGCCACGCCCAAACACATCGTCGACAAGCTAATCGAAGCCGCGCAAAAGCCCGCCACGCACCGTTACTCCGTCAGCCGCGGCATCCCCCGCCTGCGCCGCGCCATCTGCAACTGGTACAAATCGCGCTATAACGTCGACCTAGACCCCGAAACCGAAGCCATCGTCACCATCGGCTCCAAAGAAGGCATCGCCCACCTCTGCCTGGCCATCCTCGACTCGCGCGACACCGTGCTCGTCCCCAACCCCAGCTACCCCATCCACATCTACGGCCCGGTCATCGCCGGCGCCCACGTCATCAGCGTCCCCGTCCACGACCGCGAGCAGTTCCTCGCCCAGCTAGAAGAACTCATCCCGCGCATGACCCCGCGCCCCAAGGCGTTAATAGTCAACTTCCCCAGCAACCCCACGACCGAGTGCGTCGATCTGCCGTTCCTGGCGCGCCTGGTCGAGTTAGCCCGCGAATACGGCTTCCATCTAATCCACGACCTGGCCTACGCCGACATCGCCTTCGACGGTTACAAGCCGCCGAGCGTGTTAGAAGTCCCCGGCGCCAAGGAAGTAGCAGTAGAGTTCTTCACCTTATCCAAGAGTTACAACATGCCCGGCTGGCGCGTAGGATTCATGGTAGGCAACGCCAAGTTAGTCGCGGCTCTCGCTAAGTTGAAGAGTTACTTCGACTACGGCACCTTCACGCCCATCCAGGTAGCATCCATAGCAGCATTGGAGGGCCCGCAGGATTGCGTCAAAGAAATCTGCGAGACTTATCGCCGCCGCCGTGACGTGTTAGTCGAAGGTCTCAACAAAGCCGGCTGGCAGGTAGCATCGCCCAAGGCCACCATGTTCGTCTGGGCCAGGATTCCCGAAGCCTTCCAGGCCTTTGGCTCTTTGGACTTTTCCAAGATGCTATTGACAGAAGCCAAAGTAGCCGTAAGCCCCGGCATAGGCTTCGGCGAGCACGGCGACCGCCACGTAAGATTCGCCCTGATAGAAAACGAAGAACGCACCCGCCAGGCGCTGCGCGGCATCAAGCATCTGCTGGCGAAGGGATTGGTGTTGAGCTGAATAGCAGTTTCAAATGGGCGGATAGACGGATTGGCCCGAAAGTACCGAGCAGATGCCTGCTGCCAAGCCAGCAATCCAAGCCGAAAACTGCCAAGGATTTTCGCAGTTTCCCGAGAGAGTTATAGCGCAGCTATTTTCTTTGCCAGAACATCGGCTTTTTGCGCATCCATAATCAGAGCGCCGGAGCGGTTGACCCAGATCGCCAGATCTTTCAAGTTGGCTGAAGTCAGCGCCGTCATCTCGACTTTGATATGTGCGCATTGCCGTTGGAGGAAGGACTCCGTCGCCGGCCCCAGAAAGGGTTTGCTTACGGAAAGCAACTGGTCGGTGAGGGCGCTCATTCTGCACCCCCTCCCGCGACCTGTGGGGATTGCAGGGCCTCGGCTTCGGATTGAAAGAATTTCACCGCTGTAACCATGCGCGCGAAAGAGTCGGCAAGATCGCCGATTTCGTCATCCGAAAAACGGCGCACGGACATTTGCAGATTTCCCATGCTGACGTTTTCCGCTACCTCTTTCAGGTGTTCCACCGGCAGCAGGATGGCGCGGGACAACAGGTAGCTCATGACAAGGGCGATCAGCAGTCCCAAAAGCGAAACCCCGATCACCAGGGGAACGGAGCGTTTGCTGAGGTGCTCGATATTGTCCAGGGACGACAGACTGGCGTCGCGCCCTGCCATTTCGCCATCCTCGGCGCTTTGGTTCAAGCGTTCCGCGGCTGCCTCGTAGGCGGCGACCGAGGCGGTATTTACAGCGGCGCCGGAGTTATTCTCGACCCCCTGAACCACCCTCTCCAACGCCGAGGAATATGTGGCCGCCCCTTCGGCCATCGATTGAAACTTGGCGCGCTTGTCTTCCGTCGGAGCGATGCGCACGCCCCTGGCCGACAGCGACTGGATTTCATGAATTTCGAATTCCGCTTCGTCGAGATACATCTCTCGCGCCTTCTCCGCGCCAAGCTGCCTGAACTCGGATAAGTAACTCCTGATCTTGCGCTGGGCCTCCAGATTGTGAACCTGAATCTCCAGGGAAATGGAATCGAGCCGGTCGCCGACACGGGCGGTTTCCAAGGCGCTGGCTCGCAGCTTCAGGACCGTATAGGCTCCGATGACTGCGACAATTCCCATCAGGACCAATAGGGCGCCAAATCCTACTACGATTTTGTTCTTGATTGTCGGTCTCATGCAGCTCCTTGTACTTCTACTTTCCTCGAGCGGGTAACCTGGCTGACCCAGGGTCTTGCCGTCGATGCGAACAACCTTTACGGCTCCCCCAATCGCCGGCAGCGAATTGGCCTCGACCACCGCAAGCCCTCCTGCGGACCCGCCAACGTACCGCGCAGCGGTGGAATCGGAATCCACGATTTGAATGGTCATGGGTTCATCTCCCCGAAACTCCGCACTCATCACATAGCGGCGATAGTCCCCGACCGAGAGGCGGACGACGCTGGAGAGAAGACATTGGAAATCTTTGCTGGAGGGGTCGCGGGCAACCAGGGCCACTTGCTTGTTGTTTTGCCAGGCCCGCACGTCGCCAAGGATCAACTTTCTTAGTTGAGCCATGGACAAACTCTCCACGGGGTTGCCTTTGTTGACGACGACAGCCAAGCCGCCCGGTACGCACTGGGCATAGGTCGAGCTGCAGAACACCACCGCCAGAATCGAGAGCCGCAATCCATACGCTGCCATGTGGGTTTTGAACCTCCCTTCCACAAAAGTCAAAGAACTGCTTCAGAAGGTAAATGCAAGTTGCGAGTCCAAGCCATTTCCCGCCGACTGGTTGCTTTCAAAAAGATGATTGAACTGCAGCTTGAACGCAACATATTCGGAAAAATCCGTCCTGAGCCCAATCGACGGGCCGTAATAAGTACCCTTCAGGAGATTCACGGGGTCTTTCGGATTGTCCCGCACGTACTGATAACGGAAATAGGGCTTGTAGATGCCGAATTTGCGCGCGACCTGGGTGTATGCCATCGGGCTGCGGAGCGGCGCGGGCGTTCCCATCAAATGGTTGGACAGCATGACCCCTTCGGTCATAGACTCCCACGCGGAGTTGAAGAAAACAACATGAGCGCTCTCGATGTTCTGCCTTACCTCAGGCACGCCGGTTGGGTTCAGGCCGTCGTGGTACCACGATCCGCCGATCTGCGCTCCCGGAAGTAGTTCCGGCTTGATATACGCGGCGATGTTCGTAGCCTTGTAGTTGCGGTCGGAATAGAAATTCTGCACGGATTCCGCCACGTAGGAGTTGGAACTGAGTCCATTGCCAACCTCGCCGACCCAGTGCAGCCCCAGCTTTTGGGTTTTCGGAACGGCTCCCGTAAAGCTGAGGCCGACTAGGTGCACCGGTAATATGCCGCCGCTGTCCTCGAACAGGTACATGATGGGTCGGCCTGTGGCCGTGGAAAACCAATTCCCGTGATGGTACGCGGTGTTGTAATAGCCGATGGATGTGTGGACGCGGCCCGCGTTCGCGGAAAAATAGCGGTTCGCCTTGTAGGTGAGCGTGTACCGTTCAATATCGATGCTGAACTCGTTGGTCGTGTCCGGACCGAATACCATTTCCGCGAGGAAGCTCAGGCGGTCGGCAAGCTTGGACGTCATGAATAGATCGAACTCGTCCGCCTGAAATGCACTATGGGGCGGCGTGGGCGGGTTTCCGCACGTTTCGCATCCGTCGTCGATGATGGGAAAGACCAGGGGATTTGCGATTGATCCCACGCCAAAGTTGTAGTCGAAAAATCCTCTGATGTTCAAGGTCGGCCCACTGGTCATAGACATGTCGTGACCGCCCGATTCCGCCGGCGCGACGGGAGCGGATGAAGCGGCGGTTAGAGCTGCGGCATCGGCAGCGGCCGCCGCTTCCGTATTCGCCGGTTGCGCGGCCGCTCCAGGCTGGCCGGCCTGCGCCTGCCTCAACTGCCCTACTTCAGCCTCCAGCTCCTTCAATCGGGCATCCTGGGCTCGAAGTTGCTCCACGAGCTGAGCGTAGACCGGCGCAGGCGGCGCACCTTCGGGAGATTCCTGAGCAACCGCCGCTCCCAGTCCGGTCAACACCATGGCGAACAATAAACCAGTCGATCCTGAAAAACAGGTAATACTCCTATAAAACCTGATGAAACGCGTTGTTTTATGGTCTAGAATTTCCCTGAAGGCGCAGCAAATGGCCTGGAAAGCGGGGAAAAACGATGCGGCCCAAGC
>JBAUBR010000389.1:0-23724 GCA_049676965.1 Occallatibacter sp.
GCCCGATCGTGCCCACGTTCACGTGCGGCTTTGTACGATCAAACTTTTCCTTCGCCATCTCTGATTCCCTTCGTAGCTCGTACTTCCCGTTGCAACCAGGGGCGCCGGCGATCCGGCTCCAGCCCCAAACTCAGGGCTCAGGTTTCAGGGGTCAGTTTTTGGCCTCTTTGCGCAACCTCGACTCCAGGCTGCCGGCTAACTGATCCCTGATCCCTGACCCCTGATCCCTCAAATCACTTTCCCTGCGCCTGGCCGATGATCTCGTCGTCGATCATGCGCGGCGCCTCAGTAATACGCGTACGCCCTGAAATACCGCTGCCGCAGCTCGAGCGGCACTTGTTCCACCAGCCGCAGATAGCGTTCGCGGGTCAATCCCTGGTCCGAAACCGGCAGCGCCTCGTAGAAAGCCACGGCCTCGCGTCCCAGGAATCCGCGCTTGAGAACCTGCTCATAGTCGCGGATTGGCAACTTTGCACGCACTACGCGATCCAGCAGAACCTCCACATCGCGATCGTCGAATGCCTTGTCGATCAGCACGTGGAGCTTCGCGTATCCCTGCTCATCCCGAACCGCGATCGCCGCCTGCTCGAACATCCTTCAGTGACCTCGCTCGCCCCGCCTCGGGGGCTAAACCCCGCCGAATTGGGCCGGCCTACGGCACGGCTGAAGCCGTGCCTCTTCAAAACATCGATTCCCTCGAGGCAGCTTCCGGCTCCTTAGGGATTCCCAACTCTGGAGCGGGAGACGGGGATCGAACCCGCGACCAACAGCTTGGAAGGCTGTGACTCTACCACTGAGTTACTCCCGCGAAACAGTTGACAGCTCACAGCAGACAGCGGACAGTCGTCCCGTTCAACGGGAAGCCGATCTTCCGACCGAATGGCTGACAGCTGCCAGCTGTTCGCTGTTCGCTGTCGGCTTAATCTCTGGAGCTGATGACCGGGATTGAACCGGTGACCTCTCCCTTACCAAGGGAGTGCTCTACCAACTGAGCTACATCAGCTCGTCCTGCAAGAACCTTCCTACTGGGGCTGAAGCCCCGCCATTCAAATCGAGCCATTTGCGGTACGGCTGAAGCCGTGCCCTGTTGCAGCGCCAAGCTCTCTACATCGAGGCAACGCCTCGTCCTACTACGACAGCAGTTCGCCTTATACATCGCGCGGCGTTCCGCCGTCGGGATCCCCACCTTGGCGAATCCTGTCGGCCTTTCGGGCCACCACGGTCCGCAAGGCAAAACTGCCGATCACCAAGAGCGCGACCAGCTTTATCTCCACCGGCCGGCCGAAGACCTCCACTGCGCCTTCGCCCACCGTAAACCACACCAGCGCGCCCAGAACCAGATACAACGCCAGCGCAACCGGATACCTCCGCTCCAGATCGGAACCGGCGCGGACCGGACCGAAACGCGTTGGCGGTTGCAACTCTGCGCGCATTACAACCTCAAATCCTCAAGCCAAATCCTCAAACCAAATCCTGGTGCACAGGGGAGGATTCGAACCTCCGTAGCTCCAAGGAGCGGCAGATTTACAGTCTGCTGCCATTAACCACTCGGCCACCTGTGCCCGATGGCCCCAGCGACGAACACCTATCGTTCACCCCAGCAAACTAAAGATCGCTTGCCGAGGACCCCGAATGTCGCGGGAACCCCGTCCAACCCCACCCGCTCCCCGCCAAAACCGCTTCCGCGCATAAACCTCCATCCGGAACAGTTCCGGCAATTGAGGAGCATGCACCTCAGTGGGATCACCGCGGAGGACAGGCCCGACGGCAAAGACACCCGCCGGCGAAGCTCACTTTGCCGCTTTCGGACCGGCTCTTGTCGCCCAAAAGTGGAGCTGGCGAAGGGATTTGAACCCCCGACCCTCTGATTACAAATCAGATGCTCTACCAGCTGAGCTACGCCAGCCCATCCCACCGGAGAAAGAAGTCCGGAGGCCCGAAACCCGTGCGGACACACTCCCGCTCCGCACGTACGACGGCACAGAAATCAAGGTTAGCACAGGCGGCATGGCGGAGCAAACGGGAGTCGCGGCCGATGCCGACCGGGGCGAAGACGGTCACGGAACCGCGATCGCCAATACCTTGGACGGAGCGCTGGAGACGCCGGCGCTATCGACGGTCTCAACATAATAATCATAGTCGGCGCCGCCTTGCACCGTTTCGTCGACGTAGGAGGTTTCGGCGTCGATGGATGCGTTCAACAGCCGGTAGGCGGAGCTGCCGCGGATCGCTCGATAGACGCGAAAGCCGGCAATCGAAACGCGAGAATCTTCTGGCGCGTCCCAACTGAGCCTGACCACACTGCCGATCTTCTCGCCGGTGCCGCTCAGCCGGACGACGGCCTGGCTTCCGGTGACGGAGTTGCTGACCACGGTGAGAGCGCCGGTGATTGCCCCGGCTGCCGTGGGATCGAATTCGACATCGAGCGCGACGGACTTGCCCGGATTTAGGGTCATGGGGAACTTCGCACCCGGCAACGCAAATCCCGTCCCGGTCAGCCTTACGGCGTCGATGATCAGTGCGTCTCGGCCGGTCGACGTCATCCTGATCGACTGCGTGGACGATGAATCGAGAGTGACGTTTCCAAATGCCACGCTGCTCGAGTCCAGTTCCAATACAGATCGGCCGGCGTTTAATTTGACGGCGAAGGTCCTGGAGCTCTTGCCGTCGGTCGCCATGAAGATCGCGGTCTGCTCCTTGAAGACGGCGGCAACATTCGCCTTGAAAACAGTGCCTTTGCTGCCGTCAGGCACTTTCACCCAGGCCGGCACCGCCGCCTCTTCATTGCTGCTGCCGAGTTCGACATTCACGCCGTTTTTGTCGGCGGCGGCGGTCAGCGTCACCCTGCAAGTGTCGGTGCCCGAGCCCGTAAAGGATGCGCTCGCGCATGAGAGCGCGGCAATAGCCGGCAATGGGGATGACCCGCCGCGATACGCCGCCACGTAAGCGTATCTCAAGGTATAGGCGACACCCGAAATCGCAAAAGTGAGATTGGCATAGACGATCTCCCCGTTTGTGGGCAGCCCAGTCGCACGGACGGAGTCCGTCGCTCCCCTTGCGCGGCCTGCCGCGTAGACGCCAAGGTTGCCGGAGTTATCTGGCTCGCTTCCCAGCCGCAGTTTGTACTGCGTGGCGTTCGTGTCGGCAGTCCAGGTGAAGACAACCGACGAGCCGGGAAGGACGCTTCCCGGAGCGGGGCTGGTGAGCGCGGGCGAAGCCGATTGCCCCATCGCGGCCAGGCTGCCGAATGCGAGCGAAATCAACCCGGCACACCGGCGATAGAGCCCGCGAATCGGGCGGTTAAGACAATATGGATTTTGGGTTTTGCAGAACGCAGCGGTCCTCGGCCATGTGACCGCAAAGGCTTCCCGAGTCATCGAAGGCGGATTCGACGGTCCCGCGAGCTGTCTCTTCTGATCTCGATCTTGCGTCATTCTTTCACGTGCGAAGGACTTCTGGCCTTGGACTTGAGAAGGCAAAGAAGCCCCATAAAGACAGGATCGGCCATTCTAGGAGCAATGCAATTACCGGAATGGGTATCTGACGTTACCGATGGTATCTTGCTGAAAGTAAATGGGCTAATAGAGGCCGAGGCGCGAGAGCGCGGATTCTAATGGGAAAACCCGCCCTGCGCGGGGGTGAGATTTTGCCGGGTTAAGGTAGTTTTTACCCAATTGCCGGATTCTGGACGGCAGCCGGATGGATCTTTTCTCCGGTACGGCCGACCCTTGGGCTGCTGTATTCTTGCGGAATCGCGCTATGGCGCTTCTCGACGCACTCTACGCGCTGGTCATCTTTCTCTCGGCGTTTTTGCTCTTTCTGGTTGAACCCATGACCGCCAAGCGGCTGCTGCCGTCGCTGGGCGGCTCGGCCGCCGTGTGGATCACATGCCTGGTGTTCTTCCAATCGGCGCTCTTGGCCGGATATCTTTACGCGCACCTGGTTACGCAGCGTCTTCGGCCCCGCCCCCAGGCGATAACGCATGCGGCACTGCTGGGGCTGGCGCTTGTTTCGCTCGCGGTACAAATTCAGCCCGGCGCGGGATCGGCCTCGTGGCATCCGCTCTTCACCACGCTCTGGATGCTGACTGCGCTGATCGGCCTTCCCTTTGTCGCCCTGGGCGCGACCACGCCTCTCTTGCAAAGTTGGCGCTCCGGCGTGGGCTCGCGGAACGGAAACCCGCCGCTCTGGAGGTTTTTTGCCATCTCGAATTTGGGCGCCATGCTGGCTCTTGTCTTGTATCCATGGCTGATTGAACCGAACTTCGCGCTCAGAACGCAACAAACGGCGTGGACGGCTGGATTCGTCGTGTTTGCGATTGCCTGCGCCGCGCTTGCGTGGTTTCACGCCAATGAGCGTGAGAGTATCGCGCAGACCATGGAAGAAGCACGCGGCTCAGCGCTCAATCTCGACGAGGGTATCTCGGAGGCTGAAGCCCCGATCAATTCCCGTCGATCGGGCGTCAGGACTGAGGCCGCGACCTACCAGGCCGGAGGAGCCGCACGGGCGAGATCTTCCTCGGTCCCTGATGCAAACCGGGAAGTCGCAGATTACGCCTCGCCGCGCCGACCGGTGCTCTGGGTACTGCTGCCGGCGGCGAGTTCCATGCTGCTGTGCGCGATCACCGCTCACTTGAGCCAGAACGTCGCCGCCGTGCCGTTGCTGTGGATCGTGCCATTGGCTGCGTATTTGCTCAGCTTCATCGTGACCTTTGCCGGGCCGAACTGGTACTGGCGCTCTTACGCGACGCGTGTGATCGCCCTTGCCCTGGCAACCGTGGGCTACGTGTTGGCCACGCAGATATCCGTTCCGTTGGCGATCTCCATTCCTGTTTTCGTTGGCGCGCTTTATGTCTTTTGCTACTTCTGCCATGGCGAGTTATACCGCCTGCGTCCCGCTGCAAGCCAATCCACCTCGTATTACCTGCTGATCGCGCTCGGCTCGGCGCTGGGTGCCATTTTCATCGGCGCGGTGGCGCCCCTGCTCTTCTCGCTCAACTGCGACCTGGCCCTGAGCCTCATCTTTCTTGTCGCTCTGGCCCTCGCCGCGACCTGGAGCTCCGGCTTGATCGTGCGCATTTTCTGGACCGCCGGATTCGCGGCGATGATCTGGGCCGCGATCCTCAACGTGCGCATTCTTCGCCACGATACGATCTCGCAGTTGCGCGGCTTTTACGGCTCGCTGCGGGTTACGCAGACCTTCGCCATTCCCGGCCCAGGCATCCAGCGCACGCTTTTCAACGGGACCATCCAGCACGGCATCCAGGTCTTCAACGATCAGCTCCGCCACCGCGGCACGAGCTACTACGCTCCCGACTCGGGCGTAGGCCTGGCGTTGCGTTTTTGCTGCCATGGCGCGCCGCGGCGCATTGGAGCCGTTGGCTTGGGGGTGGGCACGATTGCCGCCTATGCGGAGCCAGGCGACTCCATCACGTTTTACGAGATCGACCCGCTGGTCGAGCGCCTTGCTCGCGCCCGCTTCGCCTATCTGCGCGAGTGCCGCGCGCCGGTCGGTATGATTCTGGGCGATGCGCGCCTCTCCATGGAGCAGCAGCCGCCGCAGAATTACGACGTGATCGTCCTCGACGCGTTTTCCGGTGACGCAATTCCCGTCCACCTGCTCACCGCGCAAGCCATTGCGCTCTATCGCCGGCACCTCAAACCTGGCGGTGTTCTGGCATTTCACATTTCCAGTCAATATGTCGACCTTGCACCGGTGCTGGCCGCGGAGGCTCGCCACGCCGATATGATCGCGCTGGGCGTTCATTCGCTCGCCAACGACGAAGAAGGCGAGTACCAGGCCGACTGGGTGCTGATGTCCGCCGATCCCGGATTCTTCCGGCAGCCGGAGGTCGCCATCGCATCGCGGCCCATCGCACTGCGGCCCGGCCTCCCACTGTGGACCGACGACTTCAACAGCCTGCTCCCTTTGGTGAAGTGGACCGGTTTCGAAACCGGCGTGCCACCGGGCGCCAACGGCAAATAGGCCGCGCCAAACCGCTCCAGTGTGTTAGTTTGACGGGTGCACACCGCTGCCAACTTCACGAGTAGCGGAATGCACAAGAAGGAGACCCGCAATGCACCGGACCGCAAGGATCAGGACTGTCATCATCAGGAGCGGTTTGGCAGGCTGCGCAGTCGCATTGACGCTCGGCCTTCAGGTGCCGGCCGCGATGGGCGCGCCCGCAAGCGCGAAGGCTCAACCCGTAGTCTCTGCCGATTCGGCGAACTGGTGGAAGAACGCCGTCTTCTACGAGATTTATCCACGCAGCTTTCAGGATACGAACGGCGACGGCATCGGCGACCTTAACGGAATCACCGAGCACCTGGACTACCTGCAAAAGCTGGGAGTGGATGCTATCTGGCTTACGCCCTGCTACCCCTCGCCGCAGGCCGATTTCGGCTACGACATCTCGGACTACGAGAACATCGACCCGCAATACGGCACGCTGGCCGACTTCGACCGGCTGGTCAGCGAAGCCTCCAAGCGCCACATCCGCGTGCTGATGGATATGGTGATGAATCATACGTCCGACGAGCACAAGTGGTTCATCGAGTCGCGCTCGTCCCGCGACAATCCCTACCGCGACTGGTACATGTGGCACGACGGAAAAGGCGAGACGGCCACCAGTCCCGGCGAGCCGCCCAACAACTGGCAGTCTGACTTCGGTCACTCCGCGTGGCAGTGGGATGAGAAGACGCGGCAATACTACTATCACAAGTTCTATGTGAAGCAGCCGGATCTGAACTGGAACAATCCCAAAGTGCACCAGGCCTTCAAGGACATTATTGCGTTCTGGCTCAAGCGCGGGGTGGGCGGATTCCGCTTCGACGCGATTACGACACTCTTCGAAGACCCGCAGATGCGGGACGAGGATGTGCTGCTGGACAAAGACGGCAAGACATTCCTGAATGCGTACGGCGACATCGCGCTAAATGATACGCGGACCAACAACCTGCCCGAGGTGCATCCGGTGATGGCGGAGATGCGCGCATTTACCGACACGTTTGGAAACGGAGGATTTCCCGGCACCCGCGTATTAATTGGCGAAACCTACCTGCCCAACATCGCCGAGCTGGAGAAACAATATGGGACGCCGGGGCATCCGGAGTTCCAGTTGCCAATGGACACGCAGTTGGGATTCATCGACAAGCTTGACATAGCCCAGTTCCGCTCCAAGCTGATCGACGTAGAGACCGAGATCGACGGCGACACACCGCTCATCGTCTTCGATAACCACGACAATCCGCGCATTGACGCACGCTATGGCGACGGCGTGCACAACACCGACATCGAACGCGTGATCTCCACGGTGCTCTTCGCCAGCCGCGGCGCCGCGCTGTTCTACTACGGCGACGAGATCGGCATGAAGACCACGCCCCCCGCGCGCAAGGAAGACGTGAAAGACCCCGTAGGCATCGTGGGCTGGCCAAAGGACAAGGGCCGCGATGGCGAGCGAACTCCCATGCAATGGAACGACGGCCTTGACGCCGGATTCTCGACGGACAGCACCAGGACCTGGCTGCCCATTCCGCCGACCTATACAACCGTGAATGTGAAGGCCGAGCAGGGGGATCCCGATTCGCTGCTCACCTGGTACGAGACGCTGATCCGCTTGAAGAAGACCAATCGCGCCTTCGCCGAGGGCGACAACGTAATGCTCGACACTGCGAATACCAAAGTGTTGAGCTGGATGCGCAAGACGCCCGGCGCGCCGGCCATCGTGGTGGCGACAAACTTCACCGCCGAGCCGCAGACAGTCAACTTGACCGGAGGCAGCGCGGGTCTGACCGCGACTCACGTGACCACTTTGCTGAAAACCCCCGGCGGCGCGGATCCGAAGTCCACCGATCACATCGAGCTGGGACCGTTCGGGGTATACATCGGGCAAGTCAAGTAGTCCGTCCTTGGATCAACCACCAAGGATGGGTGCCTCATCCTTTCCGCAGCCTTATCGCGGAAAGGGTGGGAGACTCAGGGCCGCACTGTGCCTTGCCCGTCCCGCACCCAGCATGTTTGACTGATACGCGAAGGCGGACTTTCGCTGATGGCCTACATCCTTGCACTGGACCAGGGAACGACGAGTTCCCGCGCGATTCTCTTTGACCACGCGGGCGCGATTGCAGCCGTAGCGCAGAAGGAGTTTGAGCAGTTCTACCCGCAGCAGGGATGGGTGGAGCACGATCCCACTGAGATTCTCACCAGCCAGTTGAGTTGCGCCGTTGAAGCGCTGGGCAAGGCGAGCGCGCGGCCGCGCGATGTGGCCGCTATTGGCATTACCAATCAGCGTGAAACCGTGATCGTGTGGGAGCGCGCGACGGGCAAGCCGATTCATCCGGCCATTGTGTGGCAGGACCGCCGCACCGCCGCGCAGTGCAAAGCCTTGGTTGAGAGCGGTGTCGAGGACGACGTTTCGTCGAGGACCGGACTGGTGATCGATCCCTATTTTTCCGCCACCAAGATCCGCTGGATTCTCGATAACGTGGAAGGCGCGCGCACCCGTGCCGAGCGCGGCGAACTCGCGTTCGGCACCGTGGATAGCTGGCTCGTCTGGCACCTGACCAGCGGCAAACGCCATGTCACGGACTACACCAATGCCTCGCGCACGCTGCTCTTCAACATCGTGAAAGGCACGTGGGACGCGGAACTGCTGCGCATCTTTGGGATTCCTGAGAGTCTGCTGCCGGAAGTTGCGTGGTCGAGCGAGCGCGCTGGTGAAGTAACTACTACACTGGGCCTGGGAGGCGCGGCCATCGCCGGCATTGCCGGAGACCAGCAGGCCGCGCTCTTCGGCCAAATGTGCTGGAACGCGGGCGAGGCGAAGAATACATATGGGACCGGCTGTTTTTTGCTGCAGAACATCGGAACCGATTTTCTGCGCTCGAAGCACCGGCTCATTACTACGCTCGCGGCGAGTGCGGGCCGCCGCCTTGAATACGCACTCGAAGGCAGCATCTTCATCGGCGGAGCGGTGGTGCAGTGGCTGCGCGACAATCTCAAGCTCATCGGCGCATCGGCGGACGTGGAGCAGCTCGCCGCGAGCGTTTCCGACACGAACGGTGTGGTGTTTGTGCCTGCGTTCGTCGGACTGGGCGCGCCGCACTGGGACCCGCATGCCAGTGGACTGATGATCGGACTGCGCCGTGACACCAGACCCGGCCACATTGCGCGCGCCGCGCTCGAAAGCATCGCGTTGCAGGTTGCGGACGTGCTCGACGCTGTCCACAGCGAGACCAACGCACCGCTGACAGCGCTGCGCGTGGATGGCGGCGCGGCGGTCAACGATCTGTTGATGCAATTTCAGGCCGACGTGCTCGGCGTGCCCGTCGTTCGCCCGCATGTGACAGAGACAACCGCGCTGGGTGCGGCGTATCTCGCCGGCTTGGCCGTGGGATTCTGGGATGGAGCGGATGAACTGCGCGCTCAGCGCCAGGACGACGTCCGCTTTCAGCCGAAGATGAGTGCGAAAGAGCGCGAGGCACGCCGCGCCCATTGGAGCCGCGCCGTGGAGCGCGCGCGGAACTGGAGCGAGTGATGCAGCGCGAAGCGATGCTGCGCAAAATTCGCGAACGGCGCGAGCCGTGGGATATTGCGATCATCGGCGGCGGCGCGACCGGCGTGGGAGTAGCTGTTGACGCGGCTACGCGCGGATTCGATACGGTGCTCGTCGAGGCGCATGACTTCGGCAAGGGCACCAGCAGCCGCAGCACCAAGCTGGTGCATGGCGGCGTGCGCTATCTCGAGCAAGGCAATATTCCGCTGGTGATGTCGGCATTAAAGGAGCGCGGCCTGCTTCGCCAGAATGCGCCGCATCTTGTGCACGACCTCGCCTTCGTGGTTCCCAATTATTCGTGGTGGGAGGCGCCGTTTTACGGCATCGGCCTAAAGCTCTACGATCTGCTCGCCGGCAAGTATGGGTTTGGGCCGTCGAAGCTGCTCACCAAAGAAGAAACGCTGGAGCGGCTGCCGGCTCTCGAGCCGGAAGAACTGCGGGGTGGCGTAGTTTATTACGATGGCCAGTTCGACGATGCGCGGCTGTTGATTCATCTGGCCATGACGGCGGCCGAGCACGGTGCGACGCTCCTCAACTATTGCCCGGCGACAGAACTGCTACGCGGCGAGGACGGATATGTGAACGGCGTAGCTGCGCGTGACGCGGAGACCGGCGAGGAGTTCCGTATCTCTGCGCGCATTGTAGTGAATGCAACCGGAGTCTTCACCGATTCGGTGCGGCGCATGGCCGATCCGAGGGCCGAGCCGCTCGTGGTTACCAGCCAGGGTATTCATCTTGTCTTCGATCGGTCATTCCTGCGCGGCGACACGGCGCTCATGGTTCCGCGCACCAGCGATGGGCGCGTGCTCTTCGTCATTCCCTGGCACAGCCACACCGTTGCCGGCACCACCGATACGCCGCTCGACGCGCCCAGCCTCGAGCCGCGAGCTCTCGACGAGGAGATCGAATTCATTCTTGAAACCGCCGCGCGCTACTTGAGCCGGCCCCCGCGCCGCGAAGATGTGCTGGCCGTTTATGTGGGCTTGCGGCCGCTGGTGAAGGGCGAGGGCAAAACCTCGACGCTTTCGCGCGATCACGTGATTCACGTCGATCCGTCCGGGCTGCTCACCATCACCGGCGGCAAGTGGACCACTTACCGGCACATGGCCGAGGATTGCGTGGACCATGCCATTACGCTGGGCCGACTGCGCGATGAGCCATGCGCGACGCGCAATTTGCGCATTCACGGCTTTGTCGATGCTTCGGACGCACCCATTTACGACGACGATCATTTCGGCGTTTACGGGGCCGATGCCGCCGCGATTCGAGAGTTTGCGCAAGGTCCCGCACTGGCGGCACAGCTCCATCCGGATCTGCCGTACATCGGCGCCGAATTTGTTTGGGCGGCGCGTGAAGAGATGGCACGCACCGTGGAAGATGCGTTGGCGCGGCGCACGCGCGCGTTGTTCCTGAACGCGGGCGCGGCGATCGCAATGGCGGAGCCGGTTGCGAAGCTGCTGGCCGCGGAGTTGGGGCGCGACGATGCGTGGATTGCGACGCAGATCAGCGAGTTTTGCTCGCTTGCACAACAGTATCGAGTAACTTAATAGCTGAGGCGTCTCACCCAAATGGAGGATTCCGATGGCCGCACAATGCACGCACGAGAAGGAACACGCAAAGAAAGTCAAGCCACGCACCAAGGGCTGCGAAGAATGCCTCAAGATCGGCAGCACATGGGTTCACCTGCGCATGTGCCTTGAGTGCGGAAAGGTGGGCTGCTGCGATTCATCGCCGAATCGTCACGCGCGCGCGCACTTTCACGAGACGCAGCATCCACTTATTCAATCGGCCGAGCGCGGCGAAAACTGGCGCTGGTGCTACATCGATGAAGTGTATTTATAGCGAGGTCACGCCAGCTCCACTTCGATATTCTTGGTCGCTGCGTCAAGCTTCACGATTCTGAAGCTGCGAATCTGGCCGGGGTTGAGTGGTTCGGGTTTTGGCGCCGCTGCCGGCAAATCGCCTTTCCATCGGGCCTTCAGCATTGACGAAAGTGAGCTCAGATCGGCTTTGGATTCTGGCTTAGCCGCGGCGGCATTTCCAGTGCCTGCAATGGCGATGCGGCAACTCGCGCGAATTCCCTCTCCGAGTTCGGCGGTGGCCTGATGGCCTGATATCTCAACCACGCGGCCGCTGACCACGTCGCCCGGCTTGTGCTCGGCAATATATTCATCAATGCTGGTCGGCACGAGCTGCTTCATGCTCAACTTCACCTGGCGTTTTTCGGCATCGATAGCGAGCACCAGAGCCTTCACCCTCTGGCCGGGGTGCAGCACGTCGCGCGGATGATTGATGCGGCGCTCGGCTGAGATTTCGCTCACGTGAATCAGGCCTTCGATGCCCTCGGCGATCTCGACGAAGGCGCCAAAGTTCATCAGCTTGGTCACAGGGCCTTCAACTTGCGAGCCGGCGGCGAATTTGCGCGGCGCATCGGCCCATGGGTCGCCGAGCGCCTGCTTCAAGCCGAGAGAAAGCCGGCGCTCATCGAGCTTGATGGCGAGAATTACGGCATCGACGGTGTCGCCCGCTTTGAGAAGGTCGCTTGGATGGCGCACCTTTTTGGCCCATGACATTTCCGAGATATGAATGAGGCCTTCGATTCCCGGTTCGACTTCGACGAACGCCCCGAAATCAGCGAGGCGCGTCACCGTGCCCTTTACGCGCTGGCCAACAACATAGCGCTCTGCCGCGGTCTGCCATGGCTCCGGATGAAGCTGCTTGAGCCCCAGCGAAATCCTCTTCGTCTCGGGATCGATCTTGAGGATCTTTACCTGAAGTTCCTGGCCGACGGTCAAAACCTCTTCGGGATGTGCAATTCTGCTGAAGGAAATGTCGCTCACGTGCAGAAGGCCATCGACGCCGCCTACATTGACGAACGCTCCGTAACTCGTCAGGCTACGCACCGTTCCTGCGACCACGTCGCCTTCCTTCATGGCCGCGTGGCGAGCCTCCAATTGCGCTCGAGCCTGCTCCTCGAGCACCACGCGCCGATCGACCACAACATCTTCGTCGGCCACGTCGAGCTTGGTGATTCGGCAGGTGATTTCGGTTCCAACCAGCTGTTCCATCTCCGCGGCATCGCGCGCGCCGCTGCGGCTGGCCGGCATAAAAGCGCGCACGCCAACATCGACCGTGAGCCCGCCCTTGACTACGCCGGTCACCGTTCCGGCTACGGCCAGTTTTTGCGCGAAAGCCTGCTCCAGGCCCGACCAGTCCCGAGGCTGCGCCACGCGAAAGCGCGAAAGCTCGTAGTAGCCTTCTTCGTTGCGGCCGGTGATGGAGACGGGAAAGCTGTCTCCAGGCTTGACTGCATCGGCGTTGTTGTCAAATGCAGTCCGCGGCAACACACCCTCGATCTTGTAGCCGATATCGAGAAAGACCTGGTCGGCGGATACGGAAACGACGGTGCCCTGCAACTGCTGGCCGCCAATGCCTGGCGCGTGGGAGTGACTTTTTTCAAACTGCGACAGCAACTCGCCGAACGATTCGCCGGCCTCTGCGGTGGATTCGGTTGCAACTTCAGTTTGCTCTGCGGGGCTGGTCTCGTCGGTCATGGCGGCCACAGGTCCATTGTCCCACGCACACCCGCACCGCGCCCGCGACTCTACGGAAACTCCGCTACCTTGGGCGTCACCCGGGCCGGCGCCAGTGCTGTCGGGCCGCCCTTATTGTCGATCACGTTCGAGATCTCGCCCTTGTCGTCGAGGGCAACCGTAATCATATGGTGGAAGCGGACGGCCGGTTTTACGGGGACCTCGATCGCACGTGTCAGCGTCACGTTGGGATGGCGAAAGACCGAGTAGATGCCGAGCCCCCATGCCTCGTGGCTCGTTACCGAGTCGGCCACCTTATACGATGCCCAGCCATTCACTCCGGCCGCGCTCGTGTAGCTGGCCTGATCCGGAGGGTCGTAGGGGATTTCGGATTGATAGAAGTAAGTCCGTCCGGCGTCACCGTTCCACTGCACCTGATACTGCTGGTGGTGCTCGACAAAGAGTCCGTAGATGGTGACGCGATCTCCATTGACCACGAGGCCGTTCTCGCTCGTATTGCTGGTCCAGCCCACGCCGGCGCCGTGATCGGCGCGCCAGATCCAGGTGTGGTCGACGATGGCGTCATTGCTGTTGATGAGCAGGTTCACCTTGGTGCGTCCCACGCCCGCGCCGCCCACGCGAAAGAAAACATCGAAGAGACAGGTGGGATTGGCTGCGTGGCTGGCATGGCTTGGGCCGTCGCCCGCTTCGAGCAGAACAGGAGAGACTTTTTCGCCCGCATCGAAAAGAATGCCCGCAATGGTCACGCCATCCACGTCCGCGACGGTCATCGCCGCGGTGCCATTGACGGGCCTGAGCGTGGCGAAACCCAGGCCCATCACGACCGTGTTGGCACGCATAACTCGGATCGGCTGTTGCAGCTCATAGATGCCTGGCGCCAGAATAAGATTCCTTCCCCGCGCCAGTTGTGCGTTGATGGAATCGGCAGTATCCGCGCCCGGATGCGCGATGTAGCACCGGTCCAGCGGAATCGATCGTCCCGGCGTTTCGCCGCCGCGCCACGTAATGCCTACGCTGCTGGTGCGCAGCGATGGAACGCGCACACTCCAACGGCCCTGCGCGTCGACCACGAGAAAGGGCTTCTCGCGCACCACGGGAGCTTCAGCGATCTTTGTGTAAGGCGGCTGGGGCCAGTTGCCGGCCGGCGGATGCGGCACGCCCACGAATACCATGTTCCAGTTGGAGCCCGTCCAACTGCCCCATTCGCTGTTGCGCGAAATCCATTGCTGTTGCGTGCCCGAGTCCACGTTGCCGTCGACCAGCGTGTCGGACATCCATCCGCCGCTGGCCCAGCCGCGGTGCTGGTGGAGCACCATGTCGCCGCGCACGTGCATGCGGCGAAACGGCACCGCCTGCGAAACCGCCCATTGCATCACGCCGCCAGTGGGAGTGACGGAGAATCCCTCGGCCGCGCGCCAGAAGGTGCAGGTGGCGTTGTTGCGCGGCAGGCTCGCGTCGGAGTGCACGTTGCCGGCGATGTGGACCTCGTCGGGCGCGGCGCCCAGGCCGAGAACCTGCGTGTAGAAGCCGACGGGAATGTCGACTTTGTATTCGCCTGGCAAGAAGAGGAACGCGTTGCGTTGGGGGCCGAATTCGTTGTGCTGCTGGACGGCGTAAACCTTGTCGATCTCGGCCTGAATGGCCGCCGCGGGCATCGACGGGCTGAAGATTGCGACGTTGGGGCCCATGTTCGGCGGTTTGGGAGCGGCTGCGAAAGCTTCGCCGGAAGCGAGCAGGATCGCGACGGTGCGCAGGACGGATCGAGTCAGTTCCCTGACCATTGCAGTTTCTATTCCCTTCCGTATTCAGTCTCGTATAGTACTTGGCCGACGTGCGACCGACAAATTTCCACAGCGAATGTCGACCAACCGGAGCTGGACATCCCTCAGGGGCTAAAGCACCGCTAAATACGCGGGCGTTGAACGGTACGGGCTGAAGCCCGTACCGTCAACGAAGCCGATTTGCGTTGGTCCGCTCTGCCGGAGGTCTATCGCAACACGAATGCGGACGGGGGAGTAGGGGCTTGACAAAGAGCGGAGGCTGCCGCCACTATATATGGCTATGACATATATGGACAAGCCAGTCTTCGATCGCGAGCTCAAGAGGGGCAGCGCAGAGCTATTGATCCTGTCCTTGGTTGAACACCGGCCGCGCCATGGCTACGAGATCAGCAAGCTCATCGAAGAGCGCTCCGGCGGAGTGCTCAAGTTCAACGTGGCTTCGTTCTACCCGTTGCTCTATCGGCTGGAGAAGCGCGGCTTTCTCGAAGGCCGCTGGGTGGAGAAGGCCGGCCAACGCCGGCGAAGATATTACCGCGTAACCGCACAGGGCAAAAAGGTCTTGAAAGAGCAGCGCAGCACGTGGCGCGAATTTGTGAATGCCATCAACCGCATTACCGGAGCGGAGCATGCCTGACTGGCGGGATGAAGTGCGGCGGGCCATCGCGGAGCTCAATCTCGATCTTCCCCGCGAGCAGGCGATCGTAGACGAGCTGGCCGAACACCTGAGCGCGAGATTCGACGAACTCGCGAGGGCCGGCATTGCCGGAGAACAAGCTTATCGCGCGGTGATGGAAGAGCTGAGCGAAGCCAGGTTGCGAACGGAGCTGCGTCCCATGTTCAAGGAGGCGGATGGTACTTTTGCGCCGGGGATGGAAAACTTCGGCGGATACTGGGATGGATTGGGCAACGACATTCGGCTCGCAGCGCGCCAGTTGCGGCTCAATCCCGGCTTCGCGCTCGTGGCTCTGCTTTCGCTGGCGCTGGGAGTGGGCGCCAACACCGCCATCTTCGAACTCATCGACGCCGTCGTGCTTCGTACGCTGCCGGTTCCCGATCCGCAACAACTCGCCGAAGTTCACCTGATTCATGGCGGGCGCATTGGCAGCACTGTGGCGCGGCAAAAAGATGTCTCCAGCGCGATCTGGGATCAGTTCCGGCCGCAGCAGCGGGCCTTCTCCGACGTGGCCGCGTGGAGCACCGAACGCTTCGACCTGGGGCACGGCGGAGAAGCGCGCTATGCGGACGGCATGTGGGTCAGCGGCAGCTTCTTCCATGTGCTCGAGGTGCAGCCGACGCTGGGGCGGCTGATTGCGCCGAGCGACGACGTGAAGGGGTGCGGGGTCCAGGCGGCGGTGATCAGCTACGCGTTCTGGCAGAGCCAGTTTGGCGGGCGCGCCAATGCCGTTGGCAGCACGATCTCCCTGGATCGCATGCCGTTTCAGATCGTCGGTATTACGCCGCCGACGTTTTCGGGCCTGGAAGTGGGTCGCAAATTCGACGTGGCGCTGCCCCTGTGCAGCGAGCCGGCAGTGCATGGGGCGGACGGTTGGACGAAGAGCCAGACGACGTGGTGGCTGGCGATAATCGGCCGCTTGAAGCCGGGATGGAGCTTCGAGCGCGGGTCGGCGCAGTTCAGGTCCATCGCGCGCGGAATCTTTGCCGCGACGCTGCCAGCGGAGTACGACGCGATCGAGAGAAAAAGCTATCTGAGCTTCAGCTTCCGTGCCGACCCAGCCGCTACCGGCGATTCACCGCTGCGCAAGGAGTTCGAGCAGCCACTTTATCTGCTGCTGGCAATTTCAGGCCTTGTGCTGTTCATTGCCTGCGCCAATATCGCCAACCTGATGCTGGCCAGAGCCAGTGCGCGCCTGCACGAGATGGCGTTGCGCCTGGCGCTCGGCGCATCGCGCGCCCGCATCGCCCGACAGTTGCTTGTGGAGAGTATGCTGCTGGCTCTTCTCGGCGCCGCGGCCGGCGCCGCGCTGGCGCACCTGCTGGGGAGAATCTTGATCGCCGAAGTCGGCTCCAGCCAGGACCAGGTGTATCTCTCGCTGGCGCCGGACTGGCGCATGCTGGCCTTCACTGCCGGTCTCGCGCTGCTCACGTGCGTGGTCTTCGGCGTCGCGCCGGCCATTCAGTCCGCAAAAACCGATCCCGGCGCCATCGCCAGGACATCCGGCCGGGGACTGACCGCCGCGCGGGAAGGGCTTTGGCTGCGTCGCGGATTTATCGTCTCGCAAATTGCGCTGTCGCTGCTGCTGGTCGCCGGCTCCCTGCTCTTTGTGCGCACCTTTCGGAATCTGATGGAGATGAATGCCGGATTCGATCAAGATGGCGTGCTCGTTGCGGATTTCGATTTTTCGGCGCTCAACCTGCCCCAGGCGCAGCGCATCGAATACGAGCGGAACCTGCTCGCCCAGGTGAGAGCGACTCCCGGAGTGGGGGCAGCGGCGGGCGCGTCGATTGTGCCGCTGAGCGGCAACGGTTGGAACGAGTTCCTCGACTTTCCCGGCACTTCGATGCAAAGGGTGACGTCCATGTTCAATCGCGTGAGCGAAGATTATTTCCGGACGCTCCGCACACCCATGATCGCCGGGCGCGGTTTCGACGCCAACGACACCGTAGATGCGCCGCTGGTGGCGATCGTGAACTGCAAATTTGCGCAGAATTTCTTTGCGGGCGCCAATCCGGTGGGCGCGACATTTGGCATCCGCCAGGATGCAGGTAAACCGGACAAGCTGTACCGCATCGTTGGCCTGGTGGAAGACACGAAGTACGCGACACTGCGCGAAGACGACCGGCCGATCGCTTACCTGCCCGTTAGCCAGGATCCGGCGCCCGATCTCGACTTGACCATGGTTGTGCGCTCGAGCCAGAATCCCGGCTTGGTGACCGCGGCGCTCAAAAACGTGGCTGCTCGCAACAGCCGGGAGATCGTACTGAGCTTCAGCGTGCTGCGCACTTCGATTCGCGAAGGGCTGGGGCGCGAGCGGTTGATGGCGGCGCTGTCCGGCTTTTATGGTGCACTGGCGGCGCTGCTGGCCATGGTCGGGCTCTACGGGATCATGACGTATTCCGTGGCGCGGCGGAAGACCGAGATCGGAATCCGCATGGCTCTGGGCGCGACGCGGCGGCGAATCCTGGCGATGATTTTGCGCGACGCTCTCACGCTGCTGGGCATCGGCCTCGCCGCTGGAACTGTTCTCGTCATCGCCAGCGGCCGGGCGGTGAAGTCGATGTTATTCGGGCTGCAACCGACCGATCCGCTCACTCTTGGACTCGCGATGGCGGGATTGGCGCTCGTAGCGCTGATGGCTAGCTTCATTCCGGCTCGGCGCGCCGCCGCGCTGCAGCCCATGCAAACTCTGCGCGACGAATAAATCGAAAGCAACCGCCTTGTGGACACCGCGGGGTCTGGGGCGAGAGAATTGCGCTCGCACCAATCTCAATGCGGTAACAAGGAGAATGAATGATCCGTTCCTCGCGCAGAGATTTCTTGAAGACCTCCTCCGCGGCCGTTGCCGTGGCCGCCGCGGGCGCCAGTCGCATCAACGCCGCGACGCTCGATATGCCGATCGGCTTGCAACTCTACACCGTGCGCGAGCAGTTGCCGAAGGACTTCGACGGCACGCTGGCCAAGGTGCGGTCGGCCGGCTACACCGTTGCTGAAGCGGCGGGCTACTATGGCCGCACCGCGGTGCAGTTTCGCCAAGCCATGGACAAGGCCGGGCTGCGCTGCGTGAGCACGCATCATTCCATGAGCGAGCTCAACCCGCACCTGGACGAGGTGATCGCTTATGACAAGGCCCTGGGCGTGGACTACATCGTTTGCCCTTCGCCGACACGGCGCAATCCTGCGCTCAGGGGCAAACTCGACCTCGAAGACTGGCGATGGGCCGCGGGCCAGCTCAACCACATCGGAGAAAAGGTGAATGCCGCGGGCATGAGGTTTGGGTATCACAACCACACGCCGGAGTTCGGCCAGGAGAATGGTGTGGTGTTTTACGATGAGTTGCTGCGGCTTACCGATCCCAAGTTGGTGTTCTTCGAGATGGATTGCGGGTGGGTGATTGCAGCAGGCCGCAACCCGATCGATTATCTGACAAAGACGCCCGAGCGCTTCCCGCTGCTGCACATCAAGGACATCGTCCGCGGCCCGAACGGCGAGTTTCGTTCCGCGGTCCTGGGACGCGGCCCTACCGACTACGCTCCAATTCTGCGCGCGGCCACCGGGCTCAAGCAGTACTTCGTCGAGCAGGAGGAGTTCGACGTCGATCCGTTCGAGGCGATCCGGCTGGATGCGGAATATATGCGCAAATTGAATGTCTGACAGGGCGGCGCTCATGGCCAGTCTGACAGAGATTCCGCTAATCTGAGCTTAATGCAAAGCTCTTCCGCGTTCACTCTACGCCTGGCCACTGAGGAGGACATTCCAGCGCTGCACGCGCTCATCGAGGCCTCAGTGCGCGGACTGCAGGCCGGCGACTACACGCCGGCGCAGATCGAGGGAGCGCTGGGAACGGTGCTGGGGCTCGATACGCAGCTCATTCGCGACGGAACTTACTTTATTGCCACTTCTCTCGACCAAAATCTAAAGGCGCAGAGCGCCGCCGGGTGCGGCGGATGGTCGAAGCGCAAAACGCTCTTTGGCGCGGATCGCGGACCGGGACGCGAACCGGAGCTGCTCGATCCGGCGACCGATGCCGCCAAAGTGCGCGCTATCTTTGTTCATCCCGGTTTTGCGCGGCGCGGGCTGGGCAGCCTGATTCTGGCGCGCGTCGAGGCGGAGGCGGCGGCAGCCGGGTTTCGCCGCTATGAGATGGGCTCCACGCTCACCGGCGTGCCGCTTTACCGGCTCAAAGGATACGCGGAGGTGGAGCGGATTGCCGTGCCGCTGTGGAATGGAGATGTATTGCCGGTGGTGAAGATGGTGAAAGACGCGTACTGAACGCGCAGCCAGTCCGCCGCGCGACTCGATGCATCCGGCTCCGCTGGTGTATCGTCCAAATCGTATGGCCACCACAACCCCGGTACGCAGCGCTCCGCAGCCCGCAGCCGAAGCCGAAGAGGTTTACCGGCGCTGGCTCCTTTTTCTCGACGAAGAGTTCACCCGCCACAACTCGGCCGAGCGCCGCGCTGAGATTGTGCGCGACCAGCTTTACCAGCTTTACCTGGGGCGGCCGCACGGGGGCAAGCTCAACCTCACGCTCACCAGCGAGCTGCCCGGCAACATCCTCAACTTGTCGCTCGATCCGGAAAACGTTACCCTCGAGGCCGGGTACTTTGCCGATGCCGACCGCCAGAAGTTCGTCGAGCGCAAGCCGCTGCTCTGGTTCTGGGCCATGTTCGACCGCTCGCCCGTGGGCCTGAACCACTGGCTGGGGGTTCGCTTCCGCTGCATGCTGGGGCGGCACATCTTCGCGCACATGGGCTCGGGCGTGAAGATCTATCACGGGGTCGACCTGACCTACGGTTATAACATCAGCATCGGCGATGGAGTGGTGATCCACCAGCGCGTGCTGTTGAACGACCGCGGAGGTATCACCATCGGCAAGGGCGCGGTGATTGGGTCGTTCGCGCGCATCCTGTCGCATGCCCATAGCCGCGAGAACTATGAGAATGTGACACTGATGCCCACCACCATCGGCGCGAACGTGCGCATTGCCAGCCACGCGATCGTGCTGGGCGGCACGAACGTGGGCGATGGTGAAGCAGTGGGAAGCTTTCCTTCGGACCGGCAATAAGCCGTCGAACTCTGCGCCGCAAAATCTGGCACCCGGTGCTATACTTCAATTGTGCGTTCGCCGGGCCTGACAAGACTGGCTGTCTATATGACAAAGCCGTTCGCGCGCTTTGCCCGTAGGGCAAGAATCGAGAACGAGAAGCTTTGGGAAGCTGCACGGCTGGCGAGCATCGGCATTGTCGACGCCGACTTAGGTGGCGGCGTGATCAAGCAGCGCATCGCTCGCGCCGGTGCCGGAAAGTCCGGCGGAATAAGGGTCATCGTTCTCTTTCGGTTCACGGGACGGGCGGTCTTTGTCCATGGCTTTGAAAAGAAAGATGTGGGCAATATCAGCTCAAACGAGTTGGTTGCGTTCAAAGAACTCGCCGATGTGATCCTGCGGTATAGCGATCAAGGGATCGAGCGTCGAGTCGCCGAGGGAGCCCTCATCAAAATCACGCCTCGATTGGAGGTCCGAAATGACTAAAAAGTATCGCAGCAATGTAATGGCATCGATTCACGAAGCAGCTTCCGATTTGTACGCCTCCGGTGGTCTGGACCGGAAGACGATGCGCAAATTCGATGTCCTTTGTCTCACGCCAATTAAGAAAATGACACCCCAAAAGATTCGCGAACTTCGCGCGCGGGAAAAGGCCAGCCAAGCGGTTTTCGCTGCGTATCTGAACGTGACGCCCAGCCTTGTAAGCAAATGGGAGCGCGGAGAGAAGAACCCGCAAGGGCCTTCACTTAAGCTATTGTCGCTGGTCGAGAAGAACGGGCTGGAAATGATCGCGTGAATCGGATGGTTGGAACCGATTCAACATGCGCTCCTCACAGCGTCATTTCAGTCGGTGTGCGCCATGCTACTCTGAGCTTTCCGGCACGTGGAGAGTCCGTTGCAGCCCAATAGCTTCGTCATCGCTATCTTTGAGTTTGTTCTGCTCATCTTTTCGCTGAGCTTTCATGAGTGCGCCCACGCCTGGATGGCTTCGCGGCTCGGCGACCAGACGGCCAGGCTGCAGGGGCGGGTAACGCTCAATCCTATCTACCACGTTGATCCAATCGGCACGCTGTTGTTTCCCGCCATCATGATCTTCGGGCCGCTGTTCAGCGGAGGCGCACTGGGCGGGTTCCTGGTCGGCTGGGCCAAGCCCACTCCTGTGATCACGCGCAACTTCCGCAAGATTGTCCGCGACGATATTCTGGTCACGCTGGCCGGGCCTGTTTCCAACCTCATCCTGGCGTTCGTGGGCTTCCTCGGGCTGGCGGTGCTGATCATGAGCCAGGGCCACCTGCCACCGCGGCAGGACATGATGACCAACATCGAGGGCATCGGCACCTTGTGCGAGTTGGCCATTCAAGTCAACCTGGCCCTGTTCTTCTTCAATCTGCTGCCTTTTCCGCCCCTGGACGGCAGCCATATCCTGCGCCACTTTCTGCCCTACAACTTCCTCAATACCTACGACCGCATTGGCGGCATCTTCAGCTATATCCTCATGATCTTTGTTGGCGGCCCAATCGTGCGCCTGTGCATGATGCCCACCCTGCGCCTGGTGAGCATGGCGCTGAGCCTGGTACCCGGATCGTAGACGTCAGTCGTTACCCGAGCCACTGACTCTAGTCGTTGACCCCAGCCATTTTGGATGTTGCCTCTTTGGAGCGTGGGAAACGGCCGGGCGCGGGGCGCGGCCGAATGCCATAAAATCAATCGAGAAGCGGCTCTGCCAAAGACAAAGAAAAAATGCCCGAATCCACCCTCCAATCCTCGCGTCCGGCCACTGCGGCGCGCCCGCGCGTTTTGAGCGGCATGCGTCCGACAGGCAAGCTGCACCTGGGCAATTACATGGGCGCGCTGGCCAACTGGGTCAAGCTGCAGGACGATTACGAGTGCTACTTCTTCATCGCCGACCTGCATGCGCTGACCACCGACTACGCCGACGCATCGCAGATTGCGCCCAATACGCTGGAGGTCGCGCTCGATTTCCTCGGCGCCGGCCTCGAACCCAGCCGAAGCACCATCTTTGTGCAAAGCCACGTAACGCAGCACTTTGAGCTGCCGCTGCTGCTGGGCATGATTACCCCGCTGGGCTGGCTGGAGCGCGTGCCCAGCTACAAGGAGATGCAGGAAAACCTCGCGCACAAGGACCTGACGATGTACGGATTCCTGGGCTATCCGGTCCTGATGGCTTCGGATATCCTGCTCTACCAGGCCCATTACGTGCCCGTGGGCCAGGATCAGCAGGCGCACGTGGAACTCACGCGTGAGATTGCGCGGCGATTCAATCACTTCTACAAGCTCGATGACCTCGAGGTCCTGCCCGAACCGGATGTGCTGCTTACGCCCTCGCCCAAGCTGCCCGGCACCGACGGGCGCAAGATGTCGAAGAGCTACGGGAACACGATCCTCATGACGGATCCGGAGCCGGTGGTCCGCAAAAAACTGAAGACCATGGTCACCGACCCGGCGCGCATTCGGCGTACCGACCCCGGCGACCCGGACAAATGCCCGGTGGGCGACCTGCACAAGGTCTTTTCTACGCCGGAGACGCTGGCCAGGGTGTACGAAGGCTGCCGGTCGGCGGGAATCGGGTGCATCGAATGCAAGAGCTGGGCCGCCGATGCGTTGGTTCAGATTCTGCAGCCTATTCAGGATCGCCGCGCCGGCTACTCAGAGTCGCAGGCCAGAGAGATTCTGGCGGAAGGCTCCTGCCGCGCCGGTGTCCGCGCCGAGCAGACCATGAAACAGGTACGCGCAGCCATGCAAATGCCGACTGACCCCGCCGCTGGCGGGCGCCGCAGCGGGAAGAAGAATTGCAATTGACTGAAGAATCGCAAAAGCCGGAAATCGCTGCGACGGAGCCCGCACAAAAGCCGCACGCCGCGCACAAATCTCGCGCGGAAGACGATCAGGCGTTCCCGTTTTCGGTTACCGTCGGCCAGATTTACGACGGCCCGCTCGACCTGCTGCTCGACCTCATCCGCAAGCAGGACATCGACATCTACGACATCCCCATCGCCAGGATCACGGCCCAGTTTCTGGCCTACGTGAACCAGCTCAAGGCGAGCGATGTGGATGTGGCCGGCGACTTCATCTATACCGCATCGCTGCTCATC
>JBAUBR010000390.1:0-68787 GCA_049676965.1 Occallatibacter sp.
GCCCTCCATCACGTAGAACCACTCTTCCTGATGGAAATGGAAGTGCCGTGGAGGACCGCCCTTCATTAGGTTCTTGTGTTCAATCATGAGTAAGCCGCCATTGGTCTCGCGTGGCACCGCCTTAAACGGAATCGTGCTGTATCCGAGCGAGTGCGTCTCCCCAAACCGGTCTTGTCCCGCTTCCACCGGATGGATCCCGCCAGTTGGCGGAAGCGCAGCGCTCTGGCCGAGAGCAAAAGCCTCGAACCCTGCCGCTGGAAAGCCTGCTGCTGGAAGAACGAATGCTGCGCTCTTGAGCAAATCACGACGCTTCACTGGTAATCTCCTTTGCTTCAAAGGGGCATGAATCAATCGCGCGGCGAGATTCCATTTCTACAGCCCGGAGATCTGCGTAGCGTGGAAAGCGCCTAAGTATAGAATGGTTTGGTTTCCAACCCTAGGAAAATCGCGGCGCCGCACAGCTTTTCCGCGTCAGTGTCGCCGATGCGTTCTCAACTGACGAGAAGAGACCATTGCACTCATTGACGGGTTCCGGGTGGTTTGTCGGCTATTCGTCAGTTACTACTCGGTCAAAAGCATCTCCGAGCCGGGCTAAATGCAAGACAGGCCACCCTGAGGGCAACCTGTTGAGAGAAACAAAAAGCAAATCTATCGTGAGTCGAACGCCACTCTCTTATGGCGGTCGGGGCAACGTCTCAATTCGCGACACAATTTATGGCACCCAACTTTTTCACCGTCGCTCGGCGAAGCATGCTAAGTGCGTCCGTAGAAGTATTTCGCTCCTTCGGGGACGGTTGGCAAACTCCAAACCAGTGAGGCGACCTCCAGTCTCAAATTTTACTGGGCGCCGCCACAAATCAGATGTTCCCTGACTGCTGGAATGTGATCTGCGCAGAGGGCACCCTGACCTGTCCTTGCCGGCAAATTCGCTCATCCGACCTTACACGTGCTGCAGGGCGCCGCGCCATCGCTGAGACTGGGACGGGACAGAAAGCTGGGCGCCAGATCGTCATTGTTGTCGAAATCATCGATCCGTCAAGCCTCGGACGGTCGACGGCAGAGGGTGCGACCCGCGCCATGGGCCTCTCAGAAAAGAGTGATGGCAGTTGTTTTCGAAGAAAATGACATCTCCTGCATTGCTCCGAAAAATCCCTGAACGGCCAAAATAATTCCCTGATACGCCTATTTAATTCCCTGTTCCGAATTCACCCAAATGCCTCAATGGCCCATGAAATCAATGTGTTTTAGGATTCCGATGCCGCAAATATCGCAAAATTCCCTGTAAATTTCCCTGTTCACGGGAATTTGCGATGGAGACGGGTTCGCTCTTGACTGCGTCCACCGCCAGAATTCCAAGCTAAGCGGGTTAGAATCATAATAAATAGCTTGAAATCATCGACTTACATGATTTCCAGCCGGCGCTTGGAATACCCCATAGTTCCTTACAATTCCCTGCGGAGCGGGAGAATTCCTTACAACGACGCATTTCCTTTACAACGACATTTTGCGGCCTTTCTCAAACAAATCCGAAAGCATCATCTTTGCGAAGCCATGGACTTGCTCACCAACACGATCGGCTCAATTCGAGTAGGAGTCGAAGACGATCAGGATGGTAGCCGCGATCGCCTACCCTCTTCTGTGCGGAGCATCCACGCAGGAATTCTGTTGTTGTACAAGGAAGCACTGCGGCGGCTTTCGCCTGCCGGCAGCGACGAGGTGCTATTAATGGTCAAGGTTGCGCCGAAGTTGAACCTTAAAACCGGCGCACTGGAATTCGTAGGCGAAGGCAAGAAAACCGTCGATGTCCAGCAGATAAGAGAGCGGTTCTCGTCTATGAGCATTGTCACATACTGGCAGCGATTTAACCGCATCGAGGATACGCCCAAGAAGCACCGCCACGCACTTTACGACGCTCACAAGCGCATCTCCGCAGTTTCAAAAGGCCTCGAAAAACGCCTCTCATTAACCCCGTAAAATCAATGGCTGGATTTCCCGGGTCCGGCCGTTTCACAAACTGTAGATTGTGAAACAAGGAGCCTTCTCACCTTGATGTGCCCAAAGGAGGTGAGAAGGCTCAGTCGATTGCGAGGCCACTAATTGCATGTCCCGGGCTTGCACTTCGGCACAATCGGCTTGCCGGGATAAGAGAAGCCGACGGAGTCAATGCTGGTGTCGCCGTCGACGGTCACTGTGACGGAGGTGAGTGATCCCGGTCCCAGGTCGGTGACCGGCACGGTTGCGGTGCATTGAGTGGGGCTGGAGCAGGTGCCCGCCACGTTGATGGCGAAGAAGTCGAACGTGGTCTGCCCCGCGGTTGTGCTGAAACCCGTTCCGGTGAGCGTTACCACGGTTCCGCCAGCGGCCTTATTGGGGCTGATGCCAGTGACGGTGGGGAACACCGCAAAGGTGAACCGATCGGCCGCCGGCGCGCCGGTGGTGCTTCCCACTATTGCCGTTACCGGGACAGGTCCCGTGGTTTTGCTTGACGGACTGTACATGTAGCAGTAATTCGAGTCGGGGCAAAAGACGCCGGTGGCAAGGTTGCCGCCGAATGAGAAGGACATCCCTTTGCCGGTTTGAAAGCTGTGGCCGTAGACCTGGAGGTACTCTCCTCCGGAGGTCGGTCCGGTCGTGGGCGTGAAGCTGTCGATGGTCAGATTGTCGTAGGTGTATTGGCTGTCGCTGGTGACCAGGCTGCCGTCACCCCAGGTGGTTTGCGCCTGGACACCGACTTTTCCCGGCGGGTTGGCCGGACTGACCATGGTGCATTCGGTCGAGCCGGAGCAGTTGAGCTTGGTTGCTTTGGCTGAACCGAAGACAAACGTTTCGTCGTCGTTCAGGGCGAGGCCCTTCACGGTGATGGTCGCTCCACCCTCCATCGGTCCCGTGCTGGGTTTAACGCTGGAGATTTCGGGGACGTAGAGGAACGGGCTGGACGATTTTGCCTTGCCACCCGGCGTTTCCACCTCGACGGTGGCACGTTCAGCTGGAGCTTTGGGGGTTTTGATGGTCAGCTTGGTATCGGAATAGATGGTGAGGTCGGTGCCGTCGTCGGAGCCAGACTTCACCTTTTCGACTCCGATGAAGCCTACGCCGGTAATGGTGACCGTTGTGCCGCCGGAGGCTTTGCCGCTGGCGGGGCTGAAGCTGTCGATGCGCGGAGGAACAACCTTGGCGATCAGTTTGGTCATGTCAGGAGAACCAAGCCCGACGTGAGAGAAGTCGTTTCCGGGACCGGTCATCGAAGATGCCGAGTGGAACGCGCTCGAAATCGAGTAGAGGTAACCGTTCGCTGCGCTTTCGGGATAGCCGGCCTCGGGCCCGCCGGCGTTTTCGACGGCCTGTTGCGCGATGGCCCAAGTGGCTGCCCACAGCGGCGTAGCCAGGCTGGTGCCGCCGACGGTGTTGAAAGAGTCCGGCGTCGAAGTGGTTCCGCAATCGGGCGAAAGGGTGGGTGTGGCCTGGCAGACAACGATGCCAGGGTTGGCTTCCATCGCCACATCGGGAACGCTGCGGCCAGGCGCCGAGGGATCCGGCTTCAACTGGTAAGTCGGTCCAACGATCCACTGGCTGATGCCGAATCCGCCCGCTCCAAAGGAGCTGTTCCACCAGCTCTCGGAGTTGTAGCTGTTATCCGGGTTGACGTTGGGTGTGGTGCCGCCTACCGCAACCGCGCTTGCCGAATCGGCCGGAAAGGCAACTCTGTCGGGGTAAACTCCCTGGGGGTCGGTGCAGTTTGCGCCGTTATCGTCGGAAGCAGCGAACAGAGTGAAGCCCTGGGCAGTGAGGTCCGATAGGAAGCTGTCCATGTTGACCGCGTCCGACGTACTGATATCGCCTTCGCACTCGATCCAGCTCAGCGAGAGGATGGGCGCGGTCCTGGATCCGCTGGTGATGGCGTCGGCAACGGCATTGACGGTGCCGGCCAAATCGGTACCTTGCGGGGCGTCGAAAACTTCAACGATGGCGCCCGGTGCAATGCCCATCACCGCCTCGATATCGAGCAGGGCCTCTGTCGTACCGCATCCCTGATCTGTTTCGGTGCAACCCGAGGGCGCCGTGCCGCCGTTGACGGGGACTTCCTCAAGGCTGAGGATTTGACCCTTGGGAAGGCCGGCAAACTTGAGCCAGTTCTCGATGTCGCTGGATTCGAATCCATCGAACTCAATCAGCGCGACGGTCTGGCCTGCGCCAACCAGGCCTGGAGGCAGCCCGCCGGAGTTCCTTTGTCCGGGCGAAGTGAGAACACCGTCATAAGCTGTGGCTATAGAAGCCGGCGTAAAGGGAAAGGGATTAAACGCCGGCACTGGACGGGCCAGATTGCTGAGGCCGGAGACCCCGGCAATCAGCGGCGCGAGGGTTCGCGGCACTGCGGGATCGCTGGCAACGGCATGGAAGGTCCTGTCGCCTAATTTGTAATCGTCGATCTGGACGTGAAAAGCCGTCTGCGCCTGAGCGCGCGTGCCGTTCACCGTGATCGTCCTGCGGTTGCTTGTCGCAATTGCAACCGTGAACCCGTGCTGCCGGAGATAGTCGAGTACCGCGTCATAGGCCTCCTGCGTGGGTCCGAACCGGGAGGTAAATTCCGCAGGGCTGATGGTGCGGCTGAAGTTTTGGGAGTTGGGATCGCCGATTTCGCGTTCCAGGGCTTTGGCGCCGCCCTCGTCGGACAGGTTGAGCATGACGGTGAGTGTGATGGGCTCGTCGTCCATCCGAGCCGAGTGGGGTAATCGGGTTGCGCGTGCCAGCGCCGGGAGGACGTGGCCAGCCAGGGTTTCAGTTGGGGCTACAGGCGCCTGCGCGGCGAGCGGCAGGGCGGCAGCGGCGAGAAACGCACACATCAATATGCAGCGGATATGCGATTTCAGAGATTCTAAAGTTGCTGGAAGGGATTTCATTTGAGTTTCTCCTCGTCTTCAAGAGCGGAAACCGAGCGCAGAAACTCTAACCCCGGGAAAAATTCTTCTCGCAAGAGGCCAGGTCGGCAGAGAATGCAACGCCGGCGCGAGTTGGTGCACAATATACTGCTCGAGCCGCGCTAGGGAACCTCTGAATATGCCCATGAATTGAAGCCAGCATTCCCTCAGAGGCTAAAGCCCCGTCCGTTTTGCTGGGTTTACGTACGGGCTGAAGCCCGTACCCTTCAGAACTTCGACTTATTCAGAGCTTTCCTAGACCCGCTCGCTGCCCGCGGCACGGAAGAATCTCTGGAAAATCGCGCCGCGCCAGTGCTAGCCTTGGCTGATCGAAGCAGATCGGGTGGTTACAGGATGGAGCCTTCGGCCAACCAGATTACGCAACTGCTGCAGAGCTGGAGCGATGGAGATGAGCACGCCATCGAAAAGCTCATGCCGCTGGTCTACGACGAGCTGCACCGCATGGCGCGCCGCTACATGTCGGGCGAGAATCCCGGCCACACGCTGCAGGCTACCGCGCTGGTGAATGAAGCCTACCTTCGGCTGGTCTACGCCTCGCAGGCCAACTGGCAGAACCGCGCCCATTTCTTCGCGGTGTGCGCCCAGGTGATGCGGCGCATTCTCGTCGATTGGGCTCGCTCCCGACAGGCGCAGAAGCGCGGCAGCGACATGCCGGTGCTCGAACTCAACGAGGCGCTCGCCGTCCCCGCGAAGACCGGCACCGATCTGGTGGCTATCGACGATGCGCTGAAGGCGCTGGCGCTCGTGGACCCTCGCAAAAGCCAGATCGTGGAGCTGCGATTCTTCGGCGGGCTGAACGTGGAGGAGACCGCTGAAGTGGTGAAGGTTTCGCCGCAAACCGTGCATAGGGACTGGAAGCTGGCCAAAAGCTGGCTTCGCCGCGAGTTGAGCAGGGAGCAGTCGCATGGAAGCCGAGCGCTGGCAGAGAGTTGAAGCCATCTTTCACGGCGCGCTGGCGCGGGACCGTGCCGGTTGGGAGGAGTTTGTCCGCCAGGAATCCGGCGGCGACGTGTTGCTGCAACAGGAAGTACTCTCTCTGCTGGCGGAGTCGGACGAAGAGGATTTTCTCGAAGATGCGGCAATGCAAGTCGCCGCCAAGTCTCTAGCGGACTCGTCGAAATCAGACCCAGGGAATGGCATCGGAGGTTCGCATCCGGCATTCATCGGCCGCTATCGCATCGTCCGTTTGCTGGGCGAAGGCGGAATGGGCACGGTGTATGAAGCGGAGCAGGAAGATCCACGCCGCATTGTTGCTCTCAAGGTGATTCGGCCGGGCTTGGCCACGGCGGAACGTTTGCGGCGTTTCAGGCATGAATCGCAGGCGCTCGGCCGATTGCAGCACCCCGGTATCGCGCAGATCTACGAAGCCAGCACCGCCGACACCGGCTTCGGACCGCAGCCCTATTTCGCCATGGAGCTTGTGCGCGGCGAGTCGCTGGATAAATACGTCGAATCCCATCCATTGAAAACCAGAGAAAAGCTTGCGCTGATGGCCAAGATCTGCGAGGCCGTGCATCACGCGCATCAGCGCGGCCTGATTCACCGCGACCTCAAGCCGGGCAACATTCTCATTGACGAAACGGGCCAGCCGAAGATTCTCGACTTCGGCGTAGCCCGACTCACGGAAGCGGATGCGCAGCTCACGACGCAGACCGAGGTGGGACAGATCGTGGGAACGCTGGCCTACATGAGTCCCGAGCAAGTGCGCGGCGAGCCCAACGGAATCGACACGCGCAGCGACGTTTACTCGCTGGGCGTAATTCTCTACCAGATTCTCGCCGGTCGGCTTCCGTACAACGTCAGCGGCCGGCAACTCCATGAAGCGGTGCAAACCATACGCGAGTCCGACCCGTCGCCGTTGAGCTCCATCAGCCGCAATTATCGCGGCGATGTCGAAACCATTGTCGGCAAGGCGCTTGAAAAAGACAGGGCGCGCCGCTATGAGTCGCCTGCGGCCCTGGCGGCGGACATCGAGAATTATCTGAGCGACGAGCCGATTCTGGCGCGGCCGCCGAGTGCGAGTTATCAGTTGATGAAGTTCGCCCGGCGAAATCGGGCATTGGTCATCGGAGTCGCCGCGGTGTTCATGGTGCTGGTGGCAGGCATAGCGGTCAGCACAACCCTGGCCATCCGCGCCCGCCGCGCGGAACAGGCGGCAATCATGGAGCGCGACCGCGCCAGTCGCGAGCGCGATCGCGCTGCACGCGTAACCGATTTCATGACCGGGATGTTCAAGGTCTCCGATCCGAGCGAAGCGCGCGGAAACAGCGTGACCGCCCGCGAGATTCTCGACAAGGCGTCGAACGAAATGGGCGCCGGACTGGCCACTGATCCCGACGAGCAATCCCAAATGATGCAGGTTATGGCGAGCACCTATATGAACCTGGGCCTCTATCCTCGCGCTCATGAACTGGCGCAGCGCGCCTTGGACATTCGCCGGAAGACTTACGGCCCCGACGATCCAAAAACGCTGGAGTCGATGACCCAGGTCGGCGACATTCTTGAACAGGAAGGGCACTATGACGAAGCCGAAAAGCTGGATCGCCAGACTCTTGCCACGGAGCGCCGCATTCTCGGGAACGAGGATCCGCAGACGCTGGATACGATGAAGGCCCTGGCATTCGTTACCGGCTTTGAAGGGCATCTCGACGAGGCTGAGAAGCTCGATCGTGAGCAGGTGGAAATCCTGACGCGCAAACTGGGACCGGAGAATGACAAAACTCTGGTGGCGAGGATAAACCTCGCCGGAGTGCTCTTCGGCGAAGGGCGTTCTGCCGATGCTGAGATCGAGGATCGTAAATTGCTGGAGACCGCCCGCCGGGTGTGGGGACCCGATCATCCCAGAACCCTGCAATTGATGGGAAATCTGGCAATGGCCCTCCGTCAGGACGGGAATTTGACAGAAGCCGAGAAGTTGTTCCGCGAAACGTTGGCGATACAACAGCGTGTGCAAGGACCAGATCACCCCGACACCCTATTTACCTTGCAGAACCTCGCGGAGGTTCTTTCCGCACAGGGCCGGCTGGCCGAAAGCGAGAGGAGTTATCGAGAAACTTTGAAGATCTATTTGCGAACCGTTGGACCTGACCATCCGGATACATTGAGACAGGAGTCCAACATAGCGGGCCTGATGTTAAAGGAAGGCCGAATAAGTGAAGCGGAAAAACTGGAGCGGGACACGTTTGCAACTCAAATGAGGGTTCTGGGCCCCGAGAATCCCGACACTTTGGCGTCTCAGTCCGGCCTGGTCGGAATCTTGATTGCTCAGCACCGCTACGAGGAAGCGGAGAAGATGGCTCGGCAGAATTACGAGGTTCAACTCCGCACCCAGGGGCCACAACACCCCAACACGATATTCAGCCTGCAGCAACTTGGCGCATCGCTGGCTTACAACCATCGCTACCCCGAGGCGGCCCGGATGTTTCAGGACGCGATCCAGGCGCAAGGCACCTCAGCAGACGATCAAGGAGATCGCTGGCTTGCATGGTATTCCTTCGCGTGTGTGGCTACTGCCGCAGGCCATACCGATGAGGCATTCAAATATCTGCAGGAAGCCATCGACCGCGGCTACAAGGATGCCGACGGCCTGATGACAGACGACGATCTGAAAAACCTCCGCCAGAGGCCTCGCTTTCAGGAACTTGTCGCCGCGCTCCGCCGCCGGACGAAGGAAGTTCAAACCCAGTAGGAGAGACTCGACCGCACGCATTTTCCATGGCGGGATTCCATCGATCTTCCGCGCAATTGGAACGGTGAATTGCTTCACCGCAACAATGCTTCGCGCTCCGTGACTACATTTCTTGCCGTTGCAGCTCCGACAATATCCTGTTTGAGCAGGTAGAACGATACGGCAAGCAGAACAACGTCCTTCATCAAGAAGGCAACATTGCCGACCATCGCCGGAAAGCCGCCAGCCGAGGGAGCCCAGCCGTCCGGCATGAATGGAATGATTGTGACGGTGCAGAGGAATGTGACCACCGATCCGAGCGCTCCCAAGATTCCAAGTTTTTTGTTCCAGAAGCCCGCCAGCAGAAGGGCTCCAAAAAGCCACTCCGAGACGCCTAGCAAGTAAGCGGAAACCTTCATGCCAAAGACCGGATACATCCAAAAGATGAGCGGCCCGTGAGTAAAGAATGGAATCAGGCCCTGCGCTTCGTAGTCAAACCACTTCTGATAGCCAAAGAAGAAGTAGATGATCACCATCGAGGCGCGAACTAAGTGAAGGTCGAGATCTCCTTGGAAAAGCCGCATCTGCGCGAGGCGAGTAATTAGCCTGTTCATTGAATGATTTCCTTTTCCGGAGCCGACCAGTTGCCGCCCCGGTGTGGTCCGGTAAATGAGGGTTCGACCACAAATGCCTGGTTGTTGGGCCGGGCAGATGCGGCCACGGTGGCCGTGGTTGTTCGTTAGCGCGTAGCTGTCAGTGTCTGCACCGCCGCATCTATTCGTGGCATGGTTGGCGCCGACGAGAACAGCGGTATGAGCCCCTCGACCAATGTTGGGTGAGTCAGGATGGCATCGCGCAAGGCCGTATACGGCAATCTCGCACTCATCGCAATCTGGACGGAGGTCATCATCTCCGCCGCTCCGACCCCAAATGCCGTGAAGCCAAGGATGCGATCGCTGTCCGCTTCCACCAGCGCCTTTACGAATCCACGCGTCTCCGAGAGTGTGCGCGCGCGGAGATTCGAGTCCATTGGCACCTTGAACAAGCGATACGCAACACCCTTAGCTTTGGCCGCATTCTCATTCAATCCAATGCGGGCCAATTCGGGGTCCGTAAACAGGCAGTAAGGAACTTGCCTCCCGGTGGTCACATGGTGAATTCCATTGAGGTTGTCATGTACGACCCGAAAGTCGTCGACGCTGATGGGTGTGAACTGCGGGCTGCCTGCAACTTCACCAATGGCCCAAACGCCAGGCGCAGTCGTCTGCAATCGATCGTTGACCTTGATATATCCGCGGTCGCCTAACTCCACACCGGCCAGTTCCAGGCCAATCCCCTCAGTATTCGGAGTGCGCCCTGCAGCCACTAACACATGGCTGCCTTCGAGGGTCTTTTCAGTTCCGTTTTGTTCGGTGTCGATGCTGACCGCGTTTCCCGACGTTCCCGACACACGCTTGATCCGCGTGCTCAGAAGAACGTCTATGCCCTCGTCTTCGAGGAGGCTGCGAAGAGCGTCAGCCACGTCTTCATCTTCCTGAGGCATCAAGCGCTGTCTGCGCCCGATCACCGTCACGCGGCTGCCGAAACGGCGCATGGCCTGCGCAAACTCTACGCCGACATAGCCGCTGCCAATGACGATCAAGTGTTCGGGAATCCGGTCGAGTTCCAGCGCCTCGACATGCGTCAGCGGTTCGGCCTCAGCGAGGCCGGGAATCGCTTCCAGCGTGGCGCGCGTCCCGGTACTGACGATCACGTTGGCGCCGCGGAGTCGACGGATGGTTCCGTCGGCGAGGACGACCTCCACGGTCTTCGGAGCTATGAATCGCCCGGTGCCCAGAATGAACTCCGCGCCTGTTTTCGTGTAGTTGTCGAGATACACCTCATTTAAGCCGCGTACCATTGCGCGCTTACGCTCACGTACGCCGGCCATATCAATCGTGAAGCCGTTGTGCGCGATCCCAAACTCCTGGCTGCGGCGGAAATACGACGCGACTTTGGCGCTGTGGATGATGTTCTTGCTGGGCAGGCACGCTATGTTTGGACAGGATCCGCCGATGTATTTGCGGTCGATGGCTGCGACACGCTTTCCTTCTCCGGCAAACGTCCACGCAGCGACGGTCGATCCGGTGCCACCGCCAAGAATGAGAAGATCAAGCTCTTCCACGTGCGGCTCTTTCGGCATTTGCGCGGATGAAGCGATCCTAGCGTTGTTCATGCGATTCCTCCGTAGAAGAGCTTGTTGGTGATGATCATTAAGAGCCGGATCCTCCATCCGGCGTCGCGATACGCTGCGCCGCCGGGCCAGAGTAGTCCTTCCAAGACGCGCTTATGCAACGCCCGCTGTCGCGGTTTCACGATCCGCTTTTGATTTCATTGACTTCACTAGGTCAGCCGCCGACGCTCCTTCAAGCGACAGTCCGTAGCCGACTTCCCGCACAATGCGCTCTTTCAAGGGCTGGATGAAATGTACGCGGGTGTTGCGGCGCGTAACCTCGGGAGCCTTCAAGTAGAGCGCGGCCAGTTCGCGTGCCCGGCTGAGCGCCTTACCGTTGGGCACGACTTCCGCGACCACTCCCCATTCCTGCGCAGTACGCGCCGGCAGCGGCTTGGGATCGAGCAGAAACGCCTCGGCACGTCCCGCTCCAGCGCGATAACTCCACGTGGTGAAGATGCCGTCACCCGGCGCAACACCGACGGCGTAGTGCGCCACATCCTGAAAGGTCGCACCCTCGCCGGCCACAATGACATTGCCGAGCAGCACATAATCGGAGTGCACGTAGGCGCGCCCCTCGATCGCCGCGATCACCGGCACGCGGATATTAGCGATGTTTTCCAGGACTTGAACGCCCTCGTCGTGAACCTGGCTCCAGACTCCGGGATCGGAAACGTCGCCGAACGACGACCAATCCACATCGATGATGAAGTCCCGCCCCGCGCCGGTGAGGATGACGATCTTGTTGGCGCGATCTTGGGCGATGCGGTAAAACGCATCGACATATTCCGTGTGACCTTTCGCATTCATAATGCACGGCCCGCCGTTGCTATGGAACTCGGCAACCAGCACGCCTTCGGCATCGCGAGTCAACTTCAGGTTGCGATAAGCGGTGAAGTAATCTGCTTGAACGGTTTGCATGTGATTCTCTCTCCTTTGCTTCGCGCCTGTTGAGCTTGAATCGCCCGCAACTGTGTGCTTTAGTCTCGGAGGATTCAGGACGGGTTGGAAATGGAAGCGGCGCCGGGCTAGATTTGCGCCACGCCGCCGTCGACGAATAGCTCAATACCCGAGATGTAACTTGCATCGTCCGAGGCGAGAAACGCGACAGCCTTAGCGATTTCGTCGGGATCTCCGAGTCGGCCCAACGGAACGTTTTTTGCGAGCTCTTCTTTCATCTTTGTGAGCGCGTCGCCGGTTTGCCAGCCTTCGAAGATCGGCGTATCGATATGACCAGGGCTAATGGCGTTCACGCGGATATGGCGCCCGCGGAGTTCATTGGTCCAGGTGCGCGCGAAGGACCGGACGGCGGCCTTGGTGGCACTGTAGACGCTAATACCGGGAAAGCCCTTGATCGTGGCGATCGATGCGTTGAGGATGATCGATGCGCCATCCTTTAGAAGGGGAAGCGCCTTCTGCACCGTGAAAAACAGCCCTTTAACGTTCGCATCGAAGTGAAGATCGAAGAATTTTTCGTCTACGGTTCCCAATGGCGCCTGTTGTGAAATCCCCGCGTTCGCGAAGACAACGTCAATCTTTCGACCAAACCGGTCGACTGATTCATACAGGCGATCCAGGTCCTTCCGACTGGCGACGTCGCCGGGAATACCTGTCACCCTCTCGCCGATATCAGCAACGGCAGATTCCAATGCATCCTTGCGGCGGCCTGTGATGAACACATGATCCGCGCCTTCCAATACAAAACGCTTTGCCGTGGCCAGGCCCATCCCCGTCGAGGCGCCAGTGATGACGGCGATTTTGCCCGCGAGCCTCTTGGCGCCTACGTAATTCAGTGCCGCGCGTGGTTTCGGCGCAGCGTGGCTTGCGAGATCGGGACTGTGAGCAGTCGTCTCGGTTGTGGTGCTCATTTCTATCCTCCCGTGGTATCGGCGGTTCGCCCGCGCTGGTTGTTATGCAATACCCGTGCCAACTCCCGGCTTGCGGTAAGCGATTGAAAACAGAATGGAGCCGCATGCCCAACATCGAGACCGGGAACAAAGTGTCAAGGTTGTTTTCGACACGTTGACACTCGCGCTAACCCCATCTCGGGTTGACTTTGCACTCAGCAATGTGAACCCGCGTCATCCAGGGCATCGGCCGCGTCGAGTGCGTTCAGTTGAGTGCTGCGAACAAGTTGTCTCAAAAGCTCCCTCACAAAAACACCGCATCGGAGCCTGGTCTTGTTCTTCATCAATTGCAAGAGCACGCGCTCTCCCTCCCGACCAACTCGCGTAAGGGCTCTCAGGTCAACGACGAGTTCCCGCGCCCCAAGGTCCTCTCTTGCTTTCTCGCAGGCGATTGCGAGTTCGTTGGCCCAGGGCGTCACTAATGCGCCCTCCACAATCAACCTGCGTTCGCGTTGGCCGTCGACAAGCGAGATCTTCAACATTCGTAGCTGTCCTTGAGGGATGAGGAGGCAAGGCGGATGCCAAACGCGCAGGGCGGTAAGTACTTCTGTTTTCAGCTTTGAATAGGAATCGGCCGCCGGGAGTTGAGACTGTCAATGGAGCTTTGACACTTATGCCGACCACATCAGGCGTAGCCGCGGGCGTCGATGCCGAATTTTTTCATTCGGGCGAGGAGAGTCGTACGGTTGAGGCCCATGCGCGCGGCGGCTCCGTCGGTACCGCCCACGCGCCCCTTCGACTCAGTGAGCGCGCGCACGATCGCGTCCCGCTGTTTCTTCATATCCTGGCCGGACACGGTGCTGTTAGCGTGCAGTGCTTTTATGGTCTCTTTCACTATGCGGGTAATGTTGTCTCGATCCGCCGGGCTGCGCTCACCGTCGTCGACCTTCACCTTGCGAAGTTCCGACAACGGAGCCTCCAACGACCTGCCGCGGGTGAGAATCACCGCTCGTTCGACGAGGTTCTCCAGTTCACGGATGTTTCCAGGCCACTCCCAGGTCTTCAGGCCTTTCATCACCGCCGCGGGAATACTGTCGATCTTCTTCTGCATCTGTTTGGCGAATTTCTCAACGAAATAGCTCACGAGCAGAGGAATATCTTCCTTGCGCTCCCGCAGCGGCGGGATTCGGATCGGAAACACGTTGAGCCGGTAGTAGAGATCGCTGCGGAATTCATGCGCGGCAATCATCTTTTCAAGATCGCGATTGGTGGCGGCGATGAGCCGAACGTTTACCTTACGCGTGCGCGTGCTTCCGAGCCGTTCGAATTCCCGTTCCTGCAATGCCCGCAACAGCTTGGGTTGGATTTCTGGCGGAATGTCGCCTACTTCGTCCAGGAACAGGGTGCCTTGATCGGCAAGTTCAAGCCGGCCGATCTTTTGAATGATCGCGCCCGTGAAGGCTCCCTTTTCATGACCGAACAATTCGCTCTCCAGAAGACCGGTGGGAATGGCCGCACAGTTCACCTTCACAAAGGTGCGGTCCTTGCGGCGGCTGCGATCGTGAATGGCACGGGCAATCAACTCTTTGCCGGTTCCTGTTTCACCGAGCACCAAGACGGTTGAATCGCTGGATGCTACGGTCTCGACCAATTGCAAGACGCGTTTAAGCGCCAGGCTGTTCCCCACGATCTGTTCGAAATCCATGTCGCCCCGGATTTCCGATTCGAGATAGAGCTTTTCCTGAGCCAGTTTCTCCTTGAGTTCGGAAACTTCGCGGTACGCGAGGCAATTCTCAATGGCCATGGCTATCTGCCCGGAAGCGTCTTTGAGAAAGTCGACTTCCTCAGGCGTGAACAAATGGTCAGTGGTCCGAGCAATAGCCAGAACTCCGACGACTCGCCCCTGGTTCACGAGCGGTATCACACATTGACTCTTAACCCCCTCAGCGAGCAGCAACTCGTAATAGTCGGGAGGAAAATCCTCGCGGTTGGCTGTACTTCTAACCACCGGCTCCAGCTTTTCAAGAACCCGTTTGGCAACACCCGCGGGAGTGATGAGGAGCTCTTCCTTGACAAATCCCCGGCTTTCCGGGAAATCCAATGCATGCACCCGGAATTTTCCCGATGCTGCATCAGGCAACGAGACGTGCACCAAGTCGCAATGCATGAGTTCCCGGATACTGGCCGAGATAGCGCGCAACACTTCCCGAAACTCCAGATTCGAAGTGATCTGGTTGGTAAGCTTCAGAAGTAGCGGAAGCCGAGTGTTCTGAACGGCGAGAATCCGCTCAGCTCTTTTTCGCAGCTCAATATCGGTATTTGTACCGTACCATTTGACGATTTTGCCGCTTTCGTCGAAGGCCGGAGTGGCGCGGAAAAAGAACCAGCGGTAAACTCCGTCGAAACGGCGCAGACGCCCTTCGATCTCGCCCGACTTGCCGGAAGCCAACATTCCTCGCCAGTACTCCACCAGCGGGTTTAAGTCGTCCGGGTGGACCGCAGTTGTCCAACCCCAACCTTTTGCCTGGTCTGCCGTAAGCCCGGCGTAATCCAGCCAGCGTCGATTGAAGAATTCAGCGGCGCCGTCGGCCGCGGCTGACCACGCCATCGATGGAATGGTCTCGATAACGTCGCGCAGCTCGCGTTCACTGCGTCGCAGCTTTTCATTCTGGCGCTCGAGCTCCGCGCGAGCGGCCTCCACCTGGCGAAGATTGAAATTGTCCTCAATCGCGAATGCGACTACTCGACCAATGAGCCGCAAAAAGCCAATGTCGTCATCACTGTAAACCGTCCCGGGAGAGCCGGACATTCCGAACGCGCCCAGCCGGCGATGGGGCGTGGTCAAGGGCACAAAAACCAGCGGGCCGACGTTAAGCTCCTGATCCGCAATTCCCTTTTTTAAGTGGGCGGAGACTCTCTCGTCGGTGTCCCAGTCAGGAATGTAGAACGGCTCCTGGGTCTTGTATGCGCGCCAGGATGGCCGCTCTTGAACAGGCACATTTGCATAGGCGGCGATGAGGTTCTTTTCTCGCCCGACTACAGCCCATTCGACTTCGTCGGAGTTCTCATTGTAGACAACGATGTAGAACTGTAAGAACGCGAGGAAATCACGCAGTTCCGCAGAGAGGATCGCGGTGAGATCCTCGGGGTCGCGGCAATGGGAGAGGGCTTCGCTGAGGCGAAGCACCGCTTCGTACCATCGCCCAGTGCTTCGCGGCAAAACGGAGACACCGCCGCCGATCTCGCATTTGGTCAGGGATCCCATCTGCCTTAAGTGGCCCAGAGCCTATCCTACAAGAGCAGATGATTTCCCCGGCCTGGAGGTCACATTTGCATTACTCACTTCCGCTCGGATCCTGGGCCGGCGCTGGTAATCAGCAGATCGCCGCCGGCGAAGGGCGGTGCGGTCATGTCGCCCACCACGTGGGCATCGAACCCCCGGTGCATCAGCCGCATGGTCAGAGCCTTCAACATCAGCTCCTCACGCCCCACTCCGTAACATGCAATGCGACGCGCGCGCAGAATTTCCGCGCACATGCCTTCAACCGCTTCGGCCTTTGTGCGCGCAAGCACAGCGCCAACTTCGCTGACCGCCTGCTCGGCGAGGGCGTGGAAACTGCGGTTCTCTTCTTAGATTTCCATCGCCGCTTCCTCTATGCGAGCGAGAATCTTCTTGCGCAAGTGGCCTTCGATGCTGCCGTGGATGCAGCGTTCTCGCGCTACATCCGTTGCAGCAACAGAGCCCAGTCGTTCTGGTCGGGCGGCGCCGGCGAAGTCCAAGTGGGACCATCCACGGCGGGCAGGTCGATCTTTTCACCCGTTACAGCGCTGAACCAAAACACGCGATAACGGCCCGGTTCGAGCTGAATCGTCACCGGTGCGCCGCGGGGAAGGTAGACGGCGTAGGTTTTTCCCGGGTCGGCGAGGCAGTAGTTGCCGTTGTCGACAAGTTCGTCGTGGGGATTGGTCTTCCACCACTCGAAGCCGGTGAAGAAATCGACCATGTGGCCGTAGCCCAGGAACATGGTCATCGTGTCGTCGCCGCGGCCGTTCATCCAGCCGCCTCCCATATCGGCTCCGATGTTGGTTCCGCGGCGAGCGGTTTCGCCGGCCGTCTGGTAGGCGCCGGCCATGGCGATATCCCACGCCGTGCGGCGCAGCACATCGGCGGAGTCGGATCCGGGAGCGGCCCAATGGGGATAGTGATCCTCGTAGCCGTATTCCTCGTTGGTCTGGGGAATGATGCGCCCGGTCTTCTCCTGGAGTTTGCGTGACTCCAGCATGAGCCGATGCTGATCGCGCCCCCACTCCTGATAGGAAGTAAAGCCGAACCATGAAGAGGCTCGATCCTGATGATCGTTGCTCCGAGCGGGATGGCTGGTTTCAAGGTGCTTGTAGGGATCGATCTGCTGGATCAGCATGCCCGTGTCATGGGTCCATTGCTCATCGCGGTAGCTATCCAGGTCGTCGCCCAGGTCCCAGGTGATGTTGGAGAACGCCGAGAAGCGATTCACCGCATAGCGAATGAAGCGCCGCTCGTCCTCGCTTCCGGCGGCGGGATGGACTTTGCTGTCGCCCATGTCGAGAACCAGCGAGACGATCATGTCGCGATCGCGGGCGTAACTGAGCATTCTTTCGAGCTTCTGCCAGTAGGGCAGATTGAATCGCGTGTAATCGAAGCCGGGATGAAGAGGATCGTCGGCAGCCTGCGCCGGCCAGGCCGCGATCAGGCATGTCCAGTTTGGCCCGATCATGACAGGTTCGCCGAAGAATGTCACTGCTTCGCGGCCGGCGATGGTCACGCGCATGCGATTCACTTTCAGGCGATGAAGACGGTCGACGCTGAATTGAATCACGTGGTCGTCGCGCCACCCCACGAGCCAGTAGGCTGTGGTTCCGTTGAAGAAGTAGTGCTCGCCGGTTCCCGACCAGATGAAATGCCAGGGATATTCGGGATCCACGCGGAGCAATCCGCGACGGTGAGCCTCGATGGCGCGGAACGCGCCGCCCTCAGTCTTCTGATAACTTCCGTGTTTATAAGTCACCGAGTACTTGTAACTGCCCGCTAGGGGCGCCATAAAGCGAATGCGGAAGACGCTGCCGTCGGTCGAGTCGCAGAAGCCTTCGACGGCCCAGCGGCTACCGTCCGCGGCCTCGAGAGTGCCGGCGAGCGAGGCATCCTCGAAGGGATTGCCGGCGTCCGGCGAAGCGACCGTGGCCGTGATTTCGACAAGGTCGTAGCGATCGATCTGCGCGCCAGGTTTGCTGAACGAGACATCCGCGGGATTGGCCCAAAGCATCGCGGGCGAGAGCGCGGCCGTGGCGATGAGAGCGGCCCGAATCGCAGGGGTCATAGTAATTCCTCGTCGAACCGGTTAGACCGCGGTGAGACCGCCATCGCACATGTAGAGTCCGCCGGTGCAGTAGGCAGACTCGTCGGAGGCCAGGAAAAGTGCAATCCCTTCGATATCGCAGGGCTTTCCCAGCCTGCCCAGCGGCACCGCTTCGCGATACTGCTCTCTTAACTCCGGGTCGGAAAGAATGTAGCCGTTCATCGGTGTATCCATGGTGCCGGGAACGATGGAGTTGACGCGGATGTTATTGCGCGCATAGGCCGCGGCCATCACACGCGTGAGGCCCATGACCGCGGCCTTGCTGGTGCTGTAGGCGGTAAGTTTGGGCGCGCATCCAGTGAGACCGGTGGGCGAGCCTAGAAAAACGATGGATCCGCCACCCTGCTTCAACATCGACGGGATCGCATATTTGGCGCACAGAAACGCGCCGCGAAGATTGACGTCCATCACCCGATCCCATGCTTCGGTGCTGAGTTCGTGCACCGGGAGGTCGCGGTCATAGAGCAGTATGGCGGCGTTGTTATGCAGCACATCGACGCGGCCGTAGTGGGCCAATGCGGCCTCAAACAGGCGAACAACCGCGGACTCGTCGGAGACATCGGTGTGGACAAAGAGCGCCTCCCGGCCCAGACGCTTCTGCTCTTCGGCCAGAGCCCTTCCATCTGCCTCGTTGGTGTCTGCCGCGACGACACTCGCGCCCTCTGCCGCGAATCGGGCAGCGACCGCGCGGCCCAAGCCGACCGAAGCGCCGGTGACGACCGCAACTTTTCCTTGAAGTCTCATTCTTCCCTTCCCTATTTTTCCCTTCCCTAAGGTAAGGTCTTCATCGAATGTTCACTTTGCACGCCGCAGGCGCCGCAGCGGCCATCTTACCGGACACATTCGGTGACTGCCCACTGCATTCTAGGTTGCGTAATTGCCCGAGTCTCTGACAATCGAGCAAATTTTTGTTGAACCATTACTGTGCGCCTTTCCGCGGCGAGAGAGACCGGGCAATCTCAACATCGATTCGTAGGTTTCTTATAGCCAGCGCCTGTATTCTTGTAAGAATATGGACTAACTCCCGCCGGATGCCTGGAAATTCCGTTTTCCACGCCGGAGACTCGCATGAAGCTTGAAGGCCGGATAGCGATTGTAACCGGCGCCGCATCGGGTATCGGCAAGGCTGTGGCCATCCGGTTTGCCGCCGAAGGGGCTGCGGTGACGGCCGCCGACACCGACGAGCAGGGCGGCCGGCAAACAGTCGAAGAAATCCGTGCAGCCGGGGGCCGGGCGGAGTTCGTCCGGCTCGATGTTTCGAACTCGGAGCAGGTCGGCCGTGCGGTTCAGCAAACGATTGACGGCCAGGGCGGGCTGCACATCCTTTTCAATGGGGCGGGCATTCTCGCCTACGGCACCGCCCTCGAGACAACCGAGGAGGTCTGGTCGCGGATGATGGCGGTCAACCTGACCGGCACGTTTCTCTGCTCGCGGAGCGTTCTGCCGCACATGATTGCACAGGGCGCCGGAGCCATCATCAACGTCGCCTCCACGACCGGCTCTCACGATGCTTGTGCTCATGCCGTGGCTTACGTCAGTTCGAAGGGAGGCGTAACACTGCTCACGCGAGCCATGGCCATTGACCACGCGAAGCAGGGGATTCGCGTGAACGCCATTTGCCCGGGGCCGACCGACACACCGATGTTACGCAAGGCCTTGTCTCCCGAGCAGCTCGAGGCGTTTGCAAAAACCTTTCCCATGGGCAGGCTGGGGAGGCCGGAGGAGATCGCGGCCGCGGCGGTTTTCCTGGCTTCAGACGATGCATCGTTCGTGACTGGAGCCTTGTTCTACGTCGATGGAGGCCAGACGGCAGAGGTTTGAGAAGGACAAGAGGAACCGGGTAATTCTATGATCTTCGCCACCGATGTGCGGAATCCGGAAGGGCCGGTTGCGCTGGCGGACGGGAGCTGGCTCATCGTGGAAGGAGCCGCGGAGCGCGGCTGCGTCACGCACCTGACGAGCGACGGCAAGAGCAGGCGCACGGTGAAGAAGACGGGACGGCCCAACGGGCTGGCTGTGGATGCGGATGGGTTCATCTGGGTAGCGGAGTCGAAGGATCCCTCGCTTCTGCGGCTCAGCATGGACGGGGAGTGCGAGGTCATCGCGACTTCCTGCGAAGGCGAGGCTTTTCTGTTTCCCAACGACCTGTGTTTCGGTCCCGACGGCGCGCTGTATCTCACCGATTCCGGCGTGGATGCGGCGATTTTCGCCCCAAACAATCGGATACGCGCGGATTACCTGGAGATCGATTACGATGGCCGAGTGTATCGCGTCGATCCGAAGACGGGCTCGGTGGGATTTGTCGATCGGGGCATCCGTTTCACCAACGGAATCGCATTCGGCCCCGACGATTTGTTATATGTGAACGAGACGATCGGTGGAAACATCTACCGCTACGCCTCGGCGAATGGAAGCCCCACAGGCGGGCGCGAGCTCTTTGGCAATGTGGTGCGCCCCGATGCGCCGTCCGGATGGGTCGGTCCCGACGGAATGGCCTTCGGAGAGGACGGCAACTTGTACGTCGCCGTTTTCGGTCAGGGCGATGTCACGGTGCTGGGACGGGACGGACAAGTGGTGCGCAGGATTGCCAGCGGGGGAATGATGCCGACGAATCTGGCCTTTGCGCGGCCGGGGCAGCATCGCATACACGTAACGGAGTATCAGCACGCGCAGATGGAGACATTCGAAACGGAGTGCGACGGTTTGCGGCTGTGGGACGGCCGCGCCGCCGGTGAGCGAAACTGGAGTCGAGCTGAATGCGAATGAAGAAGTTCCTCAACGATCCGAAGCACCTGGTGCGGGAGCTGCTCGAAGGCTACGCGCTCGCGTACCCCGGGAAGGTGCGGCTCAGCGGCGCCAGCACCATCGTTCGCGCTGTGCCCAAGGAACCGGGGAAGGTTCGCCTGGTGACCATCGGCGGCAGCGGCCACGAGCCGGGATTGAGCGGCTTTGTCGGCAAGGGCATGCTCGATGCGAGTGTCGCGGGAGAAATCTTCGCGGCTCCCGGCGCACCCAAGTGCATTGAAGCTCTTCGCGACGCCTGTGCGGGCGGATCGGGCGCGCTGCTGGTGGTGCTCAATCACGCCGGCGACGTGCTCTCGGCGAATATTGCCATGGAGACGGTTCAAAAAGAAGGCCTGCCCGTGAAGATGGTTCTCACCGAGGAAGACATCTCGGGCCCGCCCGGCGATCGCCGCGGCCTTGTGGGTTGCGTGGCCGTCTACAAGGTCGCCGGAGCCGCCGCCGAGAAGGGCGCCTCGCTCGACGAATGCGCGGGGATCGCGGAGCGCATGCAGCGCAACATGCGGACTTTGGCGGTTGCGGTGCGCACCGCGACTCATCCCGCCACCGGCAATCCGATCTTCGAACTGGGCGACGACGAGATGGAGATCGGCATGGGCCAGCACGGCGAGGCCGGCACCGGGCGCATGCAATTGAAGAGCGCAGACGAGACGGCGGAGATCATGCTGGAAAAACTGCTTGCCGATCTCGGAGCCGGGGCGGGCGATGAATTGCTGGTCCTGCTCAACGGAGCCGGCGCCACCACGCTGATGGAGCTTTTCCTGATCTTCCGCAAGGTGGCCAAGCTACTTGAAGCCAGGAGCATCAAACTGGTTCGCAGCGCCATCGGCGAGTTCATCACCACGCAGGAGCAGGCGGGCTTCCAGATGACGATCGCGCGCATGGATCGGGAGCTGATCGATTTGTGGGACGAGCCCGCGGACGCGCCGTTCTTCGCCCGGTCATGAAGAGCCAGCTTATGAAGGATCGCATCGCGAAGGCGGAGCTGGGGAGGATGTTTGCCGAGGCGGCGAAGCTGATCTGTGGCCAGAGCGAGTTTCTGTCACAGCTCGATTCGCAATGCGGCGACGGGGACCACGGGACAACGATGACGCGCGCAATGGAGATTCTGGTGGACGCGATCGGGCCCGCGAACGAGCTGGGCATGAGCGAGATGTTCAAGCAGGCCGGCTGGAGCGTGATGGGCGTCGATGGCGGCGCGTCCGGCGCGCTGCTGGGCACGTTCATCTCCGGCATGGGAGACGCGCAGGCGGGCGGAGAATTCGATTGTTCCGCGCTGGCCGCTAGTCTGGAGGCGGGCCTCGGCGCGGTGTCGAGCCGCACCAAGGCGAGGCCCGGAGACAAGACGATGATGGACGCGCTGGTTCCTGCCGTGGAAACGTTTCGCACGGCGGCCGAATCCGGCAAGAGCGCTGCCGTTGCGATGGACGAAGCGGCAGCAGCAGCCCAGGCCGGCGCGGATTCGACAAGGAACCTGGTTGCCCGGTATGGCCGCGCCAAGTACCTGGGCGAGAAAACACTGGGATGCGCGGACGCGGGGGCGACTTCGATCGCTCTCCTGTTTCGCGGTTTCAGCGTGGCCCTTGCAACTGAAAAGGAGAACTGACGATGGCCGATACTGACGATATTCTCGAACGCAAAAACTTCTATCTCGATATTCCCCAAACCTGCTCCGCCTTCGCGCTCAAAGGAAGCAACGCGCTCGATTGGGGAATGAAGAACCGCCTGGCGCGGATCTTCTCTCCCGACGACTGCCGGACGGTGATGCTTGCCGTCGACCATGGCTACTTCCAGGGCCCGACCACCGGGCTGGAGCGCATCGACGTTACCATTACACCTCTCATTCCTTACGCGGACGCTCTGATGATCACGCGCGGCGCCTTGCGCAGCACCATTCCACCGGAGATTGCCAAGCCGGTGGTCTTGCGGTCCAGTGGAGGCCAGAGTATCCTCAAGGAACTTTCCCACGAGCGAATTGCCGTCGATATCGAAGATGCGGTGCGGATCAATGCCTCGGCGCTGGCGGTGCAGGTGTATATCGGCGGGGTTCACGAGCACGAATCGATCGGCAACCTGGTCGAGGTGGTGAATGCGGGCAACCGCTACGGCATCCCGACGATGGCGGTGACGGGAGTGGGCAAGGAACTGGTGCGGGATGCGAAATACCTGGGCCTGGCTACGCGCATCTGCGCCGAACTGGGCGCGAACTTCGTGAAGACCTACTTCTGCGAGAAGGGATTCGCAGCGGTGGCGGCGGGCTGCCCGGTTCCGCTGGTGATTGCCGGCGGCAAGAAGTTACCGGAGATCGATGCGCTGAGGATGGCCTGGCGCGCGATCAACGAGGGTGCGGCGGGCGTCGACATGGGCCGCAATATCTTCCAGTGCGATGCGCCCAAGGCGATGATCCAGGCGGTTCGCGCCGTGGTTCACGGGGACGAGACTCCGGACAAGGCCTACGACCTTTATCTTTCACTCAAATCAGATGGCGAAGGAAGCGAGTTATGCACAGCAAAAACACAACTCAGGTAGTCTGCGTTGCGGAATTCCGGGCTTTGGAGGGGAAGACGGAGGAGTTGATCGACGCGCTTCATGTGCTCATCAAACCCACTCACGAAGAAGCGGGCTGCCTGCGCTACGAGTTGAACCAACGCGCCGACGACGAGCGCGGCATCACGTTCATCGAGAAGTGGAAGGACCGTGAAGCGTTTGACCAGCACTGCGTGACGAGCTACATCAAACATTACTTCAACGAAGTGCGGCCGTCGCTGGTCGAATCGTTCGAAGTGAAGCTATACCACGAGATTCTTCCCTAAGGAGTCTCCAAATAAGCTCTTGTTTTGGAGCCAGCATTCCCTCAGCGGCTAAAGCCTCTGGATCTTGCTGGGTTTTACGTACGGGCTGGAGCCCGTACCCTTCAAAAATTCGACTTATTCAGAGACTCCCTGACGGGGCTTTCCAATGCTTTCTTTTCGCGGCGCCAGTTACGGAGCGCCGCGTAAGACGGATCGGCCCTTGACGCATCGGGCCCCGAGCACGATCGCTGGATTCGCCGGCGCCGGGGTTATTCGCCGATGGGAGCAGTGCACCCCGTTCACCCCGGGAAGCGGAGTTCACATTGAAGAAAGATGAAATCACAACCCCGGCGCTGGTGGTCGACCTGGACGCGATGGAGTCGAATCTGCATCGCATGGCCGCATTCTTCCGCGACAAGCCCTGCAAGCTGCGGCCGCACTTCAAGAACCACAAGACGCCGCTGCTCGCCCTGAAGCAGATTCGCGCCGGCGCCATCGGCATGACCTGCGCGACCATCCGCGAGGCAGAGATCCTGGTCGGCCACGGGATCGACAACATTCTCATTGCCAACGAAATCTGCGGTGACGCGAAGGCCGGACTCCTGGCCGATCTCTCCCGCCACGCGTCGGTGGTTGCCGCCATCGAGAATCGCAGCGCGGCCGCCGATTTTGCGCGCGCGCAGCGCAATCGCAAGTCCCAGATCGAAGTTGTTGTCGACATCGAAATCGGCTTGAACCGTTGCGGGATTCAACCCGGAGAGCCGGCGCTCGAGCTGGCCAAGTACGCCTTGAGTCAAGGGCTCAATGTGTGCGGCATCATGGGTTACGACGGGCACCTGCAGGCGTTGCAGAAGAGCCCGGAACGCGACGAACTGATCCGGCAAGGAAGCAAAAAGCTGGTCGATTCGGCGGCGCTGTTCAAAAGCGCGGGCATTCCGGTGGCGATTGTGTCCACCGGCGGAACCGGCACTCACGCGGTATCCGGCGAGTATCCCGGCATTACCGATATTCAGGCCGGATCGTACCTGCTGATGGACACTATCTACGTCAACCGCGGCGCCTCATTTGAGCGATCCCTCACCGTTCTGGCAACGGTCATCGGCGCACGCGACCCCGGCCACGCGGTTCTCGATTGCGGGGTGAAGGCGATCAGCGGCGAGCGCGGTCTTCCAGGTTTGAAGAACCTGCCGGGGACACAAGTGAAGGCCCTGCACGCTGAGCATGCACTGATCGAGATCGAGCCTGGGTCAACCGCAAAGCTCGAGGCGGGCCAGAAGGTCGAAGTCTGGGTGCAGTACAGCGACGCAACGGTCAATCTCCATTCCTGCTTCTACGGGGTGCGAAATGGCGAGGTCGAAGAAGTCTACCGAATTGAGCACTAGAAACCGCAAGGGCGACGTATCCAAAGCCCGGCGGCTCGCGCACGGGTCTTTGGACCTGTCCCAGGGAATCCATCTGCCACGCAGGTCCTGCAAGGACCACTTTTATCTTGTAGAGCCGCAGATCAACGCCGAAGGCGTGCACCAATGGCCCTTCGACCCGTCGTGTCCCGTCGACGTGCTGTTCCTCACCGTCGACGACCGGCACCGCGTGCGCATGAACCGGCATGGATACTTCGAGGTCCTTTACCTGTGCTCGGGCTCGGCCAATTGCCACATCCAGGATCGGCTGCTCCCGTTCAACGAGGGAGATCTGGCTATCATCGGCAGCACCCTCTACCACCGCATCGAATGCCAATCGTCGTCGCCGCTCACGATCGCGGCGATGTTCTTCGAGCCGGACATGATCCGCTGCGACGGCGCCAGCGACAGCGCCGAGTACCTGACGCCATTCCTGCTGCAGGACGCGGACTTTCCCCACATCGTGCCGGCGGAGACGGGAATTCCGCGCCAGGTCCTCGATATGATGCTGCGCATCCGCTCGGAACTGCCTGCCTCCACTCCACGCTCGCGGCTGGCCCTCAAAACCTATCTCAAGATGCTCTTGATTCACCTGGTCAACCAGTATGCGCAATATGCCGGCACGGTGGAGACCTTCCAGCGCCAGCAACAGGCGCTCGACCGGCTGCGCCCGCTGTTTCGCTATCTCGGCGATCACTGTGACAACACCATCCAAGTCGGCCAGGCGGCGCGCATCTGCGGCATGAGCGAGTCGCACTTCATGAGCGTTTTCAAGCGAGTTACCGGGCTTTCGTTTGTCACCTATATCAACCACTACCGGATCGAGCGCGCACAGGCGCTGCTTGCCAAGACAGACGAGTCGATGGCCAGCATCAGCCAGCAGGTCGGCTTCTGCGATCAGAGCTACTTCGGCATGATCTTTCGCCGCATCGTGGGCATGACCCCGGTCACTTATCGGCGCCGCATCCGGACGCGGAATCCCGCGGAGCAATCGCAGCTCGACCACATGCCGCCGCTGGGTGTCGGCAGCCTTCTGGCTGAAGCATCGAGCCGGCGCGAAATTCCGGATGTGGCGGGTATCCATCTCGCCGGCGTCCGTCCTGAGGCAATGGCGAAGAAGAACGGCACCTACGACCTGCAAGACAGCGCGGCGAGAAAGGCGAACTGGCGCTGACCTGATTAACGTCGACTCGGCTAATTCCCATTGCCATTCATTCGATTGGGACTCTAGCGCGCGCACCCGGCGTTGTGCGTAGTTTCCCAAGAAAGAATTGCGGAAATCCACTATACCGGTCCGGGAGCGTGTTTCAGAATTGGCATTCGCGGCTTACCACATCCATGGATACCGGTTGTCGCCGGGCTCCGCACGAGGCGGATCGAGCGGCCGCGGGTTCAGCCATCAACCGAAGGGTACCGAATGATCAAGCCTGGCGGAGAAACTCGAATCCCAATGCAACGTAGACACCCGAATTGGCCCGCAATTGCGGCGCTGGCTGCGATTGCCGCTTTGGCTGGCTGCGAAAAGACGGAGACGCCCTCGGCCGCGCCGGCGACTCCGGCGAATGCGGGAGCAGTGGCCTTCCCGTTGAAGGTGAGCGCCAATGGGCGTTACCTCGTCGACCAGAACAATGTTCCGTTTCTGATGGTCGGCGACACTCCGCAGGGGCTTATGGGCAGGTTGACAGAGAAAGATGCGGAAACCTACTTTGCCGACCGCGAAGCGCGTGGTTTTAATACCATGGGCTGGATCGACGTGATGTGCGCCGGCCGCGATTACCCGACCAACTTGAATGGCGCCACGCCCGACGGCATCCTACCCTTCACCGGTTACGTTTCCGGCGGCACGGATTTCACGCACTACGACCTCACCAAGCCCAATGAGGCATTCTTCACGCGCCTTGACCACATCGTGCAGATCGCCGCCAATCATCACCAGGCCGTCTTCCTTGACCCCATCGAGACCATCGGCTGGCTTGAGGCGCTGCGCAACAACGGCCTCAAATCGGCGCGCTGGTATGGGGAGTATCTGGGCAAGCGCTACGCACATTTCGCCAACGTAATGTGGATCAGCGGCAACGACTTCAATAACTGGACGATTCCCTCCGACGATGATCTGGTGCAGGAGGTCGCGAAGGGCATTCGTTCGGCGGCGCCGTCGCAGTTGCAGACGGTCGAATTAAATGTTCGCACCAGTTCCTCGATGGATGATCCTCGCTGGGCGCTGCTCATCGACCTGAACGGCACCTATACTTACTCGCCGACCTACATCCAAATGCTGCACAGCTATAACCAGAAACCGATCAAACCGGATTACCTGCAGGAGGCGCATTACGATCTGGAGAATGTCGGTACTCCGCCGGATTTCGGAACCCCCAACGTGTTGCGGCGCGAAGATTACTGGACGATGCTGTCGGGGGGAGTGGGCCAGTTCTACGGCAACAAGTACACCTGGTCGTTCGCTGACGGATGGCAGTCGCACCTCGACACTCCGGGAGTGGACCAGCTGAAGATCTGGAGAGATTTCTTCACATCGCTTCCCTGGCAGGACCTGGTTCCCGACCAGGATCACTCCGTCCTGACGGCGGGATTCGGGAGTTTCGGAACCGTCGATACACGCGTCAGCGAGAGTGACTACGCGACCGCGGCCGCAGCGGCGGACAAAGGCGTGGTGGTCGCTTACATGCCGACCGCGCGCGCCATCACCGTCAACATGACCGCGCTGAAAGGCGCGGCTCGCGCACGATGGTTCGACCCGACGAACGGCGCCTATCAGGACGTTGCGGGGAGTCCGATCGGCAATTCAGGCAGCCACGATTTCTCGCCGCCGGGAAAGAACCACGATGGGGACGGCGACTGGGTGCTGTTGCTCGATGCGCGGTGAGGTGCGCAATGATGATGCACGATGACGCTTGCGCTGGCGCCTAAGGAATCTCTGAATAAGCCCTCTTTTCGGGACTAGCATTCCCTCAGAGGCTAAAGCCCGGCGATATTGCTGGGCTTTATGTACGGGCTGAAGCCCGTACCCTTCGATTGATCGAGTTATTCAGAGGCTTCCTAAGACGTTACTCCGGCCGCACCAGAATCTTCACATGCCGGTCCTTCTCGTGCAGCAACCCATGGTAGCCCTTGCGCACCAGCGCATCGAGCTCGATGCGATCGGTGATGAGCACGTCGCCGCGAAAGCGCGGATCGCTCATGATCTGAATCGTCTCGTCATAGAGTCCATAGCCGCTCATGCTGCCCGAAACCACTTTCTCGCGGTAGACAATGTCGGTCAGGTCGAGCGCCGCCGGCTTGTCGAACACTCCCATAATGACCAGCCGTCCGCGCGTGCGGGTCAGCCTGCCGGCCATCAGGATCGTCGCCGGCTGGCCCGCGCACTCGATCACAACATCGAATCCGTCGCCGTCCGTAATCTCCTTCGCGCGCTTTTCAGGATCTTCGCGGCTGGGGTCGATCACCTCATCGGCTCCGCAAACTCGCGCGGCTTCAATTCGGCGCTCAGCCACTTCGACGGCCACAACGCGCTTGGCCCCGCGGATGCGAGCCGCCATCAGCGCCATCAAACCGATGGGGCCGGCTCCGACGATGGCGACGTTGTAGTTCGCACTCACGCCGCCCTGCGCCACCGCGCGCACCGTGGCCGAAAACGGCTCAACCAGCGCGCCGATCTCGTCGGTAATCGCGTTACTCAGTTTGTAGCATTGATATGCGTTCAGATTGAGCCGCCTCGCCAACGCGCCACCGGTCCATGATGTTCCGAGGAACGCCACGCGATCGCACTGCGCCATGGAAGCGCTGCGGCACCAGCGGCAGGCCAGGCAGCCGACAATCGGGCAAGCTGCAACGCGATCGCCGACGACAAGCCCGCTGACACCGTCTCCGACCGCGACGATGCGCCCCGACATCTCGTGCCCGATAATTACCGGCGCCTGCACACCGGTGAGCGGATGCGGCCGGCCGAGCGGGATGTAAAGCGGCCCGCCGATGTATTCGTGCAGGTCGGTTCCACAAATTCCGCACCACTCCACCTCGACCTGCACCTGGCCGGTAGGCGGATCGGGCGGGTCGTTCACGTCCTCGACGCGGACGTCTTCGCGTCCGTGCCAAACTGCTGCTTTCATGCGCCCCCCTTCTCCTGCTCCCGCAGGAGCAGGCGCTCCGGATTCGTCTGCATCATGCAGCGTATGTCATCGACGGAAAAACCGGAGCTGCGCAGCCGCTCTGCGTAGATGCGCAAACCCTCGGCGGGCGGCGGTGTTTCAGGCTGGCCGAGATCTGTGGAAAGAACGGTGCGGGCGACGCCGGTGTCGGCGATCGCTCCTTCGATGGTCGCGAAGGGAACGCATCCGCAAAGGTGCGTCGTCGAAACAAAACAGCGTTCAAAGAAAACGTTGCTGTATTGCGCCAGTTCCCTCTGCGCGGCGATGGAATGAAATGTAGGACCCCACTCGGGGTGAGTGACAAGAATCTTGGGTCTGCCGAGCCGTTGAGACGCTCGAATCAAAATTGCCGTTTCTTCGGTGCCGAGATGGCCGGTTCCGAGGATGCAGCCAGCTTCGCTCACGGCGCTCAGGATCTCCTCGGCCTGGGGAAGCAGTTGCCCGTCGGCACCGAGAATGGAGATCCCTCCGCTCTCGCCGTGATAAAGCCTATGGTTGCGCGCCGACCGGGTAGGCATCCATATCTGCCGCGCGCCCAGCTTCAGGGCCAGCTTCACCGCGGCAACATTCAGGCCGCCGACTGTTTCGTTGAGCACCAGGCCGCCGTAGACACGAATCCCAGGAACACACTTGGAGACCAGCCACGCCCGTTCGACGGTGGAGTTCTGGTGCGACTTGATGAGCACGCCGCCCATTCCGGCTTCCCTGGCCGCGCGCGCCAGTTCCAGATCGTCGAAGCGGCGGCGATCGACGTCAGGCGCGCTGTGGACATGGAGGTCCACGGCGCCTTCCAGGTAGTCGGGTAAGTGGTCCGACACGCAAAACCTCCGACTTTACGGATGACGTTGGCAAGGTTACCTTGCCGACGGCTGCAGCAACCGAATCCCACTTACTCGTAACTAATTGCTCGTAACCACTTACTCGTAAATGGAGGGATCGGGTAGTTTCAACGGCTTGCGGTACCATTGCGTGCGCCAACCGACGACGAGAACACCAACGACCAGCCAGACGCTGCCGGCAATCTTTGCCGGGCTGGCCAGTCCCAACCAGATGACGGCGCAGAACAGAAAGCCGAGCAGCGGAACGATCATATCGTAGAGGAAGTTCCTGCGATGCCCGGCCTGGGTGCGCACTCCGAACTGCCAGAATACCGCCGCGTTGACTCCCATAAATCCGAGAAAGGCGCCGAAGTTCAGAATCTCCGCGGTCAATTCATAGCTCATGAACTGGGCGCCCACAAAGGCCAGGATGCCGAGCAGGATCACATTCAAGTCGGGAGTGTTGTGCACGGGATGAAGGCGCGCGAAGATGCGCGGAGGAAGTACGTTTTCGCGCCCCATTCCAAACAGCAACCTGGCGGCGCCCACCTGGGAGGTGAGCCCGGCGCCGATGTTGGCGACCACGAGCAACAAGGCAGTGGCCTGCAGCAGCAGCGAACCACCCACGCGCCCGGTCACGTCGACGAAGGCCGTCTCCATGTTGGGGAAGGATGTGAAATCGGGCCAGACGAGTTGGCCGAGATAGACGAGCAATCCGCCGAACAACCCTGTAAAGACGCAGACACCCACCGCGGCCAGCATCACATTCTTTCGCGGATTCTCCACCTCTTCAGCCAGCGTGGTGACGGCGTCGAACCCCAGGTAAGTGAGTGCGGCGAATGACGTCGCATGGGCGATGCCCCGGACACTGAAGGTCGATGGATTGTAAAACGGCGTGATGGAGAAGAGTCCCGACACGCCCTGGCGGAGCCAGAGATAGCGCACCGCGCAGACGATGAATGCGCCCAGCACGGCAAACATGAGCGCCAGCAGGATTTGATTGGTGCGTGCCGTCGAGCGGATGCCGCGCAGATTGAGCAAAGTGATTCCGCCGGCAAACACGGCGCTGCCCACGAAGAATGGCAGCCAGGGCAGCGCCCGCTGCAGCGCGAGGGTGCCATAAATGACGCAGAACAGCGGAATTACAATGTAGTCAAGAAGCATGGCCCATCCGGCGGCAAAGCCGGCATAGGGATGAATGCCGCGGCTCACGTACGTGTAAGCCGATCCCGCCGAAGGGTAGAGCGATGCCATTCTTCCATAGCTGATGGCGGTGAGGACCATGGCCACCATTCCGGCCAGAATGGTCACGACGACATGGCCGCGGGATTGAGCGTCGGCAAGCCCGAACACCGTTGCCGGAGCGCTCGGCGTAACCGCGACTACGCCGTACCAGAACAAGTCGCCGAGCGACAGCACACGCTGTAGGTGGGGACCGGAAGCAGGTCCCGGCAGTTTCGTAGCAGACTCGCTCATAGAAGGGTGAACCGGTTTCTCCCGGGCTTGCCGGCTGCGCGAACGAAAAACAACCTGGGGACGGTGTGGATCGCCGCCGCGAGGCGCAATGGTTGTTCCATGGTCGTTCAAGTTGGGAACATTGCACTATAAGAGAACAATGAAAGTCTGTTGCAATCCTCCATTGCGGCTGAGACTTTCATTCGCCGAACAGGTCCGGATTCCCAAACTGTCCGCGGTTTTCCCAGGCCCGGTACCGGGTCTGTTGCATTGTATCGCGGCCACCAAATCCGCACCCGAGCCGCGGATGAGTGGGCCAGGTACTCCGATGGGAGCGGCATAGCCGGCAGGGCGTATGTGGGGCATCGTTGTTGCCCGCGGAAAGCCGGGCCGATCAGAGATTCCCAACAAATAATAGTAGAAAAGTACTATACCAGATTGGTCCAAACGGTCCACGATGACTGCACCCTGCAGGTAATCTCCGGCTTGAAGGTCGGCTCAGATTCCGTTTTTTTTCTCGCCAATATTTTGATTCTTTTGAGGAGTACCTGCGGTGGTTGAAAGACCAATCGAGAGGCGCGCTTCAGCCGACTTCGGATTGGACACAAGGGTCGCCGGCGCTGCCTGCTGGATCCATTGGTTTACAAGGGCTGATTGAGGAGGGCTGAGGCTGTGAGTCAAGGAAAAGGGTGCATGAAGACCAGCTTCAAGAGTCTGCTAGCCGCCGGGCATCTGTCGATTGCTGCGCTGGCGATGGCCGTTTTTGCGTTGAGCATTCCGCTGGGCGCTCAGGTGGAGAACGGCATCAACGGCTCTATAACGGACTCCACCGGAGCGTTAGTTGTACAGGCAGGTGTGACTGTGACCAATGCCGCAACGGGTGTGACATCGGCGGCAACCACTTCGACCGCAGGCACCTACACGATCGTCGGGCTTATTCCGGGCGACTACTCCGTGAAGGCTGTTGCGACAGGGTTCAAATTGGCCGAGGCCAAGGTGACCGTCGAAGTCGCCAAGATGTCGACTGTTAACTTCACGCTTTCGCCCGGCGCGGCAACGCAAACGGTCGAGATCCGGGAGAATTCAATCGCACTCGACACGACCTCGCCCGTTATCGGGACCACGGTTGAGCCGGAGTTGATCGAAACCGCCCCGCTCGAAATCAACAGCCTCGCCCGGCAGATCGACTCTTTCATTTATCTTGCCCCGGGCGTGGAAGGGAGCTCCTCGTCCCATACTATCGATGGCGGCGTCACGTATGAAAACGAAGTCCAGTTCAACGGCGTGCCAGTGGCGTTTGTCCAATTTGAAGGTAATCAAACATATATCAACCCGCCGTATGAAGCCGTACAAGAGTTTCGAGTTGATGGCTCTACTTTCGATCCACAATTTGGTCTTGGCCAAGGCGCGGTTACGTTCGATATGGCCTCGGGAGGCAACGCATTTCACGGCGACGCATTTGACATTTTGCGCAATCAGCTCTTCGATTCCGATGGGTTTTTCCCGACCCGTTTTTCTCCCAGCGGAAAGCCTGAGCCTCCCGTCGATCAGCAGAACGACTATGGTTTCACAGTCGGGGGACCCGTCTGGCTACCCAAGCTCTATAACGGCAGGAATCGCACCTTCTTTTATTTCAGCGGCGACTGGTTTCGCCAGAATCTCGCGCAGAGTTCTGTTGGTACGGTCCCGACGGCTGCTGAGAGGTCAGGAGACTTCAGCGGCTTTGTAGATGCCACGGGCAAGCAGATCCCCATCTACGATCCGACCACCGGGCAACCATTTCCTCAGAACAAGATTCCGGCAGGTCGGATCAGCAAGGTCTCGCAGTCGCTCTTACAGTACATCCCTGATCCCGACCGCGCGGGTGTCAACTTCGGCCAAGACAGCAATAAGTCCCCCGCGGTTCCTTCGGTGCCTATCAGTCAGGACCTTTGGGACTATACCGTCGATCACGACATCACCAGCACGCAGAACATTCATTTCACTCACTGGCGCGATCTAGTGAGCTCTCCGAACTTTACCTATGCCCCCATCGTTCCCTCTTCAAATCCGCTGCAGAGTGAGATGACCAATAACAATCTGGGGACCGGACTGCTGTTGAATTATGTCAAGACCTTCAACCCCAACCTGGTACTTACTGCGGGTGGCGATTGGATTGGCAACGTGATTGGACAGCACAACGCGAATAGCAACGTCAGCTTCCCTGCGGTTTCCGGCAGCACCACCTTGCCTCTCATTCAATTCGACGGCCAAAACGCCCTGACCAGTTGGGGTGTTAGCGGAAACGCATTTTTGCAATGTTGCGAGGGCGGCCTCACCGTCATCAATAACCGCATGCTGGGAATCGTCGGGGTGAGCAACCTGCTCTGGATCAAAGGCCGCCATACCCTCAACTTCGGCTTCCAGGTTCGCCGCACCTATCAGGACACCATCGATTGCGACTTCTGCAGCGGCACCTTCAACTTCAGCCAGAAAACAACGTCCACGCCGGATTCAAGCAACACCAACTTCGGAAGTTATGGAAGCTCGTTTGCAAGCTTTCTTCTTGGCGACGTGGACTCGACGGAGCGAATCTTCGCCAACAATGTCAAGTTGCGTAATAAGGCCTTTGCTCCATATGTGCAGGATCAGTTCAAGCTAAGCAAGCGACTCACCGTTAACTTGGGGCTACGTTGGGACGTTCTGGTTCCCTTTACCGAGGTCCACAACGATATCATCTTCGCCAATCGAACCGAACCCAACCCTGGCGCCGGCGGCATTCCCGGAGCCGCTACCAAGTTTGGCAACTGCACCGGATGCGCGGGCATTACTCGCGCGGACATTCAATGGAAGAACTATCAGCCTCGCCTAGGTTTCTCTTATCAGCTCGATTCCAAGACGGTGATCCAATCCGGCTTTTACATAAGCTTCTTGAACGGCGGAGCCTATGAGTACGGCACGTCGTTCGCGGCCTCGTTCATGTCTTCCCTGCTCGATGGATCATTCCTGCGCTCTTCCACTGGATCGGACATTCCCGGATATGGAAGCTGGGATTCCCAGGCGCTGCCATATCCGCAGCAAGTGCCTTTTGGCCCCTCCATCGCGAACGATGGCACAATCTTCGATTTCCCCTACAAGACCAGAAATCACATGCCTGAGTTGCCCAACGCGCCTGCCGTTGGGACTGCGCCTTACGACTCGGCGTGGAACGCCAGAATTCAACGCGAGCTGCCATGGGACATGTTTCTGTCGGTTGCGTACGTAGGCAATCGCGCAATCCATCTGCCCACGACGCTCGAACTCTCCAACCAGCCCAATCCCTCGGTGCTCCAATACGGCGCCCTGCTGGGAAAGAACATCCTCGACCCCACCGTCGTCGCCGCCGGGTTCAAGGCGCCTTATCCAGAGTTCACTCAGCAATTCGGCGCCTCGGCGACGCTGGAGCAGGCGCTGTCGCCCTTTCCGCAGTTTGGGGGATTCTTCCCGGTTTATGAGGTGGATGGGACCGCCTTCTATAACGCGCTGCAGGCACAGGCCGAAAAGCGTTACGTGGGTGGGGTGAGCTATCTTGCCAACTTTACGCTAGGCAGCACGGTCGCGAACACGTTTGTCGGGTCCGGACCATTCTCTCCGAATGGAATGAACGCATACAATCCGGCTCCCGAGTATGTCCGCTCTCCGAACGTCGACCAGTTGTATAACTTCAAGCTCGTGGGAACCTACGCCCTGCCATTCGGCCACGGAAAGAAGTACCTGAATTCTTCGAATACGCTGGTTTCCGAACTGGCTGGGGGATGGCAAGTCAGCGGAATCCTGAACTACGCCGGCGGCAATCCGTTCGGCGCTCAAAACAACTATAACCCTCTCGAGGTGAATGGATTCGATCGGCCGAACATCGTCTCTGGAGTGTCTCTGAAGACCTATGACTATGGGCGCTCGAAGGCATTCTTCACCGGCAGAACGTCAGTACAGCCTGTTCAGTTTACGACCAATGCGTTCCAGAATACCGGGCCATGGGGGCTGGGCAGTTCGAAGCGCGCTTATCCGGCACTGCGCACGCCGCCGCTCCGCATAGAGAGCTTCGACGCCATCAAGAGCTTCAAAATCTGGGAACGCTTGCAGGCCAGCGTTCGCGTCGACTACTTCAATGCCTTCAACCGGACGCAGCTTCAGGCTCCAGACAACAACTCGCTCGATTCAACCTTTGGCCAGATCATCAACACGACATCGCAGATCAGTAACCGGCAAGGGCAAGCCACCTTTCGAGTGGAATTCTAGCGTGAACGGGACACTTGAAGGACGGCCGCTCTCGGTGAGAGTCTTGCAGGACTGTCTGTGGCCGTTCCTTGAGCGGCGTGAGGCTCGCTTGCGCCGACACACGGTTCCGGAAAAGGGGGAACGCGCTAGCGGCTGGCGTTCTCGTTCCCAATTGACATACGCTGCATTCGCCTGTTTCTTGCCGCGAGAACTGCGGATCACTCCTGGAGAGGAAACACATGCCGCATCCTCGGCTGAAGTTTGCATTTCTTTCTTTCGCGATCCTATTGCTCGCGCCGCCCGCGCAGCCGCAAGCCGAATCTCCCATCGCCGGGCCGCTCACGGTCTCAAGCAATCCGCATTATTTCAAGGATGCTAATGGTAGGATTCTTCTCCTGAATGGATCGCAGACCTGGAACACGCTTCAGGATTGGGGCACCGATGGATCGACGCCCGCCCTGGACTTCGACGCTTTCATCAAATTCCTCACCGATCACGGGCACAACTTTACTTTGCTGTGGCGAGTGGAACAGCCAAAGTTCTGCAATCTTCCCATCGCGACCGGTTCCCTGCCGGACTTCACGGTTAGTCCGCAGCCATGGCTGAGGACGGGTCCCGGAAAAGCAACGGACGGTGGACTGAAATTCGATCTTACGAAGTTCGACCCGAGCTTTTTCCAACTCCTGCGAACCAGAACCCAGGCACTGAACAAAGCCGGCATCTACGCCGGCGTGTATCTATTCACGGGCGAATTCCTCAATGTGTTTCGCTGTTCGACGGACGGCTATCCATTCACGGGAGCCAACAACGTCAATGGAGTCGACGATGGTTACACGGGGGGACCAAGGGGGCTTGGCTCCGTCGACATGACGGCGCCGAACGACATTACCGGGTTTCAGGACGCCTTTGTTGACAAAGTGATCGACACCCTCAACGATCTTCCCAACGTTCTGTGGATTGTTTCCGAGGAAGCCCCGCCCAATTCGGTCTGGTGGAACGATCATATGATTGCGCACGTCAGAGCTTACGAATCCGGAAAGCCCTTTCAGCATCCGGTCGGCTACGCGTCGCCGATTCATGCCCCGGATTCGGTGGTGTATAACTCGGATGCGGACTGGGTTGCGCCGACGGGTACAATTTCTCCGGCTTCGTCCTGCGGAACCGGGAAGCCGGCCTGCAAAGTCAACGTCAATGACAGCGACCACTCCTACTTCGGGATGTGGCTCCTGACGCCGGAGCAAAATCGCAACTATATTTGGGAAAACGTCCTGAACGGCAATTCGGTGCTGTTCATGGACCCGTACGTGGTGTATTACCCGCGCCAGGACCGGAACAATTGTCTCTCGCCAACGCACGGGATCTGCACGGGTCCGGACCCGCGATACGAGATTTTCAGAAACAACCTTGGCTACGCGTTGAAATATGCCAGCAAGTTGAACCTTGCTAAAGTCACTCCGCAAGGGGCTCTCAGTACGACCTTCTACTGTCTTGCCCAGACTCCATCGGCAGGCGCGGAGTACCTGGTCTACGCTCCCAAAGGCGGCTCGTTCGCCGTGGATTTGTCGGCCATGCCTCCGTCGAGGACACTGGCTGTGGAATGGTTCAACCCAACGACGGGCGCGACGATCGTCAACGATCCTATCCCCGCCGGATCCCGCGCCCAATCGTTCACTCCGCCGTTCAGCGGCGATGCGGTGCTCTATCTCGTGGATACTGCGGGACACGCCAAGTAAGATGGGCATTGATCCGCCGGGTTACTCGAGAGCGCTCGACCAACGAGTTGCGGAGTTTGTTCGGAGTGCGCGACCAACGGCGGGAAGAACGTTCGTTCCGAAGAGCTGAAGAGGGCCTGGAGACAGAGCCATGAAGGTATTTAAGGGTGGATTGATCGGATGCGGGTTCTTCTCTCGGCATCATGTGGAGGCCTGGCGCCGGATGCCAAATGTCCAGATCGTAGCGGCATGCGATGGTTTTGTCGAAAGGGCTAAAGCAGTCGCGCGGAATGCCTACGCCTCGGCGGAAGAAATGCTGAACGCGGAGGATCTCGACTTTGTCGACATCGCTTCTCGCGCGACCACGCACCTGGAATTGATCTCCTTGGCGGCAAAACATGGTTTGCCAATTGTCTGCCAGAAACCCATGGCTCAGGATTGGGAGACTGCCTGCCGAATCGTTGAGATAGCTGGGGCGAACGGGGTGCGGCTGATGATTCACGACAATTGGCGATGGCAGCCCTGGTATCGCGCCGCCCGGACGATGATTGCCCGGGGCGATATCGGGACTCCGCTGGGTTACGGATTCCGTTGCCGATGGAAGGACGGCGGGGGCGACGAACCCTATCCAAAGCAGGCGTATTTCCGCGAACTCCGGCGTTTCATCATCGATGAAACGCTGGTGCATCACATCGACACAGCTCGCTTTCTGTTTGGAGATATTGCTTCAGTCTATGCCCAAGCCAGGAGAATAAATCCCCGCATACTTGGCGAGGACCACGCGATTCTCACACTACGGCACATCAACGACGTAATGGGATGGATTGACGGTCATAGCTTTCTGAACCATGCCGATATTGGCCCAACCAACGATGAAGCTACCTTCGAGGGCGACTCGGGATCGATCCGCATCTCCGCGCGGGGTGAAATCTGGTCTGGTCATGAAAAGATCTGGACGGACGATTTTTCGACTGGATATCGCGGAGATAGCGTTTATGCCGCGCTATCTCACTTCATTGACCACCTGGAAAGCGGTCAGCCCTTCGAATTAGAGGCCCGCGAATACCTTGAGAAGACTTTCGCCGTGGTTGAGGCGGCCTACACAAGTCTGGCTCTAAATCGCCGTGTAGAAATTGCGGAAATCGCGTCCGCGATTACGCCACTCAATACTTAAAGAAGTTGCATTCGAGATCGGGTTTTCGCGACGGCCGAGGACAACGCCTACAACGATGGAACGTCGATTGATTGCCGGTCCGGATTCTGCCTCACTCGCAGGGCCGGTGGCTGGCGGCAGAGTCTTTGCTATACAATCCGATGCCAACGGGCGGGAAGGGCAAAATCTGCGATTCTCTCCGCCGTGGAGGGATTGTGTCAGCTCCCGATGTAGTGTGGAAGAACGGCAAGTTCGGGCGAACGTCGAGGCGCGACGCCTGGTGGCTTTCTCCGACGGCGGTCTTCCTGGGTTTCGCCGGATTTCTGGCCTATGCCAACTGGGCGGCGTTCCAGAACAGCCATTACACTTTCGGACCTTATATATCGCCGTTTTATTCGCCGGAAATATTCGGCAGCTCCCCGTTCGCTTTGTTCGGACCGAAGCCGAGCTGGTACCCGAGCTTTCTGCCTTTCTCTCCGGCCCTGTTCATTTTGTGGATACCGGGCCTCTTCCGCGTGACCTGTTACTACTATCGTGGCGCTTATTACAAATCGTTCTGGGCCGACCCTCCGGCATGCGCGGTGAGCGAGCCGCGCAAGGTTTATTTGGGAGAGCGAAGCTTTCCGCTCATCCTGCAGAATTTCCATCGCTACTTTCTCAGGCTCTCGTACGTTATCTGGGGCTTTCTGGTCTACGACGCGGTGCGGTCGTTCTTCTTTCCGAATGGATTCGGGATCGGGATCGGCAGCCTTGTACTGGTTGTAAATGTCGTACTCCTTGCCGGTTATATCTTCGGGTGTCATGCGTTCCGGCACATGATCGGCGGGACATTCGACCAGATCTCGGATCACCCCGTGCGGCACAAGATCTACGATTGCGTGAGCTGCCTGAACGCAGCGCACAAGAAGTGGGCCTGGGCGAGCCTTCTCTGGGTTGCGTTTGCCGATATCTACGTGCGCCTCTGTTCGATGGGCATCTGGCATGACTGGAGAATCCTCTAGATGCCGGAATTCCAACGGTTCTCCTACGACGTACTGGTGATTGGAGCAGGCGGAGCAGGCCTGCGCGCGGCCATTGAAGCCGGAGCCGCGGGCGCCAAGGTGGGCGTGGTGTGCAAGTCGCTGCTCGGCAAGGCGCATACGGTGATGGCCGAAGGCGGCATAGCGGCGGCGCTGGCCAATGTGGATGATCGCGATAGCTGGCGGGTGCATTTTGCCGATACGATGCGCGGCGGCCAATACCTGAACAACTGGCGCATGGCCGAGCTGCACGCCAAGGAAGCGCCGGAGTGCGTACGCGAACTGGAGGCTTGGGGCGCGCTCTTCGATCGCACCCCGGACGGCAGGATTCTGCAGCGAAACTTTGGGGGACACAGGTATCCGCGGCTGGCGCATGTGGGCGACCGCACGGGGCTGGAGATGATTCGCACGCTGCAGGATCACGGCATCCACACCGGGATGGAAGTCCACATGGAGTGCACGGTGCTGAGCCTGCTGCTCGATGGAGGCCGCATTGCCGGCGCTTGCGGATACGATCGCGAGAAGGGGCGGTTCCTGTTGTGGCAGGCAAAGGCCGTGGTTGTTGCCACTGGGGGAATCGGGCGCGCCTTCAAGGTGACCAGCAATAGTTGGGAATACACGGGCGACGGCCTTGCCTTGGCGTATCGCGCGGGAGCCGAACTCCAGGACATGGAATTCGTGCAGTTTCATCCCACCGGCATGGTTTGGCCGATCAGTGTGAGCGGCATCCTGGTGACCGAAGGCGTGCGCGGCGAAGGCGGCGTGTTGCGCAACAGCGAGGGCCGTCGATTCATGTTCGACGACATTCCCGACCTCTACAAAGAACAAACTGCGGACACCGAGGAGGAGGGCTGGAGGTACACGCAGGGCGACAAGAACGCGCGACGCCCGCCCGAACTGCTCACGCGAGATCACGTTGCTCGATGCATCAATCGCGAAGTCAAGGCTGGGCGCGGCTCGCCGCACGGCGGCGTTTTTCTCGATATTTCCTGGATCAAGGAACGCATGCCGAAAGCGGCGGAGCACATCAAGCGCAAGCTGCCCAGCATGTACCACCAGTTCAAGCAGCTTGCCGACCTGGACATCACCAAGGAGCCCATGGAGGTCGGGCCCACGACGCATTACATGATGGGCGGAATTCGCGTCGATGGCGATTCGCAAATGTCCAACGTGCCCGGGCTTTTTGCAGCCGGGGAAGCGGCGGCGGGACTGCACGGCGCCAATCGGCTGGGGGGAAATTCGCTGTCCGATCTGGTGGTATTCGGTCGGCGCGCTGGACGCTATGCTGCCGAGTTTGCCAAAGCCAGCGGACCGGCAGCGATCGACGAGGCGGAACTGCAGGCCACGGCATCAGCGGCGCTGGCTCCTTTCGACCGCGGCCCTTCCGGCGAGAACCCATATCAGATTCAGTACGATCTGCAGGAGACCATGCAGGACCTGGTCGGCATCGTGCGTCTCGAGAGCGAGATGCAGCAGGCTCTCGGCGCAATCGAACTGTTATGCGCGCGGGCAGAGCGGGCAGGCGCGGCCGGCAATCGCGAGTACAACAATGGCTGGCATACGGCGATCGATCTTGGAAATATGATCGTCGTGTCGGAAGCGGTTACGCGTGCGGCGCTGCTGCGAAAGGAGAGCCGCGGCGCGCAGTTCCGCGAGGACTTCCCCGGCAAGGACGCGGAGTGGGGAAAGTACAACATCGTCATCCGGCGCGGCCCGGATGGAGAAATGCAGGTCGAGAGGCGTGCGCTTACGCCGATGCCGGATGAGTTGAAGGCAGTGATTCAGGAAATGAAATAGCGGGAGGCGAATCGATGGCCACACCGGCGACATTTCGCATCTGGCGCGGGAGCCCTGCGGGCGGCGGACTACAAGACTACTCAACTAATGTAGAAGAGGGAATGGTCGTGCTGGACGCCGTGCACCGCATCCAGGCGCAGCAGGCGCCCGACCTGGCGGTGCGATGGAACTGCAAGGCCGGCAAATGCGGATCGTGTTCCGCCGAAATCAACGGCATGCCCAAGCTCATGTGCATGACGCGGCTCAGCGAGATCGACCTGAACAAGCCGGTCACCCTGGAGCCGATGCACGCGTTTCCCGTCATCCGCGACCTGGTCACCGATGTTTCGTGGAATTTCCGGGCCAAGAAGACGATCAAGCAATTCAAACCCCGCCCGCCGGACGCGGCCGACGGCACATGGCGCATTCGGCAGGCCGATGTCGAGCGCGTGCAGGAGTTTCGCAAGTGCATCGAGTGCTTTCTCTGCCAGGACGTGTGCCACGTGCTGCGCGAACACCACAAGCAGGACGAGTTTATCGGCCCGCGACTGCTGGTCTATGCGGCCGCACTCGAAATGCATCCACTCGATACCGAAGACCGGGTCAGCGATTTGCGGTATACGCACAATATCGGTTACTGCAACATCACCACGTGTTGCCGGCAGGTGTGCCCGGAGTCGATTACGATTACCGAAAACGCGATTATTCCGCTCAAAGAGCGCGTGGTCGACCGCTACTTCGATCCCCTGAAGAGCCTGTTCCGCATTCTCTGATTAAGGCTCAGTTTTCCCGGGCAGCGCGAAGATCGGCTACCTTGGCGGAGCGTCCTGGGCATCGAAGGGAACGAGTTCCTCTTCCAACACATCCCACTCGTATGCTGGATTCTCGAGCAGCCGCACGCAGCGATTCCAGCGCAGGATGGCATCGTCGTTTCCCGTTGGACGGATCTTCTCGGCCTCAGCGAATGAGCGCAGCGCCTGGTCGAAGAGCGCGAACAGCGAGCGCGGGGGCTGGCCGGCGTTGAGCAGCGCTTTGGCGCGCCGCTCGTGGGTGAGGCCGGTGTAGTAGAGCCGCTCGTAGGGGTCCTTGAGCTCGAGGAAGATCTCTTCGGTTTCGCGGTAACGATCGGCGCCGCGGCCAGTGAACTGATCGGTAAGGGCAAGCCCGAGCAAGCGCAATGCGAGCTGGTGGTCGGGTTCGATGGCCAGAATATCGCGACAGATCGACTCTGCCTCTTCCGGCTCGTTAAGGGAACGATAAAGCTCCGCCTTGGCGATGGCCTCGGCGATCCCGGCTGTCGAAATGCGCTTGATCTTGTGTTCCATAACTCTCCTTTCCCGAGCAGAGTTGCTTGCCGTCGAGAATCCTGCGAATCAGCCCGCCGGCGATCTCGATCCCGACATTATGCTTCTTTCACCCGGCGTAGTCCAGTTCGATGTACGGGCTCAAGCCCGTACCATTCCGGTTCCGACCTTGCGCGCATCCTTCCAACCGAGCCAATGCTGAAGATCGTGTGCGGTTGCCGCGACCGCTTGATTGCGAAATACTGCTGATTGGAAATGCACCAGAGGACTTCGCCATGGCCATCATCCGAAATTGCCCATCCTGCGGGAAGCCGAATCGAATTCCGGCGAAGCACCTGGCCGACGCGGGAAGATGCGGCGCCTGCAAATCGCCGCTTCCGCCGATGGCCGAGCCCATCGAGGTTGGACCCGAGGAGTTCGACGAGATCGTTCGCGACAGCAAAGTTCCGGTCTTCGTGGATTTCTGGGCGTTGTGGTGTGGGCCGTGCCGCTTGGCGGCGCCCCATGTTCAAGAAGTGGCGCGGGACCTGGCAGGCCGAGCCGTGGTGCTGAAGGTCGACACGGAGAGGTTCCCGGAACTTGCCGCAAGGTTCAACGTCCAGGGTATTCCGAACTTTGCCGTATTCGCTCGCGGCCGGCTGCAGTTCCAGCAGGCGGGCCTGGTGGACGCGAGCACGATGAAGGGCTGGCTGGCGCGGGCGGCCTAGTGTGGTGAGTCTAAAGTTCGTCACAAATCGGCCGCGCCAAATGCAGGTCCTTCGACTGCGTTTGGCTCAAAGAACGAGCCAAACTCCGCTCAGGATGAGAACTATATCATAAATAACTAGAAATAAAGTACATAATTTTCTATAATGCTCTATACAAAGTATGCACAGCCACGAAGAATCAATGGCTTGCAGAGAAAATCTACACGGAAACTGCACAGAACGGAATAACCGCAGGAGGCAACATGGCGTTTATTACCGAGAAAGAGGAGCTGAAACCCGGCCTGATTCTCTTCCGGCGCGGCGACGTGGATCATCGAATGTGGTATTGCCGCATGAAGATGCCGAAGGCCGACCGCTACAAGACGGTTTCGCTTAAAACAACCGACATCAGCGCGGCCCGCGAGCGGGCCTTCGACCAGGATGCGGACGTGCGGTTCCGCATCAAGCATGACGTTCCCGTGTTCAACCGTCCCTTCCGTGACGTGGCGCGAGAATATCTGTTGACGCAGGAAGCGCGGGCGAAGCGTGGAGAGATCAGCGCCGCTCGGCCCAAGAAACTCCGTGCCGTCATCGAGGGCACCTTAGATCGGTACGCTGGTTCCACGCAGGTCCATCTTATCGGTGACGAACGCTGGGGCGGCTATCCGGCATGGCGGCGGGAAAACGGCGCGGGACGCCACCGGCGCAACGGCGTTCGAGAAGTCACCGCCGACGCAGCGCAAACCTTCGCAGACCATGAAGCCGAGCGCCGCACCAAAGTTCAGCAGACTTTGGGCATCCGAGTGTTGAAACCGATTGAAGTCAAACCTTCCGAAGAACGGACTGTTCCTTTCATCAGCGATTCCACCATCCGCTTCGAGATGTCCATCTTCGGGGCGATTATGAACTATGCGGTGAAGAAACGCTATGTTCCCGCAAGCCAGCGTTTCGACGAGCGCCCCAAGCTCAAGACGATGCGGCGTGACGAGTTCACGCTGGAGGAGTATCGCAAACTCCACACCGTAGGTCGCAAGTGGATTGCCGAGGCTGATAAGCCGTCAAGCGTTTGGTATCGCACCGTCACTTACAACTTGATTCTGATTGCCTGCAATACCGGCATGAGGCCAGCGGAGATGAAGAATCTGCGCTGGCGCGACATCATGCCCGCAAAAGACCGCGAAGGACGGGAGATTGTCGTGCTGTTCGTGCAGGGCAAGGGCAAGTCGCGCAAGCTGGTTGCGCCCAAAAGCGTGGGAGAGTATTTAGACCGCATCCGCGCAATCTCCAAAGCCACGGAACCGGACGATAGAGTATTTACCAACATCACTGGCAAGCCTGCGAAGACGCTGTATAGCTCCCTGATTGCCGATCTTCTGAACGAAGCGAAGCTACGCGAAGGCACGCAGGGCGTGCCGCGCTCGACCTATTGCTTCCGACACACGTATGCCACGCTTCGCTTGCAGGAAGGCGTGGACGTGTATTTCCTTGCCGAGCAGATGGGAACCTCCGTCCACATGATTGAAAGCCACTATGGACACGTAAATACCATCAAGCATGCCGACCGCGTGTTGCAGGGGATGGCGGGATGGGAGTTGCCGCAACCGGACGATACCAAAGCCAAGGCGTCGAAGGCGGCGGAGACACACGATAAAGGCAAACGAGGTCAGCGCCACAGGCCGCGCTGACCCTGAACCTCCCGAAGCCGTCTTTTGCCGGAGCCGCTGGCGGAGGCTGGCGCAGGGAGGTATCGTCCCAATGTCCGGCCCGGACATTCCTTGCAGATATTGCTCTGATTTGCCGCTGCCCCGCCGGGGCGTTCTTAGCGGCAAATCCCCGCGCACGAGCCGCCGCTGGCGGCTGTCCTTAGTGCGCTTTGTGTGGGCTTTCCTCAACCGCGCCGCTTAGGTTCCCGCCATGTCATTTCGCTAGTGTGTAGCGGCCAACACGGAGATACGCGGAACACGGATTTGATTCTCACGCTTGCGTGTTTGGGCAATGTCGTAAGAGGACTGCATCCGCATCAGAGTATCCATCTTCACTCCGAAGGCTTTCTCGATACGGAGCGCCATATCCCCGGAGAGGTCGGCCTTGCCATTGAGCAGACTGGACAGCGTAGGGCGCGAGACGCGCAACGCTTGTGCCGCCGCCGTGACCGTCAGCCCTGCGGCTTCGATAATCTCTGTCCGAATGAAATCCCCAGGATGGGGTGGATTCTTCATGGGCATGGTCTCTTCTCCTTCGACCCTAGTGGTAGTCCTCTAAGTTCATGTCGTAAATCTCGCGTTCGGCTGTGTCGATGCGAAAGGTCAACCGCCGATTGGCGGTAACGCTCAGGCTCCATGCGCCTTTACGGTCGCCCGTCAAGGTATGCGCCTTCCACGAGGGCAGCATCCGCAACTCTTCCGGGTCTTCCATGTCGTCCAGAAAGGCAAACATCTTGCGGAGCTTGTCCACGGTATCGGGCGGAACGCCCTTTGTGGCGTCGTCCACATAGAGCTTCTTCAAACCTTTATGGATGAAGTTGCGTATTCTCACCTGAATCACTGTAGCCTGTAGCCTAACACTTGTCAATCTTGGACAAGCCCGTTCGGATTGCGTCCGCCGTCATGTTGCTTTCTCGTTTCCAATGCACATCTGTTTTTGGTGGGAAGGTGCGCCTTCCCTGTCTCCAGCCACCGATGTTGCCGGTGTCTTCCGCCACCCATCCCAACGGGGCCTGTTCCGGCCCCGTAACGCCCGTCCCTGAAGTTCGGTGCGCTGACGCGCACGGATGCGGTAGACAAGCCTCCTAATGGGGCGCTGCCCCCTCGCGCCCGCAAGCAGTCTCCCCAGGCTTCCGCGCTTCGCTTGTGCAGCCCTCCGCTGCGCTTCGCCCTTTCCACTCTCGCTGCGCTTCGTTGCAAGGGTGGGCGATCCCCCTCTGCTTGCAGTTGCTACCCCCCGCGTTCGCCACGTGGCGTTCGGCATGTAGGTACATGCCGCGCGCGGCATGAAAATCAACAAGCAAAGACGAGGGAGGAAGCACCCATGAAGAACCCAAGCACCAGCAGCAGGCTGAGCATCTACCAGACCGTTACCGACCGCATTATTTCCAGCCTCAAGGCTGGCATGATTCCGTGGGAGAAGCCGTGGAAGACGCCGCGCTACGCAGGCGGCCCGTTCCCGCGCAACTTCTACACCGGCAAGCCGAACGGCGCAAAGAGCTATTGAACGAGGCAGAACAGCAGAACGCCGAATGGCTAGACGTTGAGAGCGAAAATCTCGATCACTACGCCGAAGACCTGGAACGCGCCTTCGAGACGGAGATCAAGGTGGCAGACGCCGAGATCAAGGAAGCGAAAAAGGCCCTTCGCGGCGCAGCGATGTCAATGGCCGAGAAAGTCGCCGAAAAGCGCCGAATAAGCGGCCTTGAGGCCAAACGCGACAAGATGAAGGCTGAGTTCTTCGACCGCCGCGCAAAAATCCGCACCGAGGTTGAAGCCATGCTCGACCAGATTCAGGAGAGCTTGAAACTCGAACCATCCCTGACCGAACTATTTACAATCCGGTGGGAAGTGTTATGAGTGAAATCAGTTTGCACAGCAAAGAAAGATACGGAGACGGCATTTGAGTAACCGCAAGCAACGTCTTGAATTGACCTGGATCGGCAAGGATGAGCGCCCGCGCCTTGAGCCGCGCATACTCCTTGAAGATTCGGACAAGTCATATCACGCGAAGGCGCGTGTTACTGACCACGATATCTTCGTCAACATTCTCATTCATGGCGACAATTTACTCGCGCTCAAAGCTTTGGAGCAGGAATACACCGGCAAGGTGAAGTGCATCTACATCGACCCGCCGTTCAATACAGGACACCGCGCGTAAGCGTTGGGTGTTTCTGACTTCCACTCCTGCCTATCGCGCGAAGACTTTGCCACTCCATTCCGTGTGGCTCGATTTATTCATCCTTCGCATGATGGGCTACTGCGAAGACCACACGGCGAAGCCGGTATGGTTTGTGCTTGACGAGTTGGCGAGCCTTAACAAGCTGCCGCAGCTCCACACCGCAGTCACCGAAAATCGCAAGTACGGGAATCCCGTTGTGGTGGGTTTTCAGGGGCGCAGCCAGCTTGAAAAACGCTACGGCCAGGACGCCGAGGCCATGCTTTCGCAGCCCGCAACCAAGCTGTTTTTCAAGACCACGGAGCCGCGCGCGGCCAAGTGGATTTCCGATGCCATTGGAGAGATCGAAGTCGAACGGCTGAAGGAGTCGCGCAGCATGAAGCTGTTTGGCAGCAGGAAATCGTATGCGATGGAGATTGCGACCAAGCCGCTTGTCATGGCCTCGGAAATCTCCGGTCTCGAACCGTTGCATGGCTTCATCAAGCAGGAGAACAAGGTTGTTCCGGTTCACTTTCAGTTCGCAAGGAAGCACGGCAGACAACCGGAATTCATCGAGCGCAGGTTGCCAGAGATTGCTCCCAGGCCGTCACTGCCGACGCCGGTAGCTCGCACAGAGCAACCCAGGATGCCAGCAGCAGCGCAGGCCACGCTCCCACTTTTCGATGCGCCCGCTGACAAGCCCACCGACAAACCCAAAGAGGCGTTTGTATGGGATGAGTCCAAGGGGATTGAGTAAAGAGAAGCGCGTTGCGAAGACCTATCGGGACCATCGCGATTCGGTTCACGGCCAGTTGAGAACTGCGCTTCCGCGGTCCCCAAGTGCGAGGGACCGGGGCCACCCGCCCCATACTAGATGGGATGGCCATATCATCCAAGATGGATTCGGCCCGGTTTGGTGCGGGCAGCTACACGCTTCGGCATTTCCGGTGCTGCCAATTTTAGGTTTGGCCCCGGAAATTCCGCCTGCTTGTATGATTTTCCAGAAAACCACTGACACACATACATATTCGGATTGCCGAAGAGATTAGTTCCCATTACGGTCATCACGGGGCCGCCGGACTTCAGCTTGACTGTCTGTCCTGTAAAGAATTTCTGTTGCTCCATTTATGTCCTCTCTGTTGCCGTTGGCAAGCCATCTGTCAAAACCCGTGGGCCACGTCCAGACTATTAACCGGCACGTCTACGGGCCGATTAACGGTGACTATGCCCGTTTGTAATAGCCCGACTTGCCTGAGGGGTTCACCCGCTTGCGAGGCAGAGGATAGTGAGATTCCGGGTGCCACACACCGCCGTGGTTTTTCGGTGTGAGTCCGGCACGTCCACAGACCATACATGAGTATGTGGCGAATGTCTCCGGCGCGGACCACTCATATCTTGCGAAGCCATCGCGCAATATCGCAATTGTTTCCGGGCTGAATTGGCCCTCGCACATCTTCATGCCCACACCTCACCGCACGGCCCCGAAAACCTACCCGGCGCGCGCTTTCGGTAGAGACGTTATGCGGCTACGGCCAACGTCGCCAGTGGTCGCGAGTCCCCACGTTAGTGTCCCGCACCCTTTCGACCTCAATCGTGTCGTCGGGGTAACGCTTTTCGACTTTCTCCGCAGTGCTCTTTTGAGTGTCGCCGGTGGCAACAGTTCTCCCATTGCGGAGCGCCCGGTAGCTGCCATCATCCTTACGTTCAACTTGGGTCAATGCCATAATAGTCCCCAATTCTATTTTTATCGGGTTTTGTGCCCATGTCAACCGCCTGAAGGCGTGATCCTACCCGAAATTCCGAGATTTTCAGGCATTTTGACAGCAGCAAAGGCTTTGAGAGGCGATGGCCCTGGTCCCGGTGACCCTCCAAGCAACGGAAGAGGGTGTCCCCGATTCCTCGCACTTGGGGACCGGGGCACCCGCAAACCTCTGCCCGGAATTGACCACGATATCTCCGGTCAATCCCGTAAGCCAGCTTTGCGTTTGCCGCCCACAGAAGGCGGGACAGCAAAGAGCTACTATCTCCGGGAGAGGTATTGGAGCGACACCGCGAGCTGGCCGCGCAGTATGGACATCAGGCCGACAAAGTTGTGGCCGAGGCGCGGGCGCATGAACAGCGCCACGTCTACGAACCGGACCGAATCGCGCAGCAGGCCGTCACCTATGCCCGCGATCATCTCTTCGAGCGTTCTGCCGTGCTGGACCGGCGCGACCTTCTGGAAGCGGCGCTCAATCGCGGCATGGGTGAGACGACGTATGCCCATATCCGTCAGGAGTTCTCGCAGCGGGCCGCGCGAGGCGAGTTCCGCACGGTCGATCATGCCGGAGCGGGACAGCAGTACACCACTGCCGCGATGCTGCACATGGAACGCGAGATTGTTACACGGATGCAGGAAGGCAATCAGCGCGGAGTGAGTAACCCGATGCTGGTTGATTCGGATATCCGCGTTGCGACGGAGGGCCGCCACACGGAGCTGAATGCCTCGCAGCGTCAGGCCGTCGATCAGATATTTCTATCACGCGAGAAGATGGTGGGATTGGATGGCGTGGCCGGTGCGGGCAAGACAACGACGCTGGCCGTCATCCGTGAAGGCGCGGAGGCGCAGGGATACAAGGTCGAAGGCTTCGCGCCCACGTCCCGCGCCGCGCAAAGGCTGGCCGATGCTGGCATGGAAACATCCACGCTGCAAAAGCATCTTGCACGCGGACAGCAGCCGGACACCGGAGAGCGCCGCCTATATGTGCTCGATGAGTCCTCGCTCGCGTCTACCAAACAGATGCACGAGTTTGTGGATCGCCTGCATCCCAATGATCGCGTGTTGTTGGTAGGTGATCGTCGACAGCATGAGGCAGTCGAGGCCGGGCGTCCCTTCGCGCAGCTCCAGGATGCGGGCATGAAGACGGTCAAGCTCGAAGAGATCATCCGACAGAAAGACCCGGAGCTGAAACAGGTGGTCGAGCAGCTTGCGCGTGGCGAGGTACGTGAAGCCGTGCAGGGTTTGGAGCGGCAGGGCCGCGTCCATGAGATTTCAGGCCGCGAGGAACGCATCGGTGCAATAGCGAAGGAATATGCGAAGTCGCCGGAGGGTACGCTGGTCGTCTCTCCCGACAATCGTTCCCGCGTTGAGATCAACTTGGCGATTCGTACCGAGATGCAGGAGCACGGCATGGTCAGCAAAGAAGAACATCGCGTCGAGGCACTTGTGCCGCGCCAGGACCTCACCGGGCCGGAGCGCACATGGGCAGCGCGGTACGAGTTCAACGATGTAGTGCGCTATGCGCGTGCGTCGAAAGAGACTGGTATGGAGCGCGGGGAATACGCACGGGTCAAGAGAGTGGATGCGAACAAGAACCTGTTAACCGTGGTGCGGGCCGATGGCTCAGAAGTGACTTACGATCCTCGACGGCAGCAGGGCGTGTCTGTTTACCGCGAGGAATCGCGCAATTTCGCCGTAGGCGACCGCATCCAGTTCACTGCACCGGCCAATGACTTGAAGATTGCCAACCGCGAACTTGGAACCATCGAGAGCATCGGTCATGATGGGAAACTGGGCCTGAAAATGGACGGAGGCCGCGACGTGCAGCTCGATCCCCGCGAGCATCCGCATCTCGATCACGGTTATGCGGTAACGAGCCATTCCAGCCAGGGACAGACTGCCGAGCGGGTATTGATTCACGTCGATACCGAGCTGGCCGCGAAAGACCTGCTCAACAGCCGCATGGCTTACGTCGCCGTCTCGCGCGGCGCGGAAGACGCACAGGTATACACCAACGACCGCGCCAAGCTACCTGAAGCGTTAGGGCATGACGTGTCCCACGAGAGCGCCCACATGCCAGCGATAAAGCCGGAGCAATCCATCACGCCGCCGCAGCCGGAGATCGCGCCGGTCATCGAACACGGCATGGGCTTAGGACACAGCCTCTAACCTATGAATCGTGCCTGTAGAATGGTGTCTCGCGTTCAAGAAATGCACAGAAATCGAGAAATCGCCTGCACAGTTCCTACACAGCCAAAAGCAGGCTATTTATCTCTCGATAAATCATGGATTTCTGAAAATCAACTCACCCGCTCAGGATGACACCTCTTTAGTTAGCGGATTTCAGACTCGGGGGATTGGAGTGCATTTCTCACAGAGGCGATGTAAATGAAATTCAGGCGGCGAGGAGGGCGCGGCCGAGGGCGCCGGTCATTGTGTCCTGGGCGCTGAGTGCGGCGTCGCGAGTGAGCCCGGCAAGGCTGCGCAGGTGGTTGGCGAAATCCCAGGCGAGGTCGCGGGCCTGGCAGATGTCCCAGAAGGCGAGCAGGCGGCCGATTTTTCCGGTGTCCTCGGCAAGTACGCCCAGCGTATCGGTGGCGAGCATGGTGAGTGTCGCGGGCATGAGGGTGTTGAGCAGGCCGTTGACGGATTGGTAGTCGGCGTATTCGGGGCTGTCCGATGCAGGAACGACGTTCAGCTCAGCGTCGGTTGCCAGCAGGGCCAATGCGAGGTCGTGGTTGATGTGGGCGTTCATGCCGGCGAGCGCGAACTGGATACGATCGATGCCGGTGCGGAAGCGGGCCTCGAACAGTGCGTTCCACGCGGCGGGCACGGGTTGTCCCGCGAGGAATCCGGCGACGGCGCTAAAGTAGAGACCGGCGAAAACGACATCGAGGCGGGTGAGCCAGACGGGGCTTTGCCACGCGCCACCGGGCGGTTGCAGATCGACCTGCTGCGTGACCATTAGATAGAGCCGGTTGAACCACTTGAGGCCGTCGTTTGCCGGCAGCAGCGCGTCAATGGCCTGCATGCGCGCGATCACGTCGGCGATGGTGACCGGCGCCGGACCGCTGACAAGGTCGTAGAACCGCTGGTCAGCGAGGGACGGGGCGGCTGTGGACATGCGTGGCCTCCCGTAGAGACTCGAGCAGTATAAGCGATGCGGCGCCGGTGGGGGCCGGCAACGAGGTCGAGATCGTCGCGCAAGTGCGCTGATGGTCACCTCGCGAGTTAAAGAATCACTCGGCGGAGCGACCAAGACCACAATCAAGTTCTGCGAGGAGATGCTGCACCAAGGAAGCTTTGAACAAGTCGGGCGTCTTCCCCCAGGGGCTAAAGCCCGCGTTCATTCTGCTCCTTTCTCGGCACGGCTAAAGCCGTGCCCTTTCAAAGCCCCGACTTGTTCTGAGATTCCCCAATACACTCCGGGACGCCCGCGGCCCTTATCTTTCAGATTTTAAGGCAGATCGATATTTTGGTAGATCTCCCGCCGCGGGCCGGGGAATTTTTATCTGAGGTGGTTTCTCCGGAAAAATCCCGCTTACCGGCGGGGAGACTTCGGGACGGACGGAAAGCAACTTCCGGGAATCAGGCGGCAATGAACGTATTGTTTTATTCGATTGAAGCCAGAATCACGGGAAAGCTGTATATTCGTACAACGCAAGTGAATCACGGCCTCCGCGCACGCTACGGTCGGCGGGGTGCGCTGGTGGGGACGATGCTCGAATCAAGGTAAAGCTAACGCAGTTCTGAAGGGGTGTTCCGCGATGAAGTTCCCTCTTCATTCTATTCGTCTGTTTGCGGCAGGCCTGTTATGTCTTGGAGCCTGCTTCCCGGGAGTTGCCAGCCAGCCTCCGCAACCGCGCTCATCATCCGTGTCCCTGGAGCAAGGAAATCCCGGAAGCGGGCCATCCTCGCCGGAGGCCACGGTGGTTATTCCCGGCCCCTTGCGATCGTTCCTTCGCATGGCAGGCATCAGCCAGGAGATCTCTCCCGACGAGGTGCTGCCCATGCTCGCGCGAAATGCCCTCCTCTGGGGCTATGACAGCGGAAGGCAGACCGAGTACCTGGTGTTGGTGAACCGGTACGTGCACATCGCCAGAGAGCTTCAACAGATCGCGGGCGACAGCGGCACAATCCGCGTTGCCGGTTGCGACGATGCGATTCGGCTGGTTCAGGCACTCGGCTATCAGTTCAGCCGGCCGTGCGGGCAGAAGAACGCCACATTAATGACTGCAAATGCGGAACGAGCTTTTCTGACCGTCGACTCGGGCTTTCCCCTCACCGAGCTCGAAGAGGATCTCGAGAAAGGCAGGCCGTTCAACTTTTCGTATCCGGCCACCCGGATTCCGATCCTGCTCACTGAAGAGGACTGGATGAAGGTGAGCATGTGGAAGGGCGGAAATCTGATCGACATTCTGCTCCATGATCCGGATATGGATCGCCTTTACTGGGCGATGTCAAAGAGCGACCAGGAAACAAGGCTTGCCCTGGCGGGGTCGCCGGGGCTGAGGAGGCTGCTTCCCGTTGCCGCGGTGCTCGACATGTATGGAAGCCGACTCTCCATTCACTCCGGAAAGGTCGAGGTCCCGGGGGGAGCAAGCGCCGAGCAAGGTTGGGAACAGCTGGTGGGAGCAAGTCCAAAGTCGACGGGAGAGTTCGTTACCCGCCTGCTTTCGGCGGATCACGGCTGGCTGGCGGCATATTATGATGCCCTGTCGCGAATCCACGCAACGCAACAGACCCCCTTAACGGAAGGCGCCCGCCTCAAGCGCCTCTACGATGCCTACCGGTCGACCGCTTCAAGCACCGGCGCAACAGCCGGGGTTTACCCCAAGAACGCTGAACTGCTGATGCTTTTTACGCGATTGCAATGGGAGACGAACGGCGAACCCCAGGTTCCAGGCAAGCTTGCAGATTGGGCGGAGATCTTTACCCGGGATGCCGACTCAAAAAGCTTCCATGAATGGGAAAGACACGCCCGCAGCTGGGAAAACCCGGAGAGATTGCTGGAAGGGTTGGTGGCATCTTCAAATCTGCCCACCGGCAACGGCCCCTTGCAGATTTATCTCATGTTGTCCGCTATCGACAATGAGAGACCGGCGGGGAGACCCCTTGCGGACGATACCGTGCGGCTGCTTGCGGGTAAGTTTTCGCAATACGATAACTGGTATCGAATTTTCGCCGAATTTCCGGGATTGGACGATGTCTCGATCGCCCATTTTGTGAAAACGGCAGACCAGATCAATGGGATACAGAATCCGAGCCTGCGCGCCAATGCCCTGGGATCCTTCCAGGCGGTCGTGGGGCTGTGGCAGATTCTGGCCCGGCAGCAACAGATTGCAGACGATGCCCTGAATCCATCGTGGCAGAAAGTGGTTGGGCCATTCGCGGGAATATCATCGTCCGTGCAGCTTTTCGAGGCGGGCCGGAGCTCTCTGAAATCGCTGCTGGCCGCGGCCGGAGGGGGCGGCGACCTATCCCAGGATGAGATCGTCGATGTGCTCGCCGGACCTGCCCAGGACAGCCCCGACGGGCGGCGCGTGCACCAGGAGCTGGCGGCAAGAATGCGCGCTGTAATGGATGACCAGCGTTTGGCGTCGCTCGACACGCTTTTCGGACTTTTCGACGGTTTGACCGAGATGGCGCACGGAGCGGCCGCAGGCGACCGCTTGCTGCCGCTGGCGGGCAGCTTGCGGGAGTTCGAGATGCCTCGGCCGATTTTCACGCAAAGTGAAAAAACCGCCTGGTCGCCTCTGATTTACAGCAGCCGTCACGCGGAGCTGCAGATACGAACCGACCTGACCCGGGTTATCCGCTCTTCGGCTTCGCCTGCGCAACTGGAGACCGCACGCGGCTGGCTCACACCATTTCTCAGGGACACGCTGGTGGGGCTGAATTACGCCTACTATGAGCCGCCGGGCGCTCAGGTTCTGCATAACAATCCCCTCTTCGTGCGCTCCCACGACTTCTCGGGATCGTCGATACAGGGAATCCAGCGGATCTGGGGCGCTCCGGATTTGATCGGAATCGGCGCCACGGCCGGTGGTGGCGCTTACCTGATCGGTTCGCTCGCCGATTTGCCCTATGCATTGGCATCGACGGAAGGGGATTTCATTGCGCCGGAGAAAATCCAGGCTCTTATCTGGAAGGACACCGTCCCCGATCTCTTAGTCGATTCCATCCTGCCGCGCTGGTGGCAGGTGAGCCGCAGCGAACTGCATGCCGCAACTCTCTATCAACGTGCAGGGGAAGAACTTTTGATCGCCGCATCGACAGATCCTCAACTTGAGGAGAAGGTGATCGGCATTCTTTCCGATCGCATGGCTCCCGGCCTGCTGGATCGGACCGGACAGGCTTTGCACGATCCGCAGGGCGCCGCCGCCGTGATTCCTCATTTGCCGCCGGCAGACACTTTTTATCTGGCTGCCGAATTTCGCAAGCGCTTTCCCCAGCAGACTTCAGTTTGGGGACAAGCAGGCCGGGAGTTGGACGATCTGTCTCGCAAGGACCCGGCAGATGCCAACCCGGAGCGTCTGTCGAGAGACTTTGGCGTGCCCCATCCGACGCTGGCGGAAAGCGACACGTGCGGGTTGCTCAATACGGGAGCGCTCCCGGCGTTTGGCGGTGAAGCCAGCAGCCTTTTTGGGGAGTCCTGGGAATCCAACAATCTTTACTGGGCGCGTCTCGCGGACGAAATGGGCTATCCGCCAGTCATGCTCAACTTGCTGGCCCCGGCGTTGACGCGCCGGATGATCGCCAACATTTTCGCCTCGAACATTGACGATTGGCCGGCATTATTGCGCGCCCTGAAGGAGACCGGCGAGGAATTTCGACAGGGCAAAATTACCGTCGAAGCCGCGGGTAGTATCGCCCGGCAACAAGAATCTGGTAGTTTGGAGTGCGCGTCGTGCGGATCGGAAAGATGATGGCCAAAAGGTGTTTCTCTTACGCTCTCGTGCCCCTGGGCCTGCTTTGCCTGCTCAGCGGTCAACCGCGGCCCGCGGCCCAGGAGGATCCATCGCGTTTGCGCGTGAACGTGGTTCTGGTGCAGCTCAGCGTTGCCGTAACCGATCGCAAGGGGAATTATATAGCCGGCCTTCGCCCTGAGGATTTCGCCGTTACGGAGGACAAGATTGCGGAGAAAATATCCTCTTTCGAGGAAGGGAGCGAATCCGCCCATCGTTTGACCGAAGCGGCTGCGTCGGAGCAGAATCACGCGTCGCCCGATGCCGGAACGGCGCGGGACGCGGCCAATGACGTGGTTTCAGGGGTATCCGGAGCCAATGTATTTCTTCTCTTCGACACCAGCAACTATATGTACCGGCAGTTCGTCTTCGCGCAAGATGCCATCGCCGATTTCATCCGCTCCATGGACGATGCCAGTAAGATCGCTTTCTATTCTTACAGCCGGAATCTTTCCCGCGCCACTCCACTTACTTCCGACCGGTTCCGCGTTGTAAACGGAGTGCGCAGTACCGTCGCCGGAGACGATGCCGCCCTCTATAACAGCCTGTTGTTGACAGTAAAGGATGCGGCGCCGCTCAAGGGACGGAAAGCGATAGTGGTCTTTTCGAACGGCCCCGACAACGCCAGTTCCGTTCCTCCGGAGGATGTGGCGGAACTGGCGCAGTCGACCGGAACCATCATCTACATCATCAGCACGCGTCAGGCTGAGTCGGATCCTGTTTCCGCGGCCGCATTTGAACGCATGAGCAGGGCGTCGGGCGGCAAAGCTTATTTTGCGCGGAGCTGGCACGGGGAACAACGGGCATTTGCCTCGATCCGGGAAGATCTGGGACACCTCTACACACTGAGTTACTACCCGCAGCCCAATCCTAATCGGGGCTGGCGCAGCATCCATGTGAAGCTGGTGGGCAAGGATATGCAGAAGTATCACATTCGCACCCGCGATGGATACAGGCTTCTTCCCCAGGCCGCGCTATCCACAGACAGCCTGTCTCCGCGCGAATCGCTGGCAAATCAGAAATAGTCAGCCGCGCTGCGTCCGGAGCCGGAACGGTCTTATAATCCCTCAATCCCGCCGGGTGGATGGAATGAGCTCTACCTTGTTCGCGGGGCCGAAGTTATCTCGGATCGCGGGAGTGCGAAGGCCGGCAAGACTATCTAGGGGTCCATTGAGGATGGCTGGTAAATAACCCTCCGAGGAAGCCGAGTTGATAGACCAGGAAAGAGCCGAAACAGAGGCTTACCATCCCCGACGTGACTGCGAAATAGTGGCTTAGCCTTTTAAAGCGATCTCCGGCAAATGAGAGCGGCACCGCCATTGCCGCGGTCATGAACATCATCCCAACCATGGTTCCAGCGCCGAAGATGAGCAGATAGACTGTTGCCCAGACAGGATCGTGAATCGTGGAGAGCACCAGGAGAGCAACCGCCGCGGACCCCGCGAGTCCATGAACCAGACCGACGATCAGGGGTCTCATGCATTGATAGAGACCAAAGCGACCTATCGACTTCTCGATTAACTTATCGATCCTAGTGATACTTGTTTCTGCCTGGTTGCGCGCGGCTAATTTATCCATGCCGGCGTTGGTCGGAGTGAAGTAAGTAGTTATCTTTTGCATCACGCCACTCAGGTTCAGGAGGCCGAGAAGAATGAGCATGACGGCTACGCTGAACTCCATGGATAGTCCCAGTCGGGGCGGGATCTGGAAGCCAAAAAGAATGATCAGCGCGCCGACGATAAAGATTGTGATGGTGTGACCCAGGCCCCAGACGGAGCCGATGAAAGCCGCGTTGCGGATGCTCCGCTGCTTGCTGACGATGGTTGAAACGGCAACCACGTGATCGGCATCGGTGGAGTGCCTCATGCCGAGGATCAGTCCCAGGCCGGTAACGAACAAGATGGGTCCCAGTTTGTCTTTGGAAAGAAGATGCATGTCGAGATGAACTGAGGAGAGTGCTTGAACCGTCAGGATCAAGCCAAGGACCGTGATGAATGCGGAAGACGCGGCCGGAAGCCAACGCCTGGTGAGCGGCCCATCGAATTGCAGGCGGGTCATGAAGCGGCGCGCGTAGACCATCGACATGCCAAACCCGATGAGAACCGCGGCAAGCCCGATGCTGAAAGCCACTATCAGGAAGAAGCCCAGGCCGATGCGATGCAGCGCGGATGCGCTCAAAAGCACGATCAGCGCGGCCGGGCAGGGGATGATCCCGCCGGTGATGCCCAGGGTGAAGAGCTGAGCCAGGCTCACGGATTGTGCCGGCTTGGCGTTCTCTCGAATCGGATTGGTATCTGCACCTCCATCTGCCGGGCGCTTCCAGAACATCCAGTGAGCATGGGATGAACCCGGCGCATGAGAGTGATCCGAGGCCGTGCCGCTCAAGCGGCGCAGGAGCATGTAGCAGCCGAGCCCCGTAATTGTAATGCCGGAGAATGCGCCGAGCCAGGGATAGAGTTGCTCGGGCACGATGTAGCGTGAAGCGTACAGGGTGATCGCTCCGAGCGCGAATACGCCGGCCGTATGCGACGCCGTGACGATGGCGCCAAGCAGAACCGCGTGGCACGCTGTTCCCCTGGATCCCACGAGATAAGCAGCCACAATGGTCTTACCGTGGCCAGGTTCCAACGCGTGAAGCCCGCCCAGCCCGATGGCAATGCCGGCCGCGGTGAACAGGAACCATAAACTCAGCCGCTGGGCTTGAATCAATTCGGTAAACCGGTTCCGCGGCGTCTGCTGGCGATTGGCCTGGAGATGCATGTTTACGGGCGCGGACGCTTGCTGCAAAGACCCAAGTATTATTGCGACGGGACGCGTTGTGGCCTGCTTTATCGCGGCCCCGGTCACTTTTTTGGCGTGAAGCAGCGAGGGTAGCGGCTTGACTGCGGGAGCTACTGCCAGTTGCAATGAGCGCAATGGCTGCTTTTCGGCGACAGTCGTGGGCAATGGCTGCAGCGTGGCCGAAACTGAAGCTTCGAGATCCTGGGGAGGGCTGGTCAACAAATCGGTAGGATAGTTACTCAACTCGCCGCTGCGGTCCGTTGCCGGCACCGAACTGCGCAGCAATGTGCCCGCAGACGCAAGCGCAACGATCTCTTTCCATCCGGCGTGTCCCGGGTAGTTGTTATCTGCAAAGTGAAGATTTACGTACTGCTGTTCTGTGGTCGATGGCGACGATGGATAAAGTGCTTCGTAGACGAAACCCATCTTCATAGTGGGCAGACCGCCTGCGCCGGGAGGAAAGATAACCCCGCTGGAGATAAGGCGAAGGATAATCGGCTTGCCACTCACTTCGAGTACCAGGCCGCGTCCGAGTTCGGCTCCTCGGAAAGCGACATAGTCGATAACTGCCGCGGAATTCGGATCGATCGCCGTTCTGGAAATGTTCGCTTGTTGCAGTTCCTGGTAGGTAGGAATCTCTGCCAGATCGATGAAGTACCGAATTTGGATCCGGTCGCTCTCCAGGATGATTTTGGAATAGTGATTCACGCTGAAGTTACCCATGGGATGAGCCAAGGCCAATCGACAGGGGCAGAGCAGAAGAATCGGCAATAAGAATTGGCAAAGCCTCTTAGCGAGCATAGTTCTCACCAGCTCCCGTCGATCCGGATTGCGCTTCCAGCGCGGCAAGTTTCTGTTGTGCTTCATTGGCGTAAATGAGATGAAAGTGCGGATTGATCTCGAGCGATTGCTTGAGTTCGCTGCGGGCCTGCTCCCGCCGTCCGAGTCCTTCGGAGATCATTCCGGCGTGAAAGAGAAGAAGCGGGTCCCGCGTTCCGAGGCGCATGGCTTTGTCGCTTGCTGCGGCCGCGTCCTCGAGCTTGCCATTCTTATAAAGAGCCCACGCCAGCGCATCCCACGTGTAGACGTCGTGCCGTACTTCAAGCTCTTTCTGCGCAAGGTCGAGAGCTTCGGGCAGCTTCATGTCATGATCGGCATAGAAGAGGGCAAGATCGCGATTGTGCAGCACTTGATTGATGCGCCCCAGTAATCCGATGTACTCAACAAGCGCAAACTGCTTCTTAGCTTCGGCGAGGTTTCCGGTCTTGGCGTAGAGATCTCCGAGCTCCGCGATGAAAATCGGCATGGGAACAACGGCAATGGCCCTTTGGTAGAGCTCAATTGCCTCCGCGTACTTGCCGTTGTTCGCCCTGAGCCTGGCCAGCGCGGCCAATGCGCGATAGTCTCCGGGGTGCGTGTTGAGTGCGGCGAGGTAAGCTGCATCGGCGGCAGCGGGGTCGCCGGCCTGCGTTTCGAATTCCCCCAACTCGTAGTAGAGCCATGCCAGGTTTTCGCTGGGAAGTTGAGCTTCGACTCCCTCGATAACTGCTGTCTTCATCAGCCCAATGGCCCCGGCTGTATCGCCCGCGATGAACTTGAGATAGGAGAGCCGGCTGTCGCGCGCGTATGCGGCACGCGGAGAAAGCGTCATGTCGCGGGGTGTCAACCGGCCATATGCCGCGGCGGCTTTGTCGTACTCACCCATGTCTGCGTAGCCGTCGCCGACGATGGCGAAAGGCGAAATGTCGCCGGTTCCGAGCGAGAGCGCCTTTTGAGCATAGGTGAGCGCGTCTGAAAAGCGATGCTCTCCCATGCACACCTCGGCCATCGATTCCAGGGCTGCGTCTGCGGAAAAATCCGCGGAGACAAGGTCGAGCGACTTATCGAGGGACTGTTCCGCGAGCTGATAGTCGCTTACGTCGCCGGTTTCTCTGGCGCGCTGGAAATAGGCGGCGCCCAATCCGGCGTATCCCGCAGCGTCCTTCGGATTGCGGGCCACGACGGCTTGAGCGCTCTTTATGAGGCGGCCGGTCCCAGTGGGTTGAGGCGTCAGCAGAGCCTCCGGCACGGGAGCAAATGCGGGAACAGATTTCGTGAACGCGTAGCCGGCGGACACTGCAGTGATATTAGGCCGATCGGATGCTGTCAGAGGCTCCTGCGACGAAGCGGACAGAATCGGATTGGGCGCTGCCGTCAATTCAGAGGCTTTCTGCTCTTGGTCTTCCGCGACGGCGGTGAGGCTTGCAGACTGAAGAGCATCGGTAGCGAACTCGGATGCGGGATTGGTTTGGACAGCAAGCTTGAAGTACCGGGCGGCGTCGGCGCTGCGGTTCAGCTTCTGCGCGATGTGGCCGGCATGATCGAAGATCTGCGCGCTCTCAATTCCAACTGCTAGGGCCTTCTGCACAGCGGTATCGGCATCCAGAAACTTCGCATTGGCACAGAGCGCCCAGGCGTAAGCATCGAGCGTCCCCACATCCTGCCGCGCCTCAATCGCCTGCTGCGCAAGCTTCAGCGCCTGGGGTGCGGTGGCGGGATTTTCGGCATACATCAGGACCAGGTCAAGCTTTGACTGATCGGTCGCAGTTCCCGGCTCGTCGGCCAGTTTCTCTAACTTCGCATAAGTGGCGCGCGCGGTTTCGAGTTGGCCCGCCGCTTCTTGAGCTTTGGCCAATTCATATAAGATGTGCGGATCGCTGTCGATCGACGCGGCCTCAGTCAAAAGTTGACCTGCAGCGCTGGCTCGATTCTGAGACCTGCGAACGCGCGCCAGATTCTCCAATGTGTACGGATAATGAGGAAAGAGTTGCGCGGCCCGCTCCAAAGCTTGTTCGGCCGTATCGTCCTGGCCCGATTCGATTTGAATCGACGCAATCCGATTCAGCAACCAGGCCTGCTCTTCCAATTCGCTGGGCGACGTCTGCGAATACGCCCGGTTGAGAAACTGGATGGCTCCCTGCGCATCCCCGAATAACATCCGCAGCTTCGCACCTACAAGCAGCGCCGGGGTATTGTTGGGCCGCAGGTTCATCATCCACTGGGCATTCTTCTCTGCCTCCGGATAATCACCAAGAGCAATGTTTGCTTCTGCTAGATATCCATAGGTCATAACATCGTCCGGTTTTTGGCGGTGGAGAACGGTAGCACGGTCCCTTGCTTGAACGAACTCATGACGACTTAATAGAAGAGCTATCCGGGTTTTTTGTAGCTGAAAGTCGTCAGGATCCAATTTCAATCCTTGAGCAAGTGCCGTGTCTGCATCCTTCAAGTAATTGGGATCGGCAGTTTCTCGGGCGCGCCGTAGATAGGCGAGCGCCAGCTCGTTGTAGGCCTGCACCTTCTTGGGGTCCGCCTTGATCTGTAACTGTGCCTCGGAGATGCTCCGCTGCGCGGGAGAATCCTCCTGAGCGGGCGCCTCGATCGACGTGCTTCGCTGGTCAGCTTGAGGGAAGGCCGCTTGCCGCGCGAATCCCGGCCCGCAGAGGAAGACACAAAGAATAAAGAAAGTTGCCTGCAGCGATTTCATGATGGACCTTTTCCGGTAAGCGTTAGTAACTAGCTCTCTGCGCGGAGTTAGCTCCGCGCAGAGAACCGGGTTAGTTCAATAGACTTTAACTCAAGTTAGTCGGGGCAGGCCGAAGGGCCGCCCTGGTTTAATGGAGGGGCATCCGAGTTCTGGGAACTGGTGGATGTCGGCTGGTCGCCGCAGCCCGTGGGATCGCCCGGACTGATGTGGCGGCTGTCGCGTCCGCTGTATGCATAGTGCACATACGGGAACGTCTCCTGGGTGGGAACGTCCGGAGCGTTCACGCCATCGCCGAGCAGGTTATTGGGCGCAACATCGAACCCGCTCACCAGAACTCCGCCGATGGCCACGCGCTCGACAATATCGACCACATCGTCAGTAACACGGCGGCCGTTGGGGAAACCGGCACCGTCACCGGCGATCAGGCCCAGACGTTTGCGCTGCGCCTTCGGCGTTGGAGCCACTCCGGTGTTGAGCCGCAGAAGATCGGCGACCGGACCGGCTGGAGTGCCCGCGGGAGCGATTGGTGCTGCGTAGGTCACCAGCGGGAGCAGATCGGTGCGGGGAGGAGTGGGTATGTTGAACCCGTACACGGCATTGAAGACTCGCGCAATGAGGGGATCGAGATCGAACGCGGCAAACTGACTGTCGTTCACTGGCTGTGACATGCTCCAGAAATCCTTGCTTCCCGTACCGATAACCAGCTCGTTGATCAACGGATTGCCAAGGCGCTGCACCTGCGCGAGGTTGCCGAGGTTTTGCACGGGCGTGGGCGATTCGCGAATGGTGATCTCCGACCTGGAGGTTGTGGCCCAGCTACCGATCGTTCCCTTCGGATCGGTGGCGTCGTGGATCTTTCCATCGCTGGTCAAGAGCGCGATCGGCACCTCGATGGCAATGGTGTTGACATTGAATCCGGCCACCGAATCCGGAGCCGAATCGAGCTGGTCGTTGGCGTCCTGTTCGGGGGTTAGAGCTTCAACGCCAGTGCCGGCGCGGTAGTTCAGGCTGTCGAAAGTCGCGCCAAGGTCGATGAAGAAGGGGTCCGCAACCGTGCCCGCAAAGACGTGGACGTCGGAAACACCGCGGCCATGCAGGCTATAAATGCCCTCCGCGGCCAGGGAGTCGTAGTCCGGCATGGTGCGCGGGCCCACGTTGCTGGGAACGGCGATCAACGGGCTGCCGGTAGTATTTGTGAGAGCGATGGTTTTGCCATCCTTGATCATGCTCACGGTGAATGTCTGCTGCAGGCTCAGGCCCGCGGCCCCGGCGCCGCTCAAGGACGTGATCGCGGGAGGCACGATGGGCGTGCCGGGTTTGATGGGCGCGGGCGAGTTCTTCGGCGCGTCGACCCCATCGCCGGCGCCGGCAAATCCAACCGGGAGACCGGCATCGCGGATATTCGTCTGAAATTGAAACTGGAAGATCACAGCCGGCAAAGCGGTATGTTTGTTGTCGATCAGGATCCGGTATACGACGGATGGGTCGAACGGGAAATAGTTCGGTCCGTTGCTGGGTTGAAGAAATGGATCGACGTTCATGATGAAGGTGACGCGGTCGGGATGATCGTAGCTGACAAAGGCGTAGAAATCGGTAATGTCAGCCGCGTGATCCAGTGCGGTGATGGGTGCCTCGCGGTGGCTGGAGGCAAATGCGCCGGGCGGTACAGCGAGTAGGAGGCTCAAAGCGAGTCCTACTGCGGGCTTCAATCTTGACATGACGGTTCTCCAAGTTGGATTAGCTGCGATGGAGAACGGGAGGTCCTGAATCGGGCGGGAGAAAGTTGGTGGAGAGTTCAGGGGCTCGCCGTTCGTTTCCTTGAATACGTTGGAGCCCCAGCCTTTGGATTGCCTGTCCGGCAAGAAATAAAAGATTTCGTTTAGTTATGTCGTTTATCAATGTTTCATCTGCGATCTTAGCCAATCCCATGTGTGCTTTTCTATGGCAAATCTCGCCAGCGGGCTGCGGGCAGCCCTCGGAAACGACCGCTTGCGATCAATTCGTTGGTTCGTATCAGTCCTCGTCGCCGCCTTCGGGCATGTTTGCGGGGATCTGCTCGAGATTGATGGCCGGCAGGTGTTCGGCGCCCAACTTGCGATTCAAATCCGGTATTGTGGATTTCAGGGTCTCCCATTTGCGCAACACTTCACGCGACTCTTCGCTCAGAAGTGCTGCAGCATTTTGCTGCGCGATGGTGGGAGCCGCATCCACCTGGTCGACTTCCGTGTAGAGGGCCGAAGTTTCTCCCGATATTCCGTCGAGACCGGGCGCCCGCTCGCTTTCTCCGGGTTTTTCGTCGCCGCTCAGCAATTCACCAATCTGCTTGTCCTGCGCTTCCAGCGATGTCTTTAATTCAGGCGACGAGCTCTTCGCGTCTTTCTCGATCTGCTCGCGCGCGGAGTGCGCCTGCAGCGCGGCCGTGGCGCTACTCGAGACCATTTCATAGAGCTCGTAATCGAGTTTGAACAGGCTCTCGAGATCGGCGCTCGAAGCGGTGACGCGCGGATCCATTTTGATGGTCAGCGGTACAGTCTGCGCCTGTCCGTTGACGGTGAGCCGGACTGTGTAGTCGCCCGGCAGCACCAGCGGCCCCTGCGGCGTGCGCGGCGTGTCGTGCGGCACGGCCGAGATTGGGTACTCGTAATGCGTCGCAACCGGCGGCGCATAACGCAGATCCCACACCCAGCGATGCATCCCGGCGCTGCCGGGCAGCGTTGCGGGCATGCGCAGCCAATAAAGCGGAATGAGTTGTTTCGCCAACTCTTCGAGCGTCTGTTCAGGTCGATCGGTACTGGAGTAGCGGCGCGCCACCTTGCCGGCGGAGTCGAGAACTTCGAGCGTGACCGGGCCTTGCACGGAAGAAGGAAGCGAGTAATCGATCACCGCGCCGTCCGGTGGATTCTCTCCGGCGGGCTCGTCGGGCGGAATTGGCGTATCCGTATAGGTGTCTCTGCGGATGCGATAGGCCTCGCCTGGTTTGAAGAGGACTGCATCGGATGGCGGGGTCCGGCTTGCGATCTGACGCAGCGGCGAGATGTCGTCGAGGATCCAGAATGAGCGGCCATGCGTGGCCACGATCAGATCGTTGCCGTGAACCATCAAGTCGCGCATCGAAGTGTGCGGCAGGTTGTATTCGAGCGACTGCCAATGATCCCCGTCGTCGAGCGACATCCAAACCGCGGTCTCGGTGCCGGCGAACAGCAGGCCTTTGCGCACGGGGTCCTCGCGCACTACATTCACCGGTGAATCATCAGGCAAGCCGTTGACGATCAACTGCCACGTTGCACCGCCGTCGAGGGTGCGATAGATGTAGGGATGTTGATTGTCGATGCGGAAACGGCTCACCGAAACGTAGGCGGTGTCGTCATCGAAGCGCGACGCGTCGATCTGCGTAACCTTGCTCCAGGGAATCGTGTTCGGCGGCGTAATGTTCTTCCAGTTTTTGCCCGCGTCGCGCGTGATCCACACCAGGCCGTCGTCCGTTCCTGCCCAGATGGTGTTGGTGTTTTTGAACGATGCGGCGACCGCATAGATCACGCCACGGCGGCGCGCCTGATCCTTCTCCGGCAGCGGCGCGAGCGAGGCGGGCTGGCCGGATTGCTCGCGCGAAAGGTCGGGACTGATCGCCCGCCAGTTCCTGCCGTAGTCCGTGGTGGCCCACAACACGTTGGTGGCGTAATACATCAGGTGCGGATCGACGGGAGAAAACAGAATCGGCTCGGTGCGATCGGCGCGATACTGCAGGCTGCGCACGGGCACGGGCGTAATATTCTGCACCTGGCCGGTTGCGCTGTCCCACTTCGAGACCTCGGTCCGCCCCGCTCCATAAATCGTTTCCGGATGCAGCGGATCGGGCGCGGCGTAGCCGTACTCGATGATGCCGACGGGATGCCACTCGCGATCGGTGATCTCGCCGTCGTTGCCGCGGCTGGAGATGCAGACTGAACCGCTCTCCTGCTGGCCTGCGCAAAGCTTGTACGGGAATGTATTCGCGACCGCTACGTGATAAAGCTGCGCGGTTGGCTGGTTATACCAAGAACTCCAGCTCTCGCCGCGATTCACGCTTACCAGCGCGCCCTGGTCGCTCACGAGAAGAATGATGTTGGGATTCTCGGGATTGATCCACAGGTTTTGATAATCGTCGCCGCCCGGCGCCCCGCGCAGGCCCGACCACGTGTGACCGCCATCCATGGAGCGCATGGTGACGATGCTGGCGCTATACACCACCTCGGGATTCTTGGGATCGACGGCGGGAATGGGCAGATCGCCGCCGCCGATCTTCATGGCCGGTCGCGGGTCGTCGGTCGCCTTGGTCCAGCTTTCGCCGGCATCGTCGGACCGGTAGACACCCAGGCCCGCGCCGGAGCCATACGCGCCTTCATGCGTTGTGGAGACGGTTGCGTAGAGGCGATTGGGGTCGCTGCGCGCGATCGCGACCTGAATCTGCACCAGGTCGTCGGGGAGTCCTTTGGTGAGCTGCTTCCACGTATCGCCGCCGTCTGTCGACTTGAACAGTCCGCCGTGCGTGCCGTCGTACTGGTTGCCGTCTTCCCATGGGCCCAGGCGCGACTCCCAGAGCGCGGCGTAGATGACGTCGGGATGCGTGGGATCGATCTCCACGTCGCTGGCGCCGGTGTTTGCATCCTTGAAGAGCACTTTCTTCCAGCTTTGTCCCCCGTCGGTGGAGCGATAAACGCCGCGCTCCTCGTTTGGACCGTAGGGGTGTCCTAATACCGCGGCAAAGACTCGGTTCGGGTCGCGCGGGTCGATGACAATCGAAGGAATCTGCTCGCCATCGCGAAGGCCGAGATGCTGCCAGGTCTTTCCCGCATCAGCGGATTTGTAGATTCCGTCTCCGACCGAAAGATCGGGCCGGTGCAGGCCCTCGCCGCTGGCAACGTAAATGATGTTGCTGTCAGACGGAGCCACGGCAATGGCGCCGATGGACTGCGTGGGTTCGCCGTCGAAGATCGGATTCCAGGTGCGGCCGAAGTCGGTCGACTTCCACACGCCGCCGTTCACCTGGCCTATGTAAAACACATTTGGCTCGCTGGGCACGCCGGTCGCCGCGCGGGTCCGGCCGCCGCGAAACGGGCCGACGAGGCGCCAATGCAGGTCAGGCATGGCGCTCGGCGCCGGACTGTCCGCGGCATTCTGCGCAAGCATGTTGCTCGATAGAGCGGCGCAGACACAGAACGCCAAGCCGAGGCTGCGAAACGAACGAAGACGAAGTAGGCAGAGTTTCATTTATGTTGACTCCGTGCGAAGCTGCGAATGCAAACGCAATCTTAAACCCTTGGCCCGAAGGCCGAATCGGTCTCATCCGAATCGGGCTCATCTTCGGCCGCGCTCCAGCCGCTTGAGCAGTATGCGGCCACGCGCCCGCATGGCCGCGGTGCCGCTCCGGCTCAGAGTGCGCAGGGTGTCCAGCACCTTCGCTTCCGAGGAGGGATTCTGCGGAATCAGATCGGCGAGTCCCTGCATGGCGAAGGTTTTTACGATCGAGCTCGAGTCTTCGAGCCAGTTCTCGAGGATCGCGGCGGCTCGCGCGCACTCCGCGGCCGTCAGTTGCAGGCGCGGAATCATCAGTGCGAGCTGCCAGCGCAGCTCTTTCTGCTCGGCCTCAACCATCAGGCCGAGCAGCGCATCCTTATAGGGACTCAGGATCGACGGGTGTTCTCGCGAGGCCTTTTCGAGCGCGTTGGCGGCGCGTGCGACCACGGTTCTGTCAAAGTCCCAGAGGCATTCGACGAGACCGGCGGCCTTTCTCGGTTGGCGCCGCACGAGATCTGCTACCTCGTCGGCTCTGCCGATCGACCGCCGATCGCCGCCGGAGAGCATGTCGCGGATCGATTGCGCCATATCCGTTCAACCCCACGCCGCGATTTTCTCAAATCCCTGCGATGCATCAGGTCGGGAAGCATTCATCGACTGATTGCGATGAGGGCAATCGCAAACCCGTAGCGATGACGGCAGCCAGCAGGAACGCGGCGGCCGTGAGGGAAAGCGCGAAGCTGAATCCCGCGTGCTCCGAGACCACGCCGACTGCATAGGGCGCGGCGGCGCTGGCTACGCGACCGATGTTGTAGGCAAATCCCATGGCCGAGCCGCGCAGTTGCGTTGGAAACAGCTCGCTGGCGATGACGCTGAATCCGCTGAAGTAGCCGGTGCCGAAAAAGCCGACCAGTGGACCGATAATCAGCAGCGCATTGGTATTGCGCACAAACGCAAACAGCGGCACCATGACCGCTGCGATGAGAAGATATCCGATATAGGTATATTTGCGGCTGAAGCGGTCGGCAAGGTATCCGAAGATTACATAGCCGAGGAACGTGCCGGCCTGCATCACGATCGTCCATAACGACGTCTGCACAATGGACAGCCCGCGACCGCCCTCCGCCGTGGGCAGAGACAAAAAATGCGGCACCCACGTGAACAGCCCCCACCAGGCGAACAGAGTGGCTGCGTTCATGGTGGCGCAGATCGCCATGCTGCGGCCGAAGTCGCCGCGAAACAGCAG
>JBAUBR010000391.1:0-9187 GCA_049676965.1 Occallatibacter sp.
ACTTCCCACAGGCTCGACGACTGCGGCTGCTGACCAATTATGAGTTAGCCGCACAACCCCAAAAACCGGAACCAACTGTAAACCATGTCCCCGGTCTGATGTGTAAAGCAAGTCCCCGGCTGGACAACAGAGCCGCCAGGCTGTTGAGTTTTTCCGCAGCCTGCTAGAAGTGATACGCAACACCAAACACGGGATTATTGATGTTGTACCACTTGTTGGTTTTCAGGGCGTCGTAGCCGAAGGTGGGCACCTTGGTGACCAGGCCGCGGTACTCCACGCGGATGTCGAAGCTGGGGCTCACCTCGTACGCGAATCCGCCGCCATACAGGCCGCTGATTGCGGTTTGCTGCTTCACGTCGAGCGAAGTGGTGCCGGAGTTGCGGATAGGCAGAAAGATCAGCGCGGCCGGCCCGGCCTCAAGAAACGGATTGAACTTGCGGAACACGAAAGAGCGGACGTAGGCGGCCGAGCCCTCCTGCGTGCGGGTGTTCACCAGGTAGTGGTTGGTATTGCTGATGATGTAAAGAATGGAGTTCTGGTAGGTGATGCCGTAGTTGGCTTCGAGAGCGCTCGATGGCGTGAGCATGAAGCGGTAGCTGATCAGGGCTCCGTAAGCGGTGTTGGAATGGACCTGAACGTCGGTTTGCGAGGCGGAAAACGGCTCGATCAAGCCGGTTCCGCTGAGGCTGATGTCCTGGCGGCTCTCCTGAGCCCGGCCTGCCGCCCCAAACGCCGCCAGCAGGAATGCAACAAAAACGATCTTCTTCATTCGTTGATGATCCTCACCACTGCGCAACCGTCCGGCTGGCCACGAGCTTGTCGATTCCGGCGCGCCGGTCGGTCCGGGCCCCGCTACGAGCATTGTAAATGGCCGGGTCGGCCCGTTACCCAAACGCCTGCGACGGTCCCGACCCTCGCGCGGAATTGATCTGAGGCTATAGACGCACGAGCACGGAAAATGGGACCGAAGAGCATTATCGAGCGGGACTGAGGGACTGAGGACGAGGGACCGAAGAAGCCGCCGCCACGAGGAAGAGGAATCGTGGTCCCTTGGTCCCTCGTTCCCTTGGTCCCTCGTTCTTCACCCCGCCCGCTCCACCTGATAATAAAACGGCGGCCCCTTTTCCTTGGCCAAGTCGCGCACCGTGCGCAGAAAAGCCCGTGCCGCGTAGGAGAGCGTGGCCTGTTTGCGATGCACCAGGCGCAGCACGCGCCGCGCTTCGAGCTCGTCGACGGGAACGCGCATGAGCTCGCCCGTCTCCAGTTCGCGCGCCACGGTCAGGTGCGGAACCAGCGCCACGCCATTGCCCATGGCCACAAAGCGCTTGATGGCCTCGATGGTGGGCAGCTCGATGGCCATGTTCAGCGGCGTGCGAAAGCGCTGGAAGGCTTCAATCACCTTGCGCCGCAATGGCGACGTCACGTTGTGAGCGATGAAATTCTCCCCGCCCAGCTCATTGATGGAGACGTGGCCGGTGCCGGCCAGGGGATGGCCGGGGCTGACGATAAGCGCCAGGCTGTCGGCATAGACCGCGATGGCGCGAAACTGCGCCGGATCGGGACGGAAGGTGAGCACGCCGATCTCGAAGCTGCGCAGGTTCAGCTCGTCGGGAATGCGGCTGGCGAGGGTGCGGTGCACGGCCACGCTGATGTGCGGAAAGCGGCGCCGAAAAGCGTCAATGGCCGGCAGCAGGTACATGCAGGTGTATTCGTTGGCGGCCAGTTGCAGCCGGCCGCGCTCCAGGTTCTTCAGCTCGCCCAGGGCGCTGGTGGCCTCGCGGCGCAACGCCAGCAGGCGCAGCGCGTAATCGCGCAGCAGCACTCCGGCCGCGGTGAGGGAACCGTCGCGGGCCGCGCGATCGAAGAGTGTTTCTCCCACTGCGGCTTCGAGCTTGCGAATCACCTGGCTCACCGCCGGCTGCGTGCGGTGCAGCCGCAGCGCAGCGCGCGAAAAACTGCGCTCCTCGGCGACGGCGAGGAAGGTCTCGAGTTGGCTGAGCTCCATGGTTGCCTCCGGCAATAGGGGTCAGGGTTCAGTGGTCAGTGATCAATGGCCGAACTGCAGCGCCCTCGCCCTCTCAGGCCTCAGTCCCTAGTCCCTTCGTCTCTGTTCTCTATAACGAATTCTAATCCACTCCCAAAAAACAATAACTTTGCCTTATACATCCAAGATGAGAGACACTATACATGTTCGCGAGCGGTTTTTCCCCGGCCGGAGGCCAAGGCCTATGACCACAAACCACGTAGTCTTTTTCGACACCACCCTGCGCGACGGCGAGCAGTCGCCGGGCTGCAGCATGACCACGCAGGAAAAACTGACCATGGCGCACGCGCTCGAAGACCTGGGCGTGGACGTGATCGAGGCCGGCTTCGCAATGGCCTCCGAGGGCGACTTCGCGGCGATCTCCACTATCACGCAGGCCATTCGCAAGCCGTGCATCGCTTCGCTGGCGCGCGCCAAGAACGAGGACATAGAGATCGCGGCGCGCTCCGTGCAGTTTGCCACACGGCCGCGCATCCATGTCTTTCTCGCGGCGAGCGACTTGCACCTTGAGTACAAGCTGAAGATCAGCCGGCAGGAGGCGCTCGACCGTACCGGCGAGTCGGTGCGCCTGGCGCGAACTTTTGTCGACGATGTGGAGTTTTCACCCGAGGACGCGACTCGATCGGAGCGCGATTTTCTGGTGGAGATGGTGCGGATCGCGATCGAAGCCGGCGCGACCACCATCAATATGCCGGACACCGTCGGCTACTCCACGCCCGAAGAATATGCGCAGATGTTTCGCGAGGTGTGCAAGCGCATCCCCGCCATCGACGAGCGCGGCATCATTCTTTCGTCGCACTGCCACGACGATCTGGGCCTCGCCGTAGCCAATTCGCTGGCCGCGATCAGTGCGGGCGCACGCCAGGTGGAGTGCGCCGTGAACGGCATCGGCGAGCGCGCCGGCAACGCTGCGCTGGAAGAGATTGCCGCGGCGCTCTACGTGCGCGGCGACCATTACGGTGTGAGCACCAGCATCAAGCTGGATCAGCTTTACGCGACCAGCCAGGTGCTCGGCCAGATCATCACCTTCAAGCCTTCTCCCAACAAGGCCGTCGTCGGCGACAACGCGTTCGCGCACGAGTCCGGCATTCACCAGCACGGCATGCTGGCCAACCCGCTCTGCTACGAGATCATGACGCCGGCGCTGGTGGGCGTGGCCAAAACGCATCTGGTTCTCGGCAAGCACTCGGGCCGCGCCGCGCTGCGCCATCGTCTGGAGCAGTTGGGATTCCAGGTAAGCCGCGACGAGTTGCAGCATATGTACTACCGCTTTGTGGCTCTCGCCGACCGCAAGAAGAACATCTACGACCAGGATTTGATTGGTTTGCTGCCCGATCAGATCCGCGAGCGGCGGCATGAGCCGGTGTCGGAACTGGATTAAAGGTGAGAGCCCGATGGATCTTGGGCTCTGTAACAGGGCACGGCTTCAGCCGTGCCGCACATGCGGCAAGATAGACGGGGCTTTAGCCCCTGAGGGAAACAGCGGGAAATGCACCTCAAAATTCTAGTCACGGCCGGTGACGGCATCGGCCCCGAAGTCACGAACGAAGCAGTCGCCGTGCTGCGCGAGACGGCTGCACTCGGCGGCCACGATTTCGAGTTTGCCGAGAAGCGCATCGGTGGTGTGGCTATCGTCAACGACGGCTCGCCCCTGCCTACCGCCACGCTCGATGCTGCGCTCAACTCCGATGCCGTGCTGCTCGGCGCCGTCGGCGGCAACGAGTTCAATTCCCTGCCCCCGGACAAGCGGCCCGAAGCGGGCCTGTTGCAACTGCGCGCAGCGCTGGGCGGGTTCGCGAACCTGCGTCCCGCCTTCGCCTTCAAAGAGCTCGCCGTCAACAGCCCGCTGCGGCCCGAAGTCGTCGATGGCGCCGACATTCTCTTCGTTCGCGAACTGCTCGGCGGGCTCTATTTTGGCAAGCCGCGCGAATGGAACCGCAGTACTGGCGAAGCGTGGAACACCATGCGCTACACGCGCGAAGAAGTGGTTCGCGTGGCGCGCATTGCGTTCGAGCTTGCATCGAAGCGCCGCAAGAAGGTGACCAGCGTGGACAAGGCCAACGTGCTCGAGGTCTCGCAGCTTTGGCGCGCCACGGTGAATGAAGTGGCCGCGGAGTTTCCCGGCGTTGCCGTCGAGCACCAATACGTGGACGCGATGGCGATGCACATCATGAATCAGCCGCGCAACTACGACGTGGTGCTGACCGAAAACCTCTTTGGCGATATTCTCTCCGACGAGGCCGCCGTCATCACCGGCTCTCTGGGCATGCTGCCCTCGGCGACCATCGGCGGCAAAGTGAATCTGTACGAGCCGGTGCACGGCTCCGCGCCCGACATCGCGGGCAAGGGACTCGCCAATCCGCTCGGCGCAATTTTGACCGGTGCGCTGATCCTGCGCCACTCCGCCGGCCTGGAGACCGAAGCCGCAGCCATCGAATCGGCCGTTCGTAAAGTTCTGGAGCAAGGATTCCGCACGCCGGATCTGGCGCGCGGAAGTGCACAAGGCGTCACCGTTCTATCAACCGCCGAGATGGGCGCGAAAGTGCGCGAAACGGTGAAGACATTGCTCGTCAACGCATGATATGGGTGCCCCATCCTTTCCGCGTCCGCCGCGGCGGACGGAAAGGGTAGGAGAGCATCAATCCGAGCCACAACAGACGGGAAACACAAATGAGCACAGCACCGAAAACACTCTTCGAGAAAGTCTGGGAGCAGCACGTAGTAGTCGAGCCAAAGGGCGAGCCCACGCTACTGTACATCGACCTGCATCTGATCCACGAAGTCACGTCCCCGCAGGCGTTCGAAGGCCTGCGCCTGGCCGGCCGTGCGGTGCGCCGGCCTGACCGCTGCATCGCAACGGTGGATCACAACGTGCCGACGACGATCGAGGGCCGGCTCCACATCATCGATCAGATCGCGGCCACGCAGATCGCCACGCTGCGCACCAACTGCGCCGACTTCGGCATCGAGCTCTACGACGTGGACAGCCGCGAGCAGGGCATCGTGCATGTCATCGGCCCAGAGCTCGGCATCACCAAGCCGGGCATGACCATCGTCTGCGGCGACTCGCACACGTCGACGCACGGCGCTTTCGGGGCTCTGGCATTCGGCATCGGTACCAGCGAAGTGGAGCACGTACTGGCCACGCAAACGCTGCCGCAATCGAAGCCCCAGACCTTTCGCATCGCCGTCGAAGGTGAACTACCCACGGGCGTCACCGCGAAAGACATCATTCTCGCCATCATCGGCCGCATCGGCACCGACGGCGCGACCGGACACGTGATCGAATATGCCGGCTCGGCCATCCGCGCGCTCTCCATGGAAGGCCGAATGACCATCTGCAATATGAGCATCGAGGCCGGAGCGCGCGCAGGCATGATCGCGCCGGACGCGACCGCCTACGCGTATCTCAAGGGCCGGCGCTTTTCGCCGCAAGGCGCGGCGTGGGATGAAGCCGTTCGCGAGTGGAGCAAGCTGCCCAGCGATCCGGGTGCGAAGTTCGACCGCGAGCTCTCGATCGATGCGGCCACGCTGGTGCCGTATGTGAGTTGGGGCACGAACCCCGGCATGGTCGCGCCCATCACCGCGGCGGTGCCTGATCCGGCCGCCGCGCCCTCCGAGCAGGACCGAAAGTCGCTGGAACGCGCTCTCGAATACATGGGCCTGAAATCCGGAACCCCGCTGGACGCAATCCCCATTGACCGCGTCTTCATCGGCTCCTGCACAAACTCCCGCATTGAAGACTTGCGCGCCGCCGCACGCATTGCATCGGGCTACAAGGTTTCAACGCACGTGAGTGCGATGGTGGTTCCCGGCTCGCAGCAGGTGAAGGCGCAGGCCGAGCGCGAGGGCCTCGACCGCATCTTCCGCGAGGCCGGTTTCGACTGGCGCGAACCGGGCTGCTCCATGTGCCTGGGCATGAACCCCGACATTCTTTCGCCGGGCGAGCGCTGCGCTTCCACCAGCAACCGCAACTTCGAGGGCCGGCAAGGCCGCGGCGGGCGCACGCACCTTGTCTCGCCGGAGATGGCCGCGGCAGCCGCGATCGCCGGACACTTTGTCGACATTCGCAACTGGCGGGTCAAGAATTCGGCCCGCGAGGAGGCCAACGCATAACCATGCAACGCTTCAAAAATATCACCGCGCTGGCCGCGCCGCTCGACCGCACCAACGTCGATACGGATCAGATCATTCCCAAACAGTTCTTGAAGCGCATCGAACGCACCGGCTACGGCGAGTTTCTGTTCTTCGACTGGCGCCGCACGGCCGCCGGCGATCCTGATCCGTCGTTCGTGCTGAACGATCCGCGCTATCGCGCCGCGCAAATCCTCATCGCCGGCAAAAACTTCGGCTGCGGATCGAGCCGCGAGCACGCCGCGTGGGCGCTCAGCGACTTTGGTTTCCGCTGTGTCATCGCACCCACCTTCGCCGACATTTTCTTTTCGAACGCCGGAAAGAATGGGATTCTGCTTGTGAAACTCAGCGAAGATCAGGTCAACGAGCTTCTCGAAAACGCGAAGACGATTCACAACTACCAGCTCAACGTCTCGCTCGAAGATCAGACAGTGTCCGACGGTTGTGGATTCAACGCAACTTTTGAAATTGATCCGTTCCGCCGTTTCTGCCTGCTTGAAGGATTGGACGATATTGGCCTGACCCTGCGTCACACCGCGGCGCTCGACAAGTACGAAGCCGCGCACGATTCCGCGGCCTGGCTGAGAGCAAAATAAGGTAGCTTTCAGCCGTCAGCTGTCAACTTGTGGTTAAGAATCGAGCGAACATAAATCACGAGGCGGAACAAAAGCTGATCGGGAAACACTGAAAGAGAACCGCAACATCAACAAGCTGAGAGCTGACAGCTGATAGCTGAAAGCCGGCGAACAAAGTGAGCCAATGACCATCGAAGGCAAACGCAATTCGATTCCCCTGACCGAAGGCCCCAGCCGCGCCGCCGCGCGATCGTATCTGCGCGGCGCCGGCTTCCTGAAAGAAGATCTGCACAAGCCCATCATCGGCATCGCCAATACCTGGACCGAGATCGGCACCTGCAACGTGCACCTGCGCGAACTCGCCGAGGCGCTGAAAGAGGGCATCCGCGAGGGCGGCGGCACGCCGATGGAGTTCAACACCATCACCATCTCCGACGGCATCACCATGGGCACGCAGGGGATGAAAGCGTCGCTGGTGTCGCGCGAAGTGATCGCGGATTCGATCGAGCTCACGGCGCGCGGCAACCTCTTCGACGGCCTGGCCGGCATCGGTGGCTGCGACAAGAACATGCCCGGCATCATCATGGCGCTGTGCCGGCTCGACATTCCCGGCCTGATGCTCTACGGCGGATCGATCGCGCCCGGAAAACTCAATGGCGTAGACATCACGATCCAGAATGTCTTTGAAGGCATCGGCTCCTACGCCGCCGGACGCATCGATGCAGCCGCACTCGAAGCGCTCGAAGCCAACGCCTGTCCCGGCGCCGGCGCATGCGGCGGCCAGTTCACGGCCAACACCATGGCCATGAGCGGCGAAATCCTTGGTATCTCTCCAATGTATCTTTCCGGTGTTCCCGCCACTGCGAAAGATAAGTACGACGCAACGCGCGAGGCCGGCCGCATGTTAATGGATGCGGTGCGCGCCAACCGGCGGCCATCGCAGATCATCACCCGCAAGTCCATTGAGAACACGATTGCCAGCGTGGCTGCAAGCGGCGGTTCGACGAATGCGGTGCTGCACCTGCTGGCCATTGCGCGCGAATTTGGAATTCCGCTGTCAATCGACGATTTCGACTCCATCAGCAAGCGCACGCCATTCATCTGCGATCTGGTTCCGGCGGGCAAATACATGGCTTCGCACTTCCAGGCCGCGGGCGGCTCGCGCCTGCTGGCCAAGCGGCTCATCGAGGCCGGCCACGCCGACGGCAGAACCCTCACCATCAGTGGCCGCACGCTCGCCGAAGAGGCCGCGCTCGCAGAAGAAACTCCCGGCCAGGTCGTCATCCACACCTTTGACAAGCCCATCAAGCCCACCGGCGGCCTGGTGATTTTAAAAGGGAATCTCGCGCCCGAAGGCTCGGTGATGAAGGTTGCCGCGGCCAATCGCACCGAGCATCGCGGACTCGCGCGCGTGTTCGAGTGTGAAGAAGACTGCTTTGCGGCGGTTCAGTCCGGCCAGATCAGGCCCGGCGACGTGCTCGTGATCCGCTATGAAGGCCCCAAGGGCGGACCGGGAATGCGCGAGATGCTGCAGGTCACCGCGGCTATCTCGTCGAATGCCGAACTGAGCGCGACGGTTGCGCTGCTAACTGACGGCCGCTTCTCCGGCGCAACCCGTGGCATGACCGTTGGACATGTGGCTCCGGAAGCCTTTGTGGGCGGGCCGATCGCCGCTGTCCGCGAAGGCGACACCATTCACATCGATATTCCGAACCGCAAGCTGACACTTGCTATCAGCGATACAGAGATGGCCGCGCGGCTCAAGAATTTTCAGCCGCCGGCATTGCGCTGGCCGGCAGGCGTGTTTCGCAAATATGTGGATCGCGTCAGCTCGGCCTCACAAGGCGCAACAACGTAGCGGTAGTTACAAAGGAGTTAGTCATGGGAAACATCGATAACACGCAGGCAGCCAATGCTCATCTAACAGCCCCCACCCGGCTCACCGGATCTGAAATCCTCTGGGCCACGCTGGTCGGCGAGGGAGTTACCGATGTCTTTGGATATCCCGGCGGCGCCATCCTGCCGGCCTACGACGCGCTGCGCAAGTTTCCCATCCGCCACGTGCTGGTGCGGCACGAGCAGGGCGCGGCGCACATGGCCGACGGCTACGCGCGCGCTTCCGGCAAGGTGGGCGTCGCCATTGCCACCAGTGGTCCGGGGGCGACGAATCTCGTGACCGGCATCGCCACGGCCATGCTCGACTCGATTCCTATCGTGTGCATCACCGGCAATGTTTCGAGCAAGGTGCTGGGCACCGACGCATTTCAGGAAGTGGATATCACCGGCATCACGCTGCCAGTGACGAAGCACAATTTCCTGGTAAGCAAGGCCGAGGATCTGGCCGGCGTGTTGCGCCAGGCGTTTCAGATTGCGCGTTCCGGCCGTCCCGGACCGGTGCTGGTGGATATTACAAAGGATGCGCAGCAGGCGACGG
>JBAUBR010000392.1:0-8469 GCA_049676965.1 Occallatibacter sp.
CGCCTCGGCCTCACTCAAGCCCGCGCGCACGCCGTCTGCGGTATGCATCGTAATGTGGCTTTCGAGCTCGGCGTCGATCTCGCCGTCAGCCCGCTCCCCGCGCAGCAGCCCATGCAATCGCATCCACATCGCCCTGAGCCTTCGCATTGCAGTCTCCTATTCCGTGCGCAGCGCCTGCATGGGTTCAATCGAAGCCGCGCGCCGCGCCGGCAGAAAAGACGCCAGAACGGCCGTCGCGGCCAGCAGTGCCGCCGCAAGGCAAAAGATGAGCGGATTGATCGGGCTGGTGTCGAACAGCAAGCTGCCCAGCAGCCGGCTCGAGGCCAGCGCGCCCGCCAGCCCGATAGCAATGCCGACCGAAGCGAGGCGAAGTCCGGAGCCGAGAACCATGCGCAGCACGTCGGCGCGCTTTGCGCCCAGCGCCATTCGCACGCCGATCTCGCGCGTTCTGCGGCTCACCGCGTAGGCCATCAACCCGTAGATCCCGATACACGCCAGCAGCAGCGCCAGCGCCGCGAAACCGCCGATCAGCACCGAGCTCGTCCGCCGCACCGCCAGCGACTGCGCGGTCAGAGCCTCCATGGTCACGGCCTTCAACACTGCCAGCCCAGGATCCACGCTCCACATCGCCTGTTCGGCCACCTTCGTCATGGCCCCCGGATCCGCTGCCGTGCGGAGTGTGAACGCGATCAGCGGATAGGGAAGCTGGTCGAATGGCCGATACACATCGAGGTGCGTCGGTTTGTCCTGGCCGAAGGCCTTTACGTCACCGGTCACGCCCACAATCTGCCACCAGTCGGGCTGCTCCGCGGTGCCCAGGTTCAGCTCCTGCCCCACCGGGTCCTTGCCCTTGAAGAACTGGTCGGCCATGGACCGGTTGATCATGGCCACATGCTGCGCGCTCGCATTGTCCGCGGTTGTGAATCCCCGCCCGCGCAGCACCGCAATGCCCATGGTGCGCAGATACTCGGGAGTGATGACCAGATTGTCCGCCTCAGGCCCTAGCCCGCCGCGGGGCGGCGCCTGGCCGCGGAGCAGAAAGTTGGTCACTCCCCAAAAGCCGCTGAGAGGCAGGTAATTGGTCGCCGCCGCGGATTCCACGCCGGGCAGGGCATTCATGCGCCTCACCGTTTCCTGCACAAACAGGCGCGTCTTGGCCGGCTCCTTATTGAAGGGGTACCGATCCTGCGGCAGGAACACTTCGAGGGAGACGACGTGATCGGGCCGGAAGCCGAGGTCCGCCTCCACGACTTTGCGAAAGCTCGCCGCCAGCAACCCGGCGGCGGTGAGCAGAACCAGAGACAGCGACACCTCGGCTACTACCACAGCGCTGCGCGAGCGGCTCGACCATCGCGAACCCGTGCCGCCGCGCTCAGAGTCCTTCATCGCGAGGTCGGCTCCGGTCTGCATCGCCTTCAACACGGGCGCGACGCCGAAGAGAAACGTGGTGAGCAGCGTAACGGCGAGGGCGAACAACAAAACGCCGCGATCGATCGGAATTTCGGTCACGTTTGGAATACTGAGGTTGGCGACGTCGTTGGGAAAGAGCCGGACCAGAAAACGCGCGCCCAGGGCTGCCAGCCCCATTCCGGCCGCACCGCCCAGCGCGGCCAGCAGCAGGCTTTCAGTGAGGAACTGCCGCAGCAGCCTTTGCCGCGTGGCGCCCAGGACGAGCCGCACAGCGATCTCCTTGCGCCGCTCGTTATTACGCGCCAGCGCCAGCCCAGCGGTGTTGGCGCACGCGATCAGAAGCACAAAGACAACCGCGCCCATCAGCACCAGGAGGGGCTGGCGGATGTCGCCGTCGAGCTGCTCGCGAAGCGGCACAACGACGATGCGATTGCCCGTGTCGGTATCGGGATGCGCAGCGATCAATTGTGCCCCGAAGGCATTCAGCGTCTTCTGCGCCTGTTTTGGCGACAAGCGGTGCTTGAGCCGGCCGAGAATGCGCACATAGGTATGCTTGAAGTCTTCAAAGTCTCCCGCCGCCATGCCCACGGGCATCCAAAACTCCACGTTAGTCGGATAGTCGAATCCGCGCGGCATCACTCCCAGCACGGTATACGCGGCGCCATCGAGCGTGATTGCCCTGCCCACGATGCCTGGATCGGCGCTGAACGTGGTGCGCCACAGGTGATCGCTCAACAAAACCACCTTCGGTCCGTTGGGCCGGTCTTCCTGGTCGGTGAAGAGCCGGCCGATCGCAGGCTGAACGCCGAGAATGCGAAGATAGTTCGCCGCAACGTCGTAGCCCATGAGGTAGAGCGGCGCTCCCGCGCCGGTCAGCGTCGCCTCGTTGTCATACGCGGGTGCGAGATCCTCGAAGACGCCGCTGCGCTGCTTCCACGCTTCGAAGTCGCCGGGCGAACTGGGCAGAGGTTCATCGCCGCGCGCCGGATTTGCGGTCCAGACGGCGACAATGCTGCCCGGATCCTTGTAGGGCAAAGGTGCCAGCAGAACGGCTTTCACCGCGGAGTAGATCGCCGTGGTTGCGCCGATGCCCAGCGCCAGCACCAGGGCCGCGGTGACAGTAAAGCCAGGACTCTTGAACAGGACGCGCGCGCCAAAACGAATGTCCTGCCACACGATCTCCAGTTGCGGCATTCGCTGCCCTTCGCGGTAGGCCTGCCGCGCCTGCTCCGCGCCGCCCAGCCGGATCAGCGCCTGGCGCCGCGCTTCTTCTGCGCTCAGGCCCGCGCGCACTCCGTCCGCGATGTGCATCGCCAGGTGGGTCTCAATCTCAGTGTCAAACGCATCCTCGCTTCGACCGCGGCGCAGCGGCGACGTAAGACGCATCCATAAACGACGCAATTTGGCTCGCAGCGTGTCCATCACGGCCTCCTGTTATGCCTGCCTCGCCGGCGCGAGAAAGCGAGCAAGGATCTCGGTGGTCTGCTCCCAATCTGCCGCGGCCTTGCGTACCTGGCGCTGGCCGGCCTTGGTCAGCTCATAGAACTTGGCCTTGCGGTTGTTCTCCGATGCGCCCCACTTCGAGCGGATGTAGCCCTCCTGCTCCAGTTTGAGCAGCGCCGGGTAAAGCGTGCCGTAGTTCAGCGCCAGCAGGTCGCCGCTGGTCTGCTCGATGCGCCGCGCCAGGCCGTAGCCGTGCTGCGGCCCCATGGTTTCCAGCGTTTTCAGCACCATCAGCGCCAGCGTGCCCTGCCATACATCGGTTTTATCGCCCACTTGTCCCTCCTCTGGCGAACCCATAGGAGCACTGTACGCCAACTTCTATGGGAACGCAATAGGAAGCCTCCCGGTTCCCTGAAAGAATGTGACGAATCGCATTCGCACCGTGGTAGCCTTGCGCATAATGTCTGCAATCGCTTTCCGTGCCCCATCCTTTCCGCAGTTTCATCGCGGAAAGGTTGGGAATCCGCGAATGCGGACCGCACCGTAACCCGGGCCCACTGAGGGTAGAAGAGATGCCCACTCTCTACAACCGCATCCAGGGCCGCAGCCTCGATCGCATGGCCGCGTTGAGCGACGGCATCTTCGCCGTGGCCATGACGCTGCTGGTCCTCGACCTGCACATCCCCTCCGCCGCGCAGGTGCACTCGGAGCGCGAACTATTAGCCGCCCTCGGCGCGCTCGGCCCGCAATGGGTGGCCTACGGAATGAGTTTCCTCACCCTCGGCATCTTCTGGGCCGGCCAGCAGACGCAGTTCAATCACATCGCCGAAGGCACGCGCGACCTCACCTGGATCCACCTCGGCTTTCTCTTCACCATCACGGTCCTGCCGCTCTCCACGCGCCTTCTGGCGGAGTTCATCACCTACCGCGGTGCGCTGGGCATTTACTGGCTCAACATCCTTCTCCCCGGAGCGATGCTCTATTGGAGCTGGGCCCACGCCACGCGCGCGGGTCTCGTGAAGTCGGACACGCCGGACGAGGTGAAGGACAGCATCTGCCGTCGCATCGTGATCGCGCAGTCGCTCTACGCCGCCGGCGCCGCACTCTGCTTCATCAATACCTGGGTCAGCATCGCCGCCATCGTGCTGGTGCAGTTGAATTACGCCATCGCGCCGCGGCTGTGGTGGAAAAAACACTCCTGATATTTCCAAATCACCAAGCGCTCGCAGCAACTCGCATCCCGGCTCCGTGTCATTACTGTTGCAGCGGCCGGCGACCAGATCCGGCCCGAGGAGGATTTATCATGGCAGCCATAGCAAATTCATTGGCGCTCTTGCGCTTTGGACACTTCGGCTTCGGTCATCTTGGGGGACGCGGCGGCAGTGCCGGATTTCTGTTCGTTATTGGGCTGTTATTTGCCGGCGTGCTGATCTGGGCGCTCACACGGCCGCAGCGCAGGGAATCTTAGGCGAATCTGGAGTAAACTGGCCACATGGCCGTCCTGAGCAAAGCCGAAATCTCTGCTCTTTCACTCGACGAGCGGCTTGCGCTCATCGACGATCTTTGGGAGAGCCTGGACGAACTTGCCGCCAGAGGCGCCGTGGATGAAGCCGAAATTCCGGAATGGCAGCGGCAGATCCTGGACGAACGGCTGCTCGATCTCAAGCAGTCTCCTGCAGACGAGATCAGCCTGGCTGAAGCACGAGAACAATCGATGCTCTGATGGGTTCTTTCACGGTTCGTATCCGCAAGCGCGCTCTTGGCGATATAGACCGCATCCGAAGTTGGTATCGAAATATCGACTCATCGCTGGAAGATCGATTCGTCCGCGCGTTGAACGAAGCACTGGACAGGGTACAGGAATTTCCATTCATATACCAGGTTGCGTATCGAAATACGCACAAAATCTCGCTCAAAAAATTCCCGTACGCCGTCTTCTACCTGATTCAGGAATCAAGAATCATCGTGCTGGCCGTGATTCACCACAAGCGAAACCCGGCATTGGCTCAGGGTGCGGCGGAATAGTAATCAATGGGCTCACTTCTTCCGCGCGCGCCAGAACGAAGTCACGCTTAAGTAAAGAAACACCACCATAATCACCGCAGCGGACCAGAACGTCCGATGATCGGGCCCGTGTGCGTAGCTGAATCGCGTCCGCCAAAGCGTAGGCGCAAACGCGGCCACGAACAGGAGAAAGAACACGCCGCTCACTTCGAGCCAGATAATTCCACCCACCCGCTGAAACGGCCTTAAAAATCCAGCCACGCCGCGTCCGACGCCGCTCGCGGTGCGAACCGTCGCTTGCCCTGCCGCTCGCCCTCTCGCAGCGCTGTCCACGGCAACCGCAGCCGCCGGTGCACTCGATGGCGGTGCACTTTGCCGAGCCTGAGCGCCCCCAGCAACCTTTTGCCCGACAACACGCCCCGCGACGCGCAGGCCGATGCCCAGGGTGCGGCCGATGGAGTGAGGCTTCATACCGATTATGATGGTAGCAGCGACGTTGGGTCACCGGTCTTCGACCGTCGAAGCCGATTCCCAGTTGCCCTGAAACGGCGCCGGAAGTAAGGTAGAAGGAATCCCCAACGCCGCTTCCCGCGCCGAAGACTCCCGCGCTGGCCGCCGCTCCGGAGGCACCGTGACATCCCGTCTACGCGAACTGATCCAGCAACTCGGCGAGGCCATCCACGAATCGGTCATTGAAAGCGAGCAGATCGCCGGAGTGGTTCAGGATATCCGCCGGCATGGATTCGATGTACTGCTCATGCTCGAGGCCACCATCGGCCTCAACGAGGTCTCATCCAAGGACTCGTTGGAGTCCGAGGGTGGCGAAACCGCGGAAGACGGCACGTTCACTCCCAACGATCTGAATTTTCTCCGCTCGCTCCGCATCTCGGTCGAGGGCGACGAAGGCGCGGAAAAGGACTCCGAATAACCGGAGCGCCCACTGGGAACCCTTCGCCTGCCGCAGCGCCAGATCGGCCGTTTCACCCACGCAATCTCCAGTTTCGGGGCCTGTTCCAGGTTTCCTTTGCGTCCCGGCCGCTTATCGGAAAACCCCGGGGCTGCCAGCTTCATCTTGGTGTGGTATCCTCCACCCGTCCGGTGAGGTTGGCGCGAGAAGAGCAATTGACAGTTTGCCCTGCGGGAGAGCAGCGGCTTTTCGCGGTCGGACCCTCCGGAACGGACAGGCAGGCTCGATACGGACATGAAAGATACGCTCGGGGTTTTGCTGGCCGGAGGCGCCGGAGAACGGCTCTTTCCGCTGACGCGCGATCGCGCCAAACCGGCCGTCCCCTTTGGCGGGCACTACCGCATCATCGACATTACTCTCTCCAACTGCATCAACTCCGGACTGCGCCGCGTCTACATCCTCACCCAGTACAAGGCGCTGTCGCTCAACCGGCACATCCGCGAAGGCTGGACGGGCATTGTGGCCCAGGAACTGGGCGAGTTCTTCGAGCTGCTGCCGCCCATGCAGCGCACCGGCTCCAACTGGTACATGGGCACCGCCGATGCCGTCTACCAGAACATCTATTCCATCGGCAGCGAGCAGCCGGAGCAGATCATCATCCTCTCCGGCGACCACATCTACAAGATGGACTATAGCCGGATGCTCGAGCACCACAGGGATTCGAAGGCCGAAGTGACGCTGGCCGTGCTGCCCATTTCGCCCGACGAAACCAAGCAGTTCGGCATCGTCGAAGTCGCCGCTTCGGGGGAGATCATCGGCTTCCAGGAAAAGCCGGTAACAACCACGGTGCGCTCGCCCTTCAATCTCAATATGGTCGATGCCTCGATGGGCGTCTACATCTTCAACACCGACGTGCTCATCAAGGCGCTGATCGCCGATGCGGAAGACCCCGACTCGAAGCACGACTTCGGCCACAATATTCTGCCCAACCTGCTGGGCCAGAAGAAGATGGTGGCCTACAGCTTCGTCGATGAGAACAAGCAGCAGGCGCTTTACTGGCGCGACGTTGGCACCCTCGACGCCTACTACGACGCCAACATGGATCTCTGCTCTGTTTCGCCCGTCTTCAATCTCTACGACAAAACCTGGCCCATTCGCACCCGCGTGCGCCAGTACCCGCCGGCCAAATTCGTCTTCGGCGAACCCGGCCGCACCGGCTCGGCCACCAACTCGGTGATTACCGCCGGCGTCATTATCTCCGGCGCGTCAGTGTCGAACTGCGTGCTCTCGCAGGACGTGCGCGTCAACTCCTACTCCGAAGTCGACTCCAGCATTATCTTTTCCCACGTCAACATCGGCCGGCACTGCCGCATCCGCCGCGCCATCATCGACCGCGACGTGCATATCCCCGAGGGCACTGTGATCGGCTACGACCCCGTCGAAGACAAGCGCCGCTACTTCGTCACGCCGTCCGGGCTAACGATCGTGACACGCGACGCCTCGCTGTTCGAAAACCCGGTCGATCCCGCGTTCCTGCAGCAGTATTGATCGCCGGCATCTTCGGTAACTTTCCCGGCTGCCCGCTCGTCTCACATGCGTCGGCGAACGAACAAAGGAGCGATGATCGTGAAATTGGACTCGAACGCCCCGAAGGTCTCTGGATTGGGCCGCCGCGCCTTCATCGTCACCGCCGCCGCTGGGGTGAGCGGAGCCGTGCTGCTGGCCCTGCGGAGTGAGTTACTCATTACCCCGCAGCCGGTCGACGCCAGGGACGAGCCTACGGAGGTCACGATCGTTGAATTCGCCGCCAACGGCAAGAAAACCGGCAAGGTCACCGTTCCCCGCATCGTAAAGACCGATGCCGAGTGGCGCCAGCAACTCTCGCCCATCTCCTATGCGGTCGCCCGCCAGGCCGGCACTGAGCAGGCTTACACCGGCGACACCTGGAACCTGCACGACAATGGGATCTACCGCTGCATCTGCTGCGACACGGCGCTCTTCAGCTCGGCCACCAAGTTCGAATCCGGCACCGGCTGGCCCAGCTTCTGGGTGCCGATTGCGCGCGAAAATGTGCTGGAAACCCGCGACCCCAGCCTGGGTATGGACCGCACCGCCGTCTCCTGCCGCCGCTGCGACGCGCACCTCGGCCACGTCTTCGACGACGGTCCCCGTCCCACCGGCCAGCGCTATTGCATGAATTCCGCCGCCATGCACTTCGTCAAGCTGGCGTAGCTTCCATTGAACTGTCATCCCGAGCGCAGTTTGGCGTGCTTTTGCGCCGAACGAAGTCGAGGGACCTGCGTTTCCACTCTTTCTGATCCCACAATTCCACCGTGCCCCATCCTTTCCGCGTTCTTTGCGGAAAGGGTGGGACACCGCGCATACCATCTGCCCTTAGAACGTCACCTTCATCGAAAGCTCAACCTCCCGCCCAGGATTCGACCCGTCCAGCAATCCAAACAGCCCCACTGTCCCGGAGCCGCCTCCGTTGAAGCCGGTGGTGCGGACGCCGTTGCAGCTCTGGCAGGAGCTGTACTGGCCCCACCAGCTCGCCGGCACGCTGAAGACCGGCGTGTTGGTCAGGTTGATGAACTGCGCCGCCAAGGCCGCGTTGACCCGCTCCGTGACCGGGAACCGCTTGATCACGTTCAGGTCCGCTGTTTTGAGCGCCGGCCCGCGCAGCGCGCCGTTCTGGCAGTTGCCCC
>JBAUBR010000393.1:0-17624 GCA_049676965.1 Occallatibacter sp.
CTTGGGCCGCATCGTTTTTCCCCGCTTTCCAGGCCATTTGCTGCGCCTTCAGGGAAATTCTAGACCATAAAACAACGCGTTTCATCAGGTTTTATAGGAGTATTACCTGTTTTTCAGGATCGACTAGGTAGGGGTTGTAGAGAGCGTAGAGCCACAACCAATAGAGCAAGTCATCCGGATAGACAAGTCCCCGCTGCACAGCTCAGCGGTAAAAATGCACGAATGTCGATTTCTAGGTATGGTGTCCAAAATCGGCACGCCATACCAGCGCTGGACGTGGCATTTCCGCAACAACGACCGTGCAGACATGCACAGGAAGCATGTGCCGATTGCCCCGTGCTCCGGCTCAAAATCCGTGACTGGATGCGCAGCACATTAGAGCGACCGTCCCTGCGAAATCGATCTTTCGAGCTGGTTGTTTGCAGGCGCGCCGAGGCGACCGCCGACAGTCTTCCACCAAGGCCCAGGAGAACGGCTACTTGTATGCGTTTGGGCAGGCGCAACGCACCACCGAGAAAGTGGAGGAGAGCCCTAGAAGGAGGTTTTGAGGCTTGCCGTTTGCGAGCTTCCTTCTTGGTTTCCGCGCCGGAAAGAGGCGTCAATTGGTGTGGTACTACCATGGCGGGGCCACACTTTTGGGACAGACTTTCGGGACGCGCAAGCCTGCGTTTATGGCGGTTCCGCGAATTGTCCCGAAACTTACTCTTTTCGAGACGCTTTAGCCCGAAGGCAGATCGGACCTGTTTTCCGGCGGCAGGTTATTCGAGCAGAGCAGCCGTTTTAGTGGCGAGATTCGCGTTTATAAGGGCCCATGGCTGGCACGCAAATTCGACGGACCTTTAGCTTTTTTTGAGCGTATCCCGCGCGCGATTCCGGAAGGCTTGGTTTCTGAGACCTGGGCTTTCCGCCAGTTCCCACGATAGATCTTAAAGATAAAGACCGCGAACAAAGTCGATAACATACCCTAAAGAATCATTCAGGGCATCGCATCGAAAACTTTAAAACTCCCGTCTTTGTACGATCATGATAGATGCCAGCAGCATCACCGCCGCTACAGAGAGACTCGCGAGTATGCCCAGCCACGGCAGATGCCCCGAAAGAAGATACGTTCTTCTATCTACTGAAAAAGCGCCGGTCAGCATTTCTCGATTGCTGAAAGGTTGAAGATAAACATCCCACACCACGGTGGCTACGAGGGCCACTCCAAACGCGACGGCTGGAGCTGTATATTCGCCCGCGATTAACGACGAAATTAATACAGCTAAGGTGAAATACACCAAGCCGCCCCCAATCAATAACAGAACGTACAGTCCAACTTGTGAGATTAAAATAGGCATCTTTGTAATCGAACAAATTACAAAAACTGCGGCCCAAGGCACAATGGCTAACGCGATCGCTTCTATAACGCCCATCCCGGCTCGGACACTCAAGAGGCGCGTCTTGCTGACCGGTAAAGTCAGGGTAAACGCAGATGTGCCAATTGCCTTTTCACGAACGATTCCACCCATGCCCAAAAGAATGACTAAAAAAATCCATAAGGTGGCGAGGACTTGCTGGTGGCCGAACAGCAGGCGGTAGAACTCTGTGTTCCACTCAGGGTCTCCTTGGTTGTGGAAGACAAAAAATGCGCTAATGACCGTGACGATCACCAGAGAAGTTAAAAATCTAGCGCGAGTTTCAAGCCAGGCCTTGTACCAAAGCACGATTCAATCCTCCTTAACCGTCTCCAGAAATATTTCGCGCAATCCAATGGGTGCAACCTCGACGGAAACAGTCTGCAAACGGCGAGCGCGTTCAATCACTGCTTCCGCATTCCGACTGACAAACAGGCTCATTTGGCGGCCGCTGATTCGGATGCTCTCGACTCCAGAGATATGAAATTCACTCTCGGGCGGGGGCACGTCAAAGACCAAATCAATGCGCCGCCAGAATTGACGGAGTTGGTCTAGGGACGCGTCTAGCAGCAGACAACCTTTTTCAAGAACACAAACCTGATCAGCGATACGCTCGACCTCTGCAATCTGGTGAGAGGAAAAGAAAACAGTCACTCCATCTGCCGATTGGGCAACAAGAGTTTGGAGAAGACGTTCAATCCCAACCGGATCGAGTCCTTCACTTGGTTCATCTAGGATCAGTAACTCTGGGCGTCGAGCAAACGCGAGCAGAAGAGCGAGTTTAGTCCGCATTCCTTTTGAAAGCCGACTGACCTTCCGGTGCATCGGCAATTCGTAGTCGCGCAGGAGTGTTCTTTCAACTTCACTGCGCCAATCGGGATAGAAGGAACGTGTAAATCGGATTGTCTGTTCAACCGTCATATAGTCGTACAACGGCTTGTTTTCGGCAACGAAGGCGACTCCGCGCCGCATTAGGCGATTCTCTTCAGGGTCGGTGATTCGTTTTCCAAGTACGGAGCCCTCGCCCGAAGTGGGCCGGACCATGCCGAGGAGCATCTTGATAGTAGTACTCTTGCCTGCGCCATTTCGACCGAGAAAAGCCGTGATCTGATTTCGTCTCACTGACAAATCCAGTCCCCGAACAACCTCAGCGTCACCATACGTCTTCGTAAGGGCGTGCGTAAGTACGACAGAATCATGCGTCATCGTTTCCCCACAGTCTCGGCCACGGAGAGAAGCTCTGCCTCAAAGGCTCGGCGAATCTCTTCATCTAAGAGGCCATCATGCCGTAATTGCTCGATAAGGTCTCGCATCCGCTGACGTGCCACCTGCACATGATCCGTCAGGGATTTGGTCCGACGCTTCACACAGACAAATGCTCCAGAACCCTGGCGCATCTCCAGGAGCCCTTCGTGTTCGAGTTCGGAATATGCCTTTACAACGGTACTCGGACTGACGACCAAGTCCTCAGCCAGCGTCCGAATGCCCGGTAATTGATCGCCGTCTCGCAATGCGGCCGTTTCCACGGCATGCCGAATTTGCTGCATCAATTGCAGGTAGAGCGGTTGCCCGGTCGTGGACGTAAGCCTGAAGGACATTGAATATCACTCTGTACCACTGTTACGGTATTGCATAACAGTTGAAAAAGTCAAAATTGAAGGCGCGAGGCCCAAGTCTCCGCCGCAAAATCGCCCGAAATACGCCCGTAAAGCGCCAAAGGCGCGCTGTGTTTCCGTGAAGATGAATCCTAGATAATCAGCCCATGAGAATCGGCCGGTGCCCCACATCTCGCTGGGTTGAGAGCGCCGCACGAAGATCGCGTCCAGTTCGCAGTTATTCAGAAGGTGTGGCAGATCGGTGCCGAGAAATCGGCTTGTGCTTTACCAATCCTCTCGTCTCGCCTGAAGCTATGCACTTCATGGCATATCGGCGATCCGGAAAAAGCCATACCGAGACCGATCTTGGCGTCCCGAAACTTACCCTTTGAGACACGCGCAACGCGTCCGCAATTGAATCATGGAGATGAAAGAGAAAAAGTACCCCGGTGCGTGTTTCGTGTCATCTTTACCGCTAAATGGCGGTGTTTCTTTACGCTATTTGGCGTCGCTCCTTATGGGGCCATGACCCATTCGTGGTGTGCAGTTCGGAGCTTTCGGGGTATCGCGCTCCGGGAATGACGGCTGCATGATGCAAGCATGACACTATGATGGGAGCGCCCTGCAAAGAAGATCGGCCTGCAAACCGTGGGAATCTGCCCGCTCCCGGCCCGTTGACGGTTCGGGACGCGCGGGCGCCAGCATGGCCCGACGGCGAAATCACCGCTGAACCGAACCGCCCACTTGCCGCGGCGAATTGGCGCACTCATGCGGGCTTTGGCATCCGCGTCCGCTCCCAGCCGCATAAAACTCTAAATCCATAACCGATAAGGAGAAATATCATGAAACGTATAGCCTTGCTCGCTTCGTTGGTGTTCGTTCTGTCTGGTGCGGCTCAAGCCGCATCACCATCCAAAGCCAGTTTGAAAGGGACATACTTCTTGCAGTTCACCAAAGCTCAGAGTATCTCCTGGGGAAAGCAACTGTCTGTCAAGTGCTTTGGTGTTACCTACAATCAATTTGTTGGCGGGTCGTCCGTCAACACACAGATAACTTACGGTACAGTGACCTTCAGTGGCGCTGGAACCCTTAACGTGGTCCTGACCGATTCAGCCGACCTTGATCAGGATGCCAGTAATGACAGCGTCTCGCTGTCTTGCACAAGCAATCCAAAGCAGCCTATTACTTCCAACTCGGGGAATCCTGTATTTGCAGCCGGTACTCAAGACACTGTCACCGGTACCTATACCGTCGCTTCAAACAGTACCGGCGTTTTGACTCCTGCTGATCCATCGACCAATGGCAAAGGCATTGAAATGAAGCTCGGCGCATTCAACGGTGATAACATTGCGACCGTTGTGCTGATGATGCAGCTCAAAACCAATGGCGACGGTGAGAATAGCTCTGGAGTGGCAATCCTCGCGCCGTAAAGCGGATTAAGCCTTCTTTCCTATTGACCTCTTTTGGAGACGATACGCGGATATAGACGCCTGTACTCATGCAAGTATGGGTACGCCCTAATGTAACGGGAGTTCCCCCGGCTCTGCCGGGGTGGCAGTAGAACTTTGAGAATTCCGGGAGTATACCTCCCGCTGTTGCTTTTGCTGTGTCGAAGTCCACTGTTTGGCGATGCTTCTGCGGTTGCTTTTGCTTTTCACCGGTTGCGATCAGGCCCCTTTGAGGGGCCAGCAACCGTAAAGCCTCCGGCTCTGCCGGAGGATCCTTACTTTGCAGCGTGTCCGCGGCTAACGAAAGCCGTGATCGGCGCGGATTTCAGAGGGGCCATAGGGTGGCCGACCTATTTTGCACGCGAGACCGCAGCGATCGACCAGCGCTGCATTGTTGAGTTGATGTTAAGATTCGGCAATGCAGTGCAAAATGCCTGGATGCGAGTTCCCCGCCGATCTTGAGACGGGTGGTGCGGCTTCCATGCCGGGCTGATTAAGCTTGTGCGGACCAACATGGCGATGGCCGCGCAGCAGCCGCCGCCGAAAAGGATACCGCGATGCCGCCGCTGCAAGGCGAAGATGTTCCCGTTTTCATTTCGGCCCGGCTATTGGTTATTTGAATGTCCGAACGGTTGCGAGTTCTGCGCGGATTGCCAGAAGTACATCGACTACCGAACGCGCTGCCCGCATGGTATTCCCCAACCAAAAACAAAGGACGAGGAAGTCAGGCAGGCTGTAATGTGACGCGACCGGCCTCAAGCATTGGCGTCCACCGCTGCATAGCCAACAGGTCGGTCCGCATTCGCTCGATCATTTCAAAGAGCAGCCCGCGCAAGTGACGTGTGAGGGAATGTTTCCACCTGCCCTTTTCGCGGCTCGGGCGGGGCTTTTCATGCCGGAACTGTGGGACAGACTTTCGGGATCGAGCAAGCCCGCGTTTTTGCCGGCTTTGGATTTGGTCCCGAAAATTACCCTTTTTGGGACACGTCAAGGCGTTGCTTAGCATCGACGAAATGGATCTTTCGTCGATAGGGAAGCAGGATTCGAAGTTGGGAGGAGAACTGCAACAGAGAGATTGCAAAGACGCGCTCCGTCTGCGCTCTGTTTATCGGTTTTAGGCTGCTTTGCATGGTCTTAGGTGTCATCCGCTGACCTGCATGTTGTTGAAAGTACGTTTGATTGATGATTCGATTCCTACCGCGTCCACCAAGCAAAATCAACAACTTAGAGTGATCGAGGACGATCCGTGAAGCGCCGAAAATTGGCCACTGTGCCCATTTTTTGTGCCCACCCCATTTTAAAATGGATGACAATCGGTAGCACTCTTGAGTTTTTCCGCAGCCTGCTAGAACGTGAATCTCGCGGAGAACTGCAGCACGCGGGGAAGGCCATTCGGGCTAATCTCCCCAAAGGTTCCGAAGTTGCCCGGCCCCGAATTGGGCACCAGATAGCAGGTCTGGTTCAGGGAGGCGCCGTCGCCGCAGTTGGCGCCGATGGGGTTGTATTGCAGCTGGTTGATGCCGTCGCCGTTCTGCACGTAGTAGTTGGCGTGGTTGAACAAGTTAAAGGCTTGCGCCTGAAATTGCAGATCCTTTCCCTCCCGGATCGCAAAGCTGCGCGCCAACCCGGCGTCGATCCTCTCCAGCCACGGCCCGTAGAAAGAATTCAGGCCGATCCCCGGCGTGGGGCCGGCACCATTGATGCCGCCCGCGGTGTTGGCGGTGTCCTGGTTGAAGGCGGTGTCGTTCAGGTTGTCATTGGCGCCATCGCAGTTGCTGAAGGAAAGGTTCGAACTCGTGCACGCGGGACTCAACAGACCCGCGTAGGGGCGGCCCGAAGAGAACTCCATGACGCTGCTCAGCGTCCAGCCCGACAGGATGGCGCGACCCGCGCCGGAGCTCGTCATGTTCTCCAAGCGAGGACGGTAGACACCGGCAAGCGATACTTTGTGCCGCTGGTCGAGCAGCGACGGAGCGTGAGTATTGCTGAAGTCGAACTGATTGCTGAAGTCCATTCCATCGAGCATGATGCTCTTGGCGAAGGTGTAGGAGAACTGCAGCGAAAGGCCCTGCGACATGCGGCGCTGCGCCTGCACGAAAACGGAGTTGTAATAATTTTGCGCGGGACTGATCAGTTGGTTAATCTGGCCCAGCCTGGAGCTGACGCGGCCTTCGGCCAGCAGCCCATTGTCCATATTGGGCAACGCGATGGTGGGCCCGCCGCAGGGTGCTGTTGTCGCGCTGGGAGAGCAGACTATGTAGGTCGTTGTGCCATTGAGCGGATTCAGGTTCTGGTCGTAGGCGCTGCCGGAGAGAATGTGCAGCCCGTGATTCCACATGGTGCCGATACTGACGATGGTGTCAGGCAGAATCTCCCGCTCAATCTGCAAGCTCGATTGCAGGATATAGGGAGCCCGAAACTGGGGAGAAACCAGCGAAATGTCCTCTGAAGCGGCGAACAGGGGAGAATTCCCCGGCAGGATGCTTGGGAATGTCGGCAACTGCTGGTCCGGCGGCCCCGAGGAGTAGCTTACGCTGGCGGAAGACTGCTGCGACACCAACCCGTTCGAAGCTACGGCATTGCGGTAATTCAGGCCGTTCATATTGGTGTAAAACACGCCGAATCCGCCGCGCACAACGGTCTTCGACATGGGCTGCAGGGCAAAGCCGAAGCGCGGCCCGAGGCGCAGGAACTGGTTCGGATACTGGCCGGTGAGCGGAAACACCGGATTCTGGGCCGGCTGCGGGTAGACTTGAAAGTCCTCGCGCAAGCCCATATCCAGCGTCAACCGCGGGAACGCCCGGAAAGAATCCTGTACGTAGAACCCGTAATAAGGCACGCCGAAAGAAAAGGTCGGGTTACCGGAAGACTGGCTGAATACGTTGTATTCGCCGAGCGCAAAATCCTCCAGGTTCGAAAACTCGTAACTGCCGAGGAACGACCCGAACTCGACGGCTTCGTTGGGATCGGCGCCGCCGTCGTTATTGTCCGAATCCCAGGCGCGGTTGAAATCGAAACCGAATTGCAGCGTGTGCTTGCCAATCACATAATCGAACCGGTCGGCGGCGGAATACTGCCGCTCGAAGACTCTGCCGATGGAGAATGGAGCGTTGCCCAGAATGAAAGAGGCCGGGCTATCGAGGATCAGGGTGGGGGTGTTTGGAGCCAGACCGGTAGGTGTCGAGATCTGGTTGTCGTCGGAGGTGGCCGCATGGAATTCGTTTACCAGGCGGGAAGAGAAAGTGTGCGTCCACCCCAGGCTGGCCAGGAAGGTGTGCACATAGGCGTTGGCCAGGGTTTGCGTCCCGTAATTGGCCACGGTTGGGTCGATGATGACGCCTCCTGGCGAGTTGAAGCGGTTCACATTGAAGCTCAGGAAGAGGCTGTCGCGTGAGCCGGCCTGATAGTCCAGCCGCGGGGTGAGGACCCAATCGTTGCGGTTTCTTGGCTTGAGGCCCAGATTGGAGTTCAGCGCGCTCACGGTATTTGAGACTTGCTGGAGGTAGACCGGATTGGTCGGATCGGGGGCGGTAGCGTTGCCCGGCACCGGCAAGGGGCCGTCCGGCGCGGGGAGCGTCGTCCCGGCCGGAATACCGAAGTTAGCCGTCAAGAAAGGAGCCAGGCTTGCCGGCGTGGTAGCCAAGGCCGAGTTAATCACGGGAATCGGATCGTTTCTCAGCTGCTGTTCATAATCCGCAAAGAACCATAAGCGATTTCGCAGCACCGGCCCGCCCATCCCAGCGCCGAACTGCTGCAACGCATCATCCGGCTTGGGATTGCCGGCGGCCTTGTCGAGGGCATCGTTGGCGCCGGTCGCGGAGTTGCGGTTGTAATAGAACGTGCTGCCGTGAAACTCGTTGCTTCCCGACCGGGTGACCGCGTTGACGAAGCCCGCTCCGCCTCCATAGATTGCCGAATACGGACTCACCGAGACCTGAAACTCCTGGATCGCATCCTCGCCATACAGATACGGAATGCGGTTACGGCCAACAATATCGGCGAAGTAGTTGCTGGTCGCATTGGATCCGTCGACGGTGAAGGCGTTGGAGCCATTTCCATTGGCGTAACCGGAATCCTCTCCGCCCTGTTGTCCGGCAATGCTCACCAGGCCGGTGTCGCCGTCGTAGCTGGTATTCGGCGTCAGCTCCGTAAAGTCGGTGTATTTTCGTCCGTTGAGCGGCAATTCCTCAATAAAGGAGTGCTCCATCACGGTGCTGGCAGAGGACTCGGCCGGCCTCAGCATCGGTCCTCTCCCGCTCACCGTGACTGTGTCGCGGCTGGCTCCTACCTGCAGTTTGAAGTCCTCCGAGGTGGTGTTTCCGACCCGCACTTGCAGCAGGCCCTCGACATCGTGAAAGCCCTTGGAGCTTGCAGTAATGGAATAGGTGCCCGGCGCGAGCACCGGAAACCGGTAAAGTCCGGCATGGTTCGTGGAGGCGGACTGTTCAACACCGGTTTCCAGGTTCTTGACGACCAACGAGGCGTCGGGCACGACCGCGCCGCTTCGATCGGTAATCCGCCCGCTGACCGCTCCGGTCAAAACTACGTTTTGCGCAGCCGCGAATACGCAGTTCGTCAGCAGGGCCAGCATGACGACGATTGCCAAGCGGTTGGCCAGTGGAGTGTTTTTCCCGACTGGCCGAATTCCGGATTCTGTTGCCATTTTGGACTCCGGTGGGAGATCGCAAACTCGCCGGCAGGCCGGCGGCGCGCAGAGTTGAAATTCACTTGCCGCAGCGGGCCAGATACTGCCGCTCGAATTTCCTTCAGACATCCGATTTTCCCAATTCCAACACAAGCTTGAATGCTGCTCAAAACTACGAATGGAAACTGAAAGACCGACAAACAGATCAAGCATTTGCATTGGCGACAGGTCTGCCGGTCTGGAGATGAACAGGAGGCGGGACATTCCTCAGCCGGCCTCCCATTCGGGCCGAGTCTACCTTGAGGATCCAGCCGGTCCGGCCTGCGCCGGCTCCTTCGGCCGACTCTCAGTGGCCGCCGGCGGCGCCGCTTGCCGCTGCCGGAAGTTCCTGAGCAACTCCGCGCGGTTGGCTCGCAGATCGAGCCCACTCCTGAAATCCGGATAAGGCTTGTCGCCCATGGTTCCCGCCCACAGAATGCGATTGTACTTGTTGCTGTCGAGATGGTCTTCCACCGAGAAGTCCATCCCCTTGGTGGCATTCGCCCACCAGGTGGCGTCGTGCAGCGGCTTCAGGCTGCCGACCACTACCCCGTGACTATTGAACACGCTGACCGGAATGGGCAGCGTTGTGCCGGACAGCAGCGCCGACGGCACAGCGGTGAACTTCCACGTCTTCTGATCGAGGTCGAACGCGTCGACCATGGGAAGAGTATTGGCGTCGTTGAGGTTGAGGTGCGGCGTGCCGAGCACGTCTTCGATGGTGGTGACCGCCTGCCCGGCAGTGTACTCGGGATTGTCCGCGAGATTGGGATTGAGCGGCTGGAAGCGGGCTCCATTGGGAGCGAGGATAGTGATCAGCTGGCTGGTGCTCAGGATTTGCGGCTCGCCGGTGTTAAGTTGCGCCACGGCGCCGGGAATGCCGTACATGGCGCAGGCCGCGAGAACGCCCGCGGCAAAATACTGCAAACGAGAACGGTTGCACCGCATGGGGTAAGCCTCCTTCGGCGATTTCGCTTTGGGTGACGGGCGCATTTGTTGGATTGGACAACAAGAACAATTCAGCCGGATCCTAGGGGCAACTTGCGAGCAGAGAACGCTGAGAAATCCTCTTGCGGACCGGTTTCCTTGTGCAGATCTTCCTGGCAGGCGGCGGAAGCAGGACCGGGGTCTCTCAGCAGCATCCATCTTGCGCTTGCCTGATTACGGCATCTTGAATCCGCAAATGAATTCCTTGTTACAAAGCAACGCTCCCCGAGATTCTTCACCTTGCAGGAAAGGTGCTCGATTGAGTCAGGTACGCTCCCTTTCCGGCATTCCCATCAATCGTCAACTTCGCAATTGAGCTGTCGTAAATACGGCAGGTCATCCTGCCGAAGTGCGGGGGCTCGAAATTCGAACAATGGGAACCGGCGCATGGATTTTGGAGGTCCGGAACAATTGTGAGTGATTCGTACTGCGCCGGACCTTCGCCTTCGTTGCCGAATGGGAGATGCGTCGGCTTCACATTCCGGGAGCCTGCTTTTACTATCGTCGCAATACTATTGCCAAAATAGTAATTTGAGCATACGATCTCACCCATGACGGCAAAACCCGAATACCGTGACCTCTTTCCGGGGGCGCTGGAAATGATGATTCTGCAGACGCTGAGCCGCAAGGCGATGCACGGCTATGCCCTGGCGCGGCACATCAAAAGCGTCTCGGACGATCTGCTGCAGATTGAGGAGGGGTCGCTCTACCCGGCGCTGCAGCGCATGTTGAAGGCCGGATGGCTCAAATCGGAGGAGGGCTTGTCGCCGCGCGGGCGCCCGGTGAGGATCTTTAAACTCACTCCGGCTGGCGCGAAGCACCTGGAGCAGGAGCGGTCGAGCTTCGAAAAGATGTTCGCCGGAATCAGCCGCGTGCTGGCCGTTGCGGGGTCTTAAGGAGGGCGCTAATGCAGCCGTTCGGAAAGATTCTCTCGCGCCGGCGCCGCTGCGAAGATCTCGCCGCTTCGATTCGTGAACATCTGGAAGAGAAGGTCAACGAGTTGGTGGAGCAAGGAATATCGCGACAAGATGCCGAGGTACATGCGCGCCGCGAATTCGGCAACGTGGCGCTCATCGAGCAGCACAGCCGCGAAGTGTGGCAATGGCCTGCGATGGAGAATCTTTGGGCGGACCTGAGGTTCGCGTGGAGGCAGGCTGCAAGGTCGCCGCGCTTTACCATTGCCGCGATTGCCACGCTGGCGATCGGGATTGGCGCGCAAGCGGCGATGTACAGCGTGATTCACGCGGTGCTCATCGATCCGTATCCGTATCGCGATGCGATGCGCATGGTGCACCTGCACCTTTACGATAAAGACCCCTTCCCCGATGACCTGGCCCTCACCGGTCCGCAATTTGCCGAGTTCGAGAAGTCACCGGTGCTCGATGGAGCCGTCGCCGAAGACGTCTACTCGATGGCGCTCACGCGCGAAGAACTGCCGGAGCAAGTGCAGGTTGGCCGCCTTTCACCCAACGCGTTTGAGTATTTTGGTGTGCCCGCTGAGTTGGGCCGGGGATTTGCTTCCTCCGACAGTTCCCGAGTGGCCGTGCTCAGCTATCGATTTTGGAAATCGCATTACGCGGGCAGCGCCGATGCCATCGGCAAACCGCTGCAGCTGAACCACGAGAGTTACACCATTCTTGGAGTGATGCCGCCGCGCTTCGCGTGGATGGGCAGCGATGCCTACATTCCGCTGGCGTACTCGCCGGACCCGCGGCACATCGCCAACGTGTATGCGCGTATCCGCGCCGGCGTTAGCGATGAAGCGGCCGAGCAGGCGCTGGAACCGATGCTGGACAGGTTTGCGAAAGAGACGCCGGGCAATTTCCCGCAGAAGTTCAAAGTGCACTTGGTGCACATCAACGAGATCGCGATCGGCAGATTCAAGGGCGTGCTGGTCATTCTCTTCATCTCCGTTTCGTTTCTGCTGGTGCTGGCGTGCGTCAATGTGGCCATACTGCTGCTGGCGCGCGGTGAGGCGCGCCAGGCGGAGATGGCAATGCGCAAGGCGCTGGGCGCGGGACGAAGGCGCATCGTTGGGCAACTGCTTACCGAGTCACTGCTTCTTTCTTCCGCGGGCGGCGGCTGCGGAGTTCTGCTGGCGCTCGGCGGTATCCGGCTCGTCCGATATTTTCTTGTTCCTTTGCCTACTCTGTTTCCACCCGAGGCTGACATCGCACTGAATATTCCGGTACTGCTTTTCAGCGCGGGCGTCTCGACGCTGACCGGAGTGGCGTGCGGGTTGTGGCCGGCAGTGCGCATGTCGCGGGCGGATCTGCGTCAGGCCGCGGACGCGGGCGCGCACAGATTTGCGGGAAGGCGTGGCACGCAGAAGATCCACATGGCGCTGCTTGCGAGCCAGGTGGCCATCACCATTCTCCTGCTCGCCTGCTCGGGAGCGACGGTGCGCAGGCTGCTGCAACTCATGCACGCCAGCCTCGGCTTTGACCCGGAGAATGTCTCGTCGGTCAACCTCGTGCTGCGCGAGGGCTCGCACGATCGCTGGGCGGACCGCGTCCAGTACTACGAGCAGATTCGCCAGGCCGTCGCATCGGATACGAATGTTGTCTCCGCGGCCATCGGCAATCTGCCTCCCAGCATTCTCGATTCCACGCCGGTCTCTATCCCCGCACTGCACGGCGCATCGGGCCACGTGGTTGCGGAGCAGGTGAGCCCCGAGTATTTCGGCACACTGCGCATTCCGTTGCTGCGCGGCCGCGTGTGGAGCGCGGCGGAGACGGCGCATGCCGCTCGACTGGCGCTGATTAATGAAGCGATGTGGCGGCGCTATTGGCCGAGCAGCGATGCAATCGGGCAGACGATCGTGCTGAACAACGGCGTAGCCAGCGGAACCGAGTGGAAGCTGGTGGCGCCGGGAGACAATCAGCGATTCCTGATCGTTGGCGAAGTGGGCGATTCGCCGAACCAGGGCCTGGACGAGCAGATTTCGCCGGCCGTTTATGTGCCCTATACCATGACGCCTTATGACGGATTCGATCTTGTGCTGCGCACGCGGGGCGATCCCGCAGGCGCGCTGCATTCGATCAAAGAAGACGTGCATCGCATCGATGCGGGGCAGGCCGTGGGCGAGATGACGACCGCGAGCGACATGCTGGATGGAAGCCTGGGCCGCGAACGATTCGTCGCCGGCCTGTTTACCGTTTTTGCATTTCTCGGGCTGGCATTCGCCGTCAGCGGCCTCTATTGCGTTCAGTCTTATCTTGTTGCGCAGAGAACAAGCGAGTTCGGCGTGCGCATCGCGTTGGGCGCCCGGCGGCTTCACATCGTGCGCCTGGTTACGAATTCGACTTTCGCCGCTCTTTTGGCCGGCGCCGGCATTGGCTTCTTGCTCAACTTCGCGCTCAGCCGGATTTTTGCGGATTGGACAAACGGAAACTCGCGCGATCCGGCAATGCTGGGCGCAATCTTTTCGATCTTGCTGGTCGCGGCAGGAGCAGCTTCCATTGCGCCGGCTTTGGCGGCAACTGCAATCGCACCGATGAAAGCGTTGCGCTCCGAGTAAACCGGAATCGAACTGCGCCGTTCACGAAATTGGTGGGAACGCAGATTCGCAAAACAGCGTATCGAGGTATCTATGCAAGGATTTTGGCCGTTCTTCTCTCGCCGCCGACGGTATAACGATCTCTCTGCTTCCATTCACGAACACCTCGCGGAGAGGATTGAAGAGCTGTCGGAAGGCGGAATGCCGCGCCCGCAGGCGGAACATGCAGCGCGGCGCGAATTCGGCAATGTGGCGCTCGTCGAGCAGCGCAGCCGCGAAGTGTGGCAATGGCCGGCGATCGAGAGCGTCTGGGCCGACGTGAGGTTTGCCATTCGGCAACTGATCAAGTCGCCGGGCTTTACGCTGACGGCGGTGGTGACGCTGGCGCTGGGCATCGGCGTGAATGCGACCATGTTCAGCCTGGTGAGCGCATTCCTGATGCCCCATGTGCCGGGCCGCGATCCGCGGAGCGTGGTGGTCGTTTCGTCGGTCAATCCCGATCAGAGTTTTCTGCCCGATGTCAATCCGGTTTCTGCGCCGAACTATCTTGCCTGGCGCGCGGATCGCCGTGTCTTCGCGGAGATGGCGGCCGCGGATGAGTTTCGCACGGCCAGCATCTCGGGTAAGGAGCAACCGGAGGCGATCCAGTATGCGGCCGTGTCGCCGAATTATTTCGGCGTCCTCACTGTTTCCCCCGTCCTTGGGCGTACTTTCCTTGCCGGCGACGATCAGCCCGGGCGCGATCATCTCGCCATTCTCAGCCACGGACTTTGGGAGCGACGCTTCGGTTCGGACCCTTCGGTGGTTGGGCGTACGATCCGCCTGAACCGCGAAGACTACATCGTGGTGGGCGTGATGGCAGCGGACTTCAACCTGATGGGCGTTACACCGCAACTGTGGACGCCGCTGACACTAGGCCCCGCGGATAAGACGGCTGAGGCGCGCAAAGACCGCTCGCTGTATCTGTTTGCGAAGCTCGCGCCCGGCGTCACGCTCCCGCAGGCGCGCGCGGAGATGAAGATTCTGGCGCATCAGGCTGAACGCGATTTTCCCGCCACCGAAAAGCGATGGGGCGCGGCGGTGAGGACGCTGCCCGATTTCCTGGTTTACGAATTCGACATCCGCAACGCGCTGGTGGTGATCATGACCACGGTGGGCTTTGTTCTGCTGATTGCCTGCGCCAACGTTGCCGGTCTGCTGCTGACGCGCGCCGCGGGGCGGCAGAAAGAGCTGGCGATTCGCGCCTCGCTGGGCGCCAGCCGCGCGCGCGTGGTGCGGCAGTTGCTTACCGAGGGCCTAGTCATCGCGCTTGCCGGCGGAGCGGCCGGATTGCTGCTGACCTATTACGGAATCCAGGTTCTGCGCGCCGCGCTGACGTTCAACGACGCGATCAGCGCCGTTCCGGTGCGTCTCGATGCCAACGTATTGTTCTTCGTTCTGGGTGTTTCGCTGGTTTCGGCCGTGCTCGCCAGTCTGGCTCCGGCGCTCAAAGCTTCACGTACTCAAATCAACACCGATCTCAGAAGCGAAGGCCGCGCGGCCACGGCCGGCCGCTCGCAGAGCCGGTTGCGCGCCACGCTCGTGGGCGGCGAAATCGCGTTGGCGCTGTTTCTTCTCATCGGAGCCAGTCTGCTCATCCATGGAGTATTCATGCTCGAGCATCAAGAGCTGGGATTCAGGTCAGACCATCTGATGACTGCCGGCATTGTGCTGGATCATGCGCGGTATAGCGATCCCTCGCGGCAAACCCTGTTTGTGCGCGACCTGGTGCCTCGCTTGCAGCAGATTCCCGGCGTGGAATTCGCAGCGGTTACGTCCGATCTTCCCGCGTCGGGGCCGGGCAGTGTTCCCGTCCGCATCCGAGGCGAGCCTGAATTGCCGCTCAACGAACAGCACAAGGCTCTCAACGTAGTGGTGACGCAGGATTATTTCAATGTGGCCGGCGTTCCGCAGCTGCGCGGCCGCGTCTTCACCGGAATAGACGATGCCGATTCGCCGCAAGTAGTGGTAGTGAACCAGGAGTTTGTCCATCGCTTCTTCAAGGATCGAGACCCGCTGGGAAAGCAGATTCAACTCGACATCAAAGACGTTGCGCCGGCGTGGAGCGAGATCGTGGGAGTAGTCAGCGATGTGAAGAACTACTCCGAAAACACGAAGGTCGATCCGGAGGTGTACCAGCCCTTTCTTCAGCGGCCGGTGGCCTCTTTCTCACTCATGATGCGCTCCAGCGTGGAACCGAACAGCCTGGCTCCCGCTCTGCGCCACGCCGTCGCGCAGATCGATTCCGACCTGCCCCTGCTGCACGTGATGAGCATGGAAGGCGTCATCGACAGCCAGCGAAACGGGGACCCGGTCTTCCTGCGCATGATGGGAACTTTCGCGCTGCTGGCGCTGCTGCTAGCTTCCATCGGTATTTATGGGCTGGTTGCTTACTCGGTGGGCCAGCGCACGTACGAGTTCGGCATTCGCCTGGCGCTGGGCGCAAAGGGGTCGGACATTTCCTGGATGATCTTGCGGGAAGGCCTGAAGATCGCGGCGATCGGATCGGCTGTCGGCCTGTTGGCGGCGCTGCCGCTGCCCAGGCTCTTCGACGCGATGTTCGGCGGCATCCACTTTGGCGCGATCGAAGTCTATCCGGCCGTGGCGGCGGCAATGTTGATAGCGGCAATGTTCGCTACCTTGGGTCCAGCGCGGCGCGCCATGCACGTGGATCCGACCGCGGCATTGCGCAACGAATAGTTTTACCGTTCCACGCGGAACCGCAGGACGACCCGCGCCGTAATTTGATTCATTCCGCAAGATCGGGAGTGCATTTGTGAAATGGTTTGCTCAGTTCTTCAATCGCCGCCGCCGCTATAACGATCTTTCCGCTTCGATCCGCGAACACTTGGACGAACGGATCGAGGAGCTGACGGAGAACGGTATGACCCGTGTGCAGGCAGAACAGGCAGCGCGGCGCGAATTCGGCAACGTGGCTCTGATCGAGCAGCGCAGTCGCGAAGTGTGGCAGTGGCCGACGATCGAGTCGGTTGCGGCCGATCTGAAATTCGCGCTGCGGCGCCTCAAGAAATCGCCGGGGTTTGCGGCCACCGTACTTCTCACGCTAGCCATCGGCATCGGCGCCAATACGGCGGTCTTCAGCGTGCTCAACAGCGTGCTCATCAAGCCGCTGCCGTATCCCCATCCGGAGCAACTGGTGAGCGTGTGGCTGAACGCGCCGGGCGCGGCCGGCCTTACCGACTTCAGGGACGAACTGCGTCTTTCGGCTTCAATGTATTTCACCTTTTCCGAACACAATCGCACGTTTCAGTCTCTGGGCGTGTTAATGCCCCGCTCAGCCAATGTCACCGGCCTGGCGCAGCCGGAAGAGGTGCGCACCGTGCTCATCAGCGACGGAGTGCTGCAGGCGCTCGATGTCCCGCCCGCCGCCGGCCGCTGGCTGCTCGCTTCCGACCAGGATCCGCGCGGCTCGAAGGCTGTGATGCTGGGCTACGGGTACTGGCAGCGGCGCTTCGGCGGCGACCGCACCGTGATCGGGCGCAGCATCATGGTCGATTCCATAGCCCGCGAAATTGTCGGCGTAATGCCACGCGGGTTCAAGGTGGTAAATGCGGACTTCGATCTTCTGGCGCCGCTGGCCCTCGACCCGCGCCATGAGATCCTGGCCGGTTTCGCTTACAAGGGCATCGGGCGCCTCAAGCCGGGCGTGTCCATATCGCTGGCCGACGCCGACGTTTCGCGATTGATTGGCGTGTGGATGGATTCGTGGTCGAACGGCCCCGGCAGCGACCCGCACTGGTACACGCATTGGAGGATTACGCCCGCGCTGCGGCCGCTGAAGGATGAAGTGATCGGCAATGTTGGCTCTGTGCTGTGGGTGGTGATGGGCACGATTGGCGTGGTGATGCTGATCGTTTGCACCAACGTGGCGAACCTGCTTCTTGTGCGCGCCGACGCGCGCCAGCAGGAGCTTGCGATTCGCTCGGCGCTGGGCGCGGGCCGCGGGCGCATCGTGCG
>JBAUBR010000394.1:0-20882 GCA_049676965.1 Occallatibacter sp.
CGGAGCGCTGCACTAACTCTCTCGCCGGTACAAAACTACCGGGCAGGCCAGATTGTGGGTCGAGAAATTCGTCCGAAATCAGAGGGAAGAGAGGATTTGAACCTCCGACCCCCTGGTCCCGAACCAGGTCAAATCAAATTCCTAAGTGCTTGGCATGGTGTCGCTTAGGGCACCGGAAAGAACATTCTTTCTCCTTTGATTTGAAACCGAAGTTGTACCGAGTTCGTAGTGCTTCCGACACAGCCTGCCACTCATTGGTGGGCGAACGCGGTGCTGCCTTCGGCAGGCCGTGAATCGTTGCCACGAGGCAGCTAGTTTCCGTCCAGAGAAACTGCCGGTTGGCCCGTGATTCAGGCGTATGCGGCTTGGAAGTAGGCCGGTCATGTATCGGAATCTGCAGACTCCGCCCCTTTATTGACTTCGAACTCAGGTTTCTGTCAAACGGCTTATCGGAGCAGAGCCTGACGAACACCACAATAGGAAGTAGCAAGCCCGACAGGATGCTGAGCGGGGCAAGATTGTTGAGCGCTTCGGCGTTGTTGGGGTTAAGCCGAAGCCCGCTGCCGTATTCATCGTTCGACGCAGACGTCAACCCTTCGTGGCTGATTTTCCTAAACGCTCGGCGATGGCACGAACGTGCTCCTGGGTAGAGGCGCTAAACCATGACGCGGTGAAGCTGTCCTGTTCGGGCTGCAAAGTATCCTCAAACAGCGCAACCAAGTCCGCTCGCGCACCGTGGCGTGCGGCCATTGCGGCTTCGGGCAAAGCGACAACACGCTGGCACCACTCAACCGCCCGACTCACAACTAAGTCCGGTTCGGCCAGTTCATCGACCAGGCCGAATTTCAGAGCTTCTTGCCTCAAAACGCGGATCGCCAGGCGACCAGCCGGCTGCGTACTCGATGCAGGCACTGGAGATCCTGCTGCTCGACCGACTTCTGCGGAACGAAACGCATGTGGGGCCGGGTCACCGCCTCGCAGATCGCCTCCGCATCGTTGGCATCGTTCTTCTGCGATTTCACATAAGGCTTGACGAACTGTGGCGCCATCAGCCGAACCGTGTGCCCCAAACTACCGAGGACGCGCGCCCAATAATGTGCACTTCCGCTGGCCTCGATCCCGATCAGACATGGTTGAAGCTCGGAAAAGAAACGAGCCACCTCGCCCCGCCTCAGCTTCCGTCGCAGTAGCGCCCTGCCCGACTTGTCCGCTCCGTGTACCTGAAAAACCTGCTTCGCGATGTCCAGCCCGATGGTTGCAACCGTCTTCATGGCCTCTCCTCCTCGTGGCGAGCTTACCAACTCACCTCTACGAGGCGGGTCCATCCCATTAGGTCAGTCCGGGCGCTCATGCTGCACCCTTCTTCTCGGCAGTGATCATCCGCAAGACATCGCGGACATGTGTCTGATTCTGTGGGTCGAAGTTGTCTCCCGTGCGAAATCCAGACGAACTGTCTACCCACGAAAGTAAAACGCCCTTCTTGAAGAGCCGCTCCCAGTCCGCCTTCGATCCGTAGCGCGGCTCAAATCCGGAGTGGAGAGCCTCACCGTGAGGGATTTCACTGATGTATCCGTGAGGTGACGTGCGGCAAAGCGGAAACTGCCTGCTCTCCGCTCGAGTCCACCCCGGTAACACTCCGCCGAAACCCGCCCCGCTGCATCCGGGTGTGAAGGTCTTCGTAGACGGAGTCGTTTGGATTGCCCATGAGTTGGATTCGAAGAGTGTAGTCTGCCATGTAGCTTCACGGCTTTAAAGCTCAATTCTATTCCAAATACTCAATGGACCACTCACTGGGCAGCCCTTTTCAGCGCCCATCCATGCGCTCTGTTATGCGAGATGCGGGAACGATTCTCACTGGGCATGACTTCGCGCACGTTCCACCCTCGGCCAGAAAAATCGACGAGAAATTGGCTGATGACAATTGAATCGACCAGCGCTGGTGGAATCTCGCAAGCCCGCGGTGACGCTTCGGCCAACTCCGTGGACCAGAGCTACCGGCTCGGAGCCGTGTCCCCCTTCAGCAGCGCCGCCAAGTCTGCGGAAAGGGCACCGTCCTTGACGACGTAAAAGAGCCCGCCGCGCCCATTCTGGCTGCTCGCGCAATTATCCGAGAGAGCCCCCTGCTGGTTCATGTCACCGAAGATGGAGAGGTCTTTGGCACCCGATATGGCAACGCCGACTTTGGCGTGGTTGAAGTTCGTGCCCAATCCACCCTTGAGACCGATAACCGTCCCGTCCCATTCCCCCGTCGTCGCGATTTCGACCGCTCCCGCCTTGCTCAAACTGTCGCTCCAGCAGCCGATGGCCGAGTCCGCAGTCGTGGTTGGGATCGTCGGTTTGGCCCACCAGGTTGCGGCGCGGAGCGAAACGCCTCCCAAGATGGACGAAACGAGCTGCCACGGCGGGACATGAAGACTGGAGGGCTTCGAGATTACCTCCACCCCCGTTGATAGGGTCGCCGTGAAGGGCATAGTCGCGTTCGACTTGACGCCGAGTTTGGCGACCTCCGCCTGGATCTCTTGGGGGCCTCCGTTATGGACGATCTGCGGGTTGTTGGGATCGGTGACAACACTGGCGTTCTCAAGCGCCTTCAGCAGGGTTAATACATCGCTCTCCGAGATCCGCAACGCGAAGAAATGCTGGCTGACCTGAACGTCGTTATCCTTGACGCATCCGAGAGTGTTGCCGTCGCCTGCTCGTGGATGGTCCTTGCTGCCCGCAGCCGGCCATGACGGTGTCGTAACCTGCATGACGAGGCCTCTTCCTGTGGCATCCCATGCGAGCAGACCTTTAGAATGGCCCCAAGGGGCTCCGCACTCTTTTGTGCAGCCGTCGATGGTTGGGTCGTCGTAGAACTGATCGTTCCAGATGACATAGAACAATGGGCCGTTGTAGACCTCATCAAAGGTCGCGGCAACGGGATCGGAAAGAGAATCTCCCAGGCAATCGCTGCCCTTCTGCAGTGCATCGTGATCACTGCTCGCATAGACGAATTGCTGGCTGAACGATTTGTAGGACTGGACCGATCCTCCGAAGAGGCAACTGCGTTGCGCGGCGGAACATCCTGGAAAAGTCGCGGCATTGAACTTGAACACGAACCACCAGTCAACTGCGTGGCCCTTTTCCAGAAGAGGAGAGGGTTGGGAAGGTTGATTCGGCGGTTCTTGTCCAAGAGCGGGCTGAAGAGCAAGGAAAGTCAGAACCAGAGTCAATCGGCACAACCTGTGCCGAAGGTATCTCACTGTACCCATAGCGAACCCCCTGATTCGAATGATTGGACGGCGGAAGTATAGCACCGCGGAATTCAAGGTGATTCGATTTCTTTTGGGCGGAACCCGAGTCCTGGCTCTCTCCGATCGCGCAAGGGAATGCACTCGCGGTTCATGCTGCTCGCGACGGACGATTTTCACTGTTGCGTTGCCTTTTTGCCATTTAGAGCTTCGAGCTGCCAGACGCAAGCCCGCAACGTACCCCAAGCAGATCAATAGCTTAGGTGATCATATTCGTGCTCGACGGCTGGACCTCAATCTCCTCCAGAAACAGGTTGCCGACCAAATCGAGTTCACGAACAGACCATTACCGGCCGGGAACGCAACGCAACCGTCCCCGAGGTCCGTTACATGCCGGCAATCATTCAGTTCCTGGGGTACAACCCCTTACCTGCGGCCAGCTCACTTCCTGAACGCCTTGTTACCGCACGGAGGGCGCTTGGCCTATCGCAGCGGAAGATGGCTGCGAAGCTGGGTATTGATCCGGCGACGCTGATGCGCTGGGAAGCTGGGCTGCATCAGCCTACCGGAAAGAGCCTGGACCTGATCGCGAGAGTTCTTCAGAGTCGGTAACGGTAGCAAGCGTAGAGGTAGCCAATTCCCGGTTGGCCGACCGTTCCGAAGGGCCTCCGATAGGGGAGCCGGATATCGGAGTTGGCTTCCGGACATGTACACGCATTTCCGCGCCGTACGAGCGGCTTGCCGGTGCGATGGCTTACGAAAGCCCAATCCCAAACTGCTGGTAGAACTCGCCGTTTGGGTAGGAGGCTGGAAGAGCCGAGTAACCGACGTTGCTCCCTTCGCCGGATTCGTCCTGGCTGGCGCTGGCTGTCAGGCTATTGCTTGCCTGGCAGAGGAAGAGGCCCTCGCCCGCCGAGAAGTCTGTCGTGCGGCCGCCGTTCTCCCCGACCATAATTGCCTGATAATTCAGAATGGTCGCGAGGTTGTCGGACGAGACCGTGCTTCGGATGCCCTCGAGCGTCAGCGTCGGCGAGTTGAAAACGGTGCCGTCGGGCTGGGCGATGCTCCAAGCAAAGCCGGTGACTTTATGGCTGCTTGGATCGGTCGCGAGTCTTGTGGTAAGTTGCCAGCCTGCCGGCAAACGGTTGTTGGGCATGGGCACCACCGCGTAGTTGCCGGACGACTGAATAGACCTGGAATCCCAGTTGACCAACGGGCTCCCCGGCAAATCCTGCTGCCGGTAACAGTTGACCCAGAAAAACAGTTCACTGGCGGCAATGCGAAAGCCGAACTGCTGCCATACGAAGGGATTCGCTCCGGAACTCTGAGCGGGGCTGTTGCAGTTGATCTGGAACGAGTAGTTTTCGGTAGTATCAGGGACAATGTTTTCGGCGACAATAATCGTGACCGTGGTCCCGGTGACCGCGCCGCCCTTGCTGTTGGACAGCACGTAGTTGGCGTTGCCCCCCGGGGGAACCGGCAACAGGGTCGTGTAGGTATCCGGTCCTGTGTTGCCCGGAATGTCGTTGGTTTGCCCCGACCAACTCGTTCCGTCAAAGTCCGCCTCGTGGAGGCTCACGTCGCTGCCCTCGCCCTTCCACATCGCGTAGATCTTTCCGTTGAACTCGGCAATCGCCGCGCCCATGCTGCTGCCTACGCCAGAGATCTGGGTCTGCGCGGACCAATTCGTTCCATCGAAGGTGGCGTACCAGAGGTTGTCATCGCTTTCGCCCTTCCACACCGCGTACAGCTTGCCACCCATCGTAGCCAACGATGGACCGACGCTCGTTCCCACTCCGGAAATCTGGCTCTCGCTTGACCACGATGACCCGTCATAAGACGCGTACCAAATCTCCTTGTTCGAATCCCGGCCCTCCCAGGCCGCATGCAGCTTGCCGTTAAAGCTGGCAAGCGATGGCCCCACGCTGCTCTCTACGCCGGAAATCTGTGCTTGCCCGGACCATTTCGTCCCGTTAAAGGTCGCGTAATACAGGTTCTGGTCGAAGAGGTTTTTCCAGACCGCAACGAGTTTTCCGCTCTGGAAACCCAGCGCCGGGCCGGTATCGCTATAGATGTTGGGAATCTGCTGCTGGGCATCCCACTTGGAACCGTCGAATTTGGAATAGAAGATGCGCGGATCGCTCCATTCGCCCTTCCACGCGGCGCACACAGCTCCGCTGAAGACCCCCAGAAACGGGCCAGCGCTGGTGTTGCCGCCAAGCTGCCCGGCTGCCCCCCATTTGCCGCTGCCATTCCACGAGGAATAGAAGATGCGCTCGTCGTCCGGTTCGCCCTTCCAGGCGGCATAGAGAGACCCACCGTTCGAAACTAATCCTTGAAGTACGCTCATTTGAACCTCCTTCCATCCAGAACGGTTTCTGGATTTTACGATTGGGCTAGTGGAGACTTGAGGCAAGGTCTTAGACCTATAACTTCTCCGCAGAGAGTATAGGCGCATCGTCGCTGCTTGTGCGTGAAATATTCTCCTTATTCAACAGCCGGAGGATAGGTACCGGCAAACGCCGATGTTGCCAGGGGGAATTCTAGCTTTACGGTAAATCGCCAGTGCACTCACGGACGGCGGAGACAAAACCTGAGCCATCGCTGTTCCGGAGGCTGCGTTTCGTTCTTTGCGGCCGTCCTAATCGGAGCACTTACCATCGCGGTTCATGCTGACCGCGACTGGCGACTCTCACTGTTGCGTTGCCTTTTTGCCATTTGGGGCTTCGAGCTGCCAGACGCAGACCCGCAAAGTACCCCAAGCAAATCAATAGCTCAGGTGATCATATCCGCGCGCGTCGGTTGGACCTGAACTTCCTCCAAAAGCGGGTTGCCGACCAGATCGGCGTTGACGAATCCACGATTACGAACTGGGAACGCAACGCAACCGTACCCGAGGTCCGTTACACACCGGCCATCATTCAGTTCCTGGGGTACAACCCATTACCTGCGGCCAGCTCACTTGCTGAACGCCTTGCTGCAGCGCGCAGAGCGCTTGGCCTCTCGCAGCGGATGATGGCTCAGAAGTTGGGCGTTGATCCAACGACGCTCATGGGTTGGGAGGCAGGGCGGCATCAACCCACCAAGAAGAGCATTGAGCTGATTGGAAAGGTTCCTCAGTTTAGATAACCCGAATGGCCGAGTATCAAATCGAGCCGCATGAGGCTGGAAACGCGCTTTGGCCTGTTCGCAACATCCGAAGATGGTCTTCGGGTCCTCTCATTGCGTAGGCGGTCGCCGCCTAAAAAACGGCCCAATCCTCAAGGCGCATTCAGAAGGAGCTTTTGAATATCCACGCATACCCTAGGCAGACACCTCACCGGGACTACGGCTCGGGAGAGAGGAGCGACAACTCGATGCCGTCCATTGCATACCGCGCATAGAGAAAGTCGTGGACTGAAACCACGCGATCGTCAACAAAATCCAGTGCAACAAAATAAGCGGGCGTCTCCAGGGAAACATTGCGGTCGTATACAACCATCGCGGGCTGGCCATCAACAATCCCTGCCGCATAAGCCCATTGTTTGGCCGCTGCATAGGCTGTGTAGTATTCCCCAACCTCGCTCTTTCCTTGCTTGCGTAGCTTCGCGACAAGATCGAGTTTGACGTCGTCAGCCAGCATCGCACGGACAGTGTCGAAGTCTCCGATCTTGAACCCTTCGACGTAGGTGGTCAGCCGGGAGCGCATCGCATCCGAAAGAACAGGCGGCGAGACATCCGCCGGTTCTTTGGCGATCTCGCGCAAGCGGACTCGTCCTCGCTGAAGCCCTGATTTCGCGGCGGCCTCGCTTGCACCTGTGATCGAAGCGACCTCCTCCAGCGAGTGTCCGAGCACGTCCTTCAGGATCACCGCGCTCCGCTGGAGTGCCGGCAGCCGCATGAAAGTGCGTAGGCTTATCGTGGCAGCTTCGTGGTCTGGATCGGGAGAATCCGGAGCGGCAATCATTTCGAGGGCCTCGTCATGCTCCATCATCGGACCGCGTGCGCGGCGACGGAGAAAATCAAGCGCAGCATTATGAGCGATACGGAACAGCCAGCCTTCAGGGTTGTCGACGGCACCGACACTCGTGAGGGCAGCAAGGGCTTTCATCAATGCGTCCTGCACAATATCCTCTCCATCCACGGCATTACCGGTCATCCGGGCGCAGTATCGATGGAGCTTTGGACGAATCTCACCGACCAGACGTTCGAACTGATAACGCAGATCATCACTCATTGATTTATCACTTCCTCGGGGATAGCGGTGCTTGTGGGATCATACGTTACGTCGAGGGGCACGATGTCGCTCCCGCTGCGAAAGCCGTAGGCGACGCCCTGCCTATAACGCGGGTCGCATAGTAGCTCGACAACCTGTTCTCCCACCTGCGCCGGGCGCAGGATCGAGCCATAGCGTTTCATGAGATGCTCGCCAACGGTGATTCCCTCGATCTCCGCACACACGGCCGCAACCTCATGACCGATCGCTGTGCCGGGAATCAGTTGCATTGGCGCGAGCACCTGGAAGTGGAGTTCGAGATCGCGGTCACGCGATACCGTGTTTGCACTGTGGGCCATGAACCACAGCATCCGTTTGGCGCCTACGTAGCCACCAGAGAGGCTCAAGTTTTCGGGCTTAATGAACGGCACCGCAAGCACCATCGATGCACCGCTCGACATGACCAGAATGCGGCCGCCTCGTTTCATCGGGGTGTTGAGTGCGGCCTGAATGTCAACGAGTCCCGCCTTTACATCAGTGTTCCAGACGATCGAGAACTCGTCCCAACTCTGCTTGTCGATCGGCTTAACTGGCAGCCGGGTACCGGCGTTCAGAATAAGTACGTCAGGCCTTTCATCCCGGACCACTGAGTTCATCAGGGTTGCGTCGGTTGCGTCGCCTGCAATCACCGAGGCGCCAACCTCCTCGGCCACCACCAGGTTCGACCGGTCGCGGCTCACTGCGGTCACGTTCGCGCCGCTGGCCACGAGCGCCTCGACCATCGCGAGCCCTAGTCCTTGGCTGCCGCCTGTGACCACGACGCGCCTTCCATTCAGGTTCTGCATGTTCATGCTCCTTGTGTAGCCCGACTGATCCGCCAGTTACTTGCTTTCTCTCGTCAGCGTTGCGATAAAGTTTGGCTCCCAGGTCTTGCCTCCATCATCGGAGAACGACTGTTCCACACGATGCGAATCGGGTGTGATGTCCGACCAGACAAACCGCACCAGAATGGCTCGTCCATGGAATAGCTCCCGATTGAAAAACTCCCCGCGTCCATTCTTGAACTCACCAATCAGGGGTTGGCCCAACGTGCCATCGTCCATATTGGCAAATGTCTGACTCCACTGTTGCGAGGCGGGATTGTAGAGAAATAGGGTCAGACCCTGGAAATGGGTCGTAGCGTTGCTGGACTCGATCTCCTCCACATTCGCGCGTCCATTCCAAATCTTCCTAACAGTCACTGTACCGTTGAGTTCGATCCAGGTATTGGAACCGGACAGCGGACGCGCGAGGAGCAAGTTGTGGGCTTTCCAAGTACCGAAGTGGAAGTCAAAATCGTGCTGCCCACCGGATGCTGGGCTGGTTGCCTGCGATTGTGCGCCGCCAGAGACCTGGGTGCCTTGGGCGAACGAGTTCCCCGTGGCGCAGACGATCGCACAAATCACAAGAGCGACATGGAAGTTTTCCTTCGCTCCGCGGCGCAGTGTCTCGTTGCTCGTGATGTTCATAATTTCCTCCTTCCTACCGGCATGAGGCGTGGTGGTTGTAGACGACGTGGCCTGCAAAGCTGTCGAACGCGGCCAGCGCTGCGACCCTTGGAAAGTATGCGATCATCTCGGGATTGGCTTGCATCGCTTCCACCGATGCGAGGTCGCGCCACTGCGAGTAGATGACGAGATGGCGCTCATCTTTGGCCGCGATAAAGCTGGTCGAAATCCAGCCATCGAGCTTGCAGACGACGCCCTCTGTACTCTCACGCAGCAGTTTGATGAGCTTCTGCTGATTATCTGGCTCAACGGTCAGGACGTTAATAAGGGTACTGACCTCTTCCGTCACCGCAATTATCGTGTGCATGGTGTTCTCCTCGGGAATGCTTCATTCTGTGTCGACGCCATGAAGACGATTCCGAAGAGGGAAACGGATCGGTCCGGCAAAAAACAATATCGAGAGCGGAAGCAGGAATTTCAGTTGGGTTCGCGCTAAATGGCCTACGCACTTTTCGAGGCCGGAGTTCCTGCGGCAGGTCTATTTTGTGCATGCCAGCGGCATGGAGGCCGCTCATATGCACAAAAGGAACAAAAGGCCACCCTGCCGCAAGATCGTTCTGAAGCTCCCAGATCTCGATCACGCAAAATCCGCGGTACTCAACAGCCTCAGTTCTCCCCATTCAAGGAGAAACTACAAGTTCGCAATGGAGCAGTTCATCACCTGGTATTGTTCCGAGCCTCGACTTGCTTTGAACCGGGCCGTTGTCCTGCGATTTCGCCTTTACCTGGAATCTCTGGGCTTGGCAGCTGGAACTGTCAATCAGCGCCTTGCGGCAGTCAGGCGACTGGCGTACGAAGCTGCGGATTCCGGCTTGCTCAGTCCGGAGCTCGCTGCAGGCATTCGCCGGGTCAAAGGCGCAAAGCAGCTTGGAGCCCGCACAGGAAACTGGCTAACCGAGGATCAAGCTCGACTTTTGCTGGAGAAAGCCGACGGGGACGATCTGCGCAGTGTCCGCGATCTCGCAATGATTTCCGTGCTCGTAGGTTGCGGATTGCGCCGGGCCGAGCTCTCTGCTCTTACTGTTGAGGATCTGCAGATCAGACAGGGGCATTGGGCCATCGTAGACTTGGTTGGCAAGGGCGGTCATGTCCGTACGGTTCCTGTGCCTGCTTGGGTCAAGCAAGCAATCGATCGATGGAGAGATTTGGCGAAGGTAGCGGCGGGCCGAATCTTCCGCGCGGTGAGCCGCCATGGGACGCCTTGGGGTAAGGGGCTCTCTGAGAATGTCATTTGGTACGTCGTTCGAAGGTGCGCTGAGCGGATGCAATTGGACCATCTCGCCCCCACGATCTTCGGCGAACCTGCGCAAAACTCTGCCATGTCAATGGCGGGGAATTGGAACAGATTCAGTTCCTTCTCGGCCATGTTTCCGTGTTGACAACCGAGCGATATCTGGGCTGCAAGCAGAATCTGGAGGAGCCTGTAAACGACCGCTTCGGCTGCCTCTTCGCTCGGACATCCGTGGATTTACGGTAACCCCTGTTAGCAGCAATTGACACCGAGACCCCGGCTCGAACTCCAGGCCGATGCTAGATTGTTCAAATATCCGATTCGTGCGGTGCCCGTATTTTGCTGACAATGGGCGATCGAAAATGATGTGCGGCAGTGTGCCCTGAGGTGTGGGTTTAGAAACAGCGCTTCAGGCGATGGGCGCCAACCCTAACTCAATTGCAGCTGCCGGCTAGCCTGTCATCCACCCGGAACCACTTGGAGGTTTCCGAGCCAGCGCGGGCACAAAGCTCGAATTCAAAGGCAAGATGTGGGTGCCACCAGCGCTGCATCTCCCCGCATCCTCCAAAGAGCGTTGAAATTCAACCTCTAGCCGCAAGAGGGATCCTGCGCATCATTTCATGCCGAGATGCGCGGATCGAGGACCGGATAACCGATCGCAAAATGGTATACGACCTCTCCTTGCTTCGGCGTCAAATTGAGATAACGGTGCACCTCAGCATCGTAGAAGGCGCCGATGCCGGTCGCACCCAATCCAAGTGCCTCCGCGGCGAGATACAGACGTTGGCCAACAGCGCCGGCTTCAAAATGCACATAGCGATAACCACGGTCTCCATATGCGCCAGCGGCACCATCGAGATCGCCAATCATCGAAAAGGCCACGCACGCATTACCCGCCAGTTGCTGTCCGAGGCTCAGAGCAGCCGCTGCTAATCGCTGGTCGCCAGTCTTCACCCGCTCCAACCCGGCACACTGCGGCCAAAACTTGTAGACGCCGGGCGATAACCCATCGACCCGGTGAGCATACAAATACAGCCGAATGAAACGCGTGCCGGCAAAGTCAGCCGACAATGGCTGGGCTGCCGGAGCGAGAATGGCAGAGAGTTGCTCCAATGATATGGATTGCTCTCCTCCCAAGAAGTCGAGCGCCGAGCGTCGCATGCGGGAAACCTCGCCAAAGCAGCGAGCCGATGAAGCCGGAAGAGGCAACTGAGTCTCGCAGGAGCCAGTTGTGCCCTGCAATGCGAAGGAGGTTCCACTGGTCCGGTTGCTGCTTTGTTTTGTAGCGAAGTGGATGCTGTCAATCAGCGGCTGAGCAATCATCTCGTTCGAGAGCTGGTTCGCCTGGCCGCCGAACCAGACGGCCTCGCCGGTGTCGGTTTCGCCTTTTGGGATGGACTCGCCGTGCAGGCTGACCATTAGCATTGGCGATTCATCCAGGTTCGGGCGACACAAGCGGACAACTTCATCGTCCACAAAACTTCCGATTGCAAACGCATCGCATCCGACAGCCCGAGCGGAGAGTGCAAGCGCCTGCCAGGCGTGCCCTATGTCGTGCAAGCAGTACCGATATGCCCGTTCACCGTACTTCCAAGCCTCGCGCCACACAATACTCGTCAAAATGAACACAATTGGCGCGGGGCCGCTGGCCAGCCCCATTTCAAACGTCCCGCACCCGCGCTGCTCCGCCATGTGCCTGGACGGATCGTAGTGATACAACCCATCTGGCCACCCCTTCAGACCCCGTGTGACAAAGTGGAATTCCGTAGGGTGCAGATTCCCGGAGGATGGATTCACTCTCAGCGCGTATTCATATCCGCTCGACGGAACACGCTTGGTCGCGCTAATCGCTGCGCAATAGAAAAGAATCTGAGAGAGGAAAGCCGATCCGTCACCCGCGGACGTGCTGCCAAAGGCGCCCTGAAGCACGTCGAGCGCTGGAATTTCAGGGGCGGGTGGATCTGCCGGCAGATCGAGCACCGGCGCGCCCTCGTAATGACGGAACGGATCAGGCATGTTCGCCCAATCAAGAACATGCCGCGCTCGCCCCAGCGATTCAACGCTATGCTTCGTTGCTTCATGATATTCGTGCCAGGTCATCGCCGGTGGATGGGCTCCGCTGATACTGATGCTAGCGCCAATTCGGACCTCGAACTTGGCATCGAGGAGTCGGCGCGCCATGGGGCGGCATTATTGAAAGTTGAAAACGCATAAAACATGAGCGGCTTTGACTCATAAATCCACGAGAAACCCCTTGACAATGATGAGCACGCGGCCTACGGTTAGCAATCAGAAGGCTAGAGTGCTAAAACTCTACTGGTGGAACTGCTTGACCGGGTCCGCTGCTCCAATTTCTTGAGCCTCAGTCCGCAATATCAGAAGCCTCCCTTTCAAAAACCACCCCAAGGTCCGCGCCGGGGCTCAACCCTGCCCGCGGTTGAATGTGAGGCGAAAAAATGACGGCAACATCTGTAACGACTACCTTCACCCCGCTCCATGACCGCATCCTCCTCCGCCGCGTCGAAGAGGGCGAAACTGTTCGTGGTGGAATCATCATCCCGGATAGCGCCAAGGAAAAGCCCCAGGAAGGCGAAGTCATTGCTGTTGGCAAGGGCAAGTCCAACGACGAAGGCAAGCTCTTCCCTCTGGATGTAAAGGCAGGCGACCGCGTGCTCTTCGGCAAGTACTCCGGCACTGAGATCAAGATCGACGGTGAGGAGTTCCTGATCATGCGCGAGGAAGAAGTCCTCGGCATCGTCAAGAAATAGCGAAGCCGCTGCGCTAAGCTCTGTCAGCGCGGTTAAGTGCATTACAAACGGACGCCGGCTCAACCGCCCTTCCAATGGCAAATTGCCCATTGAAACGGATAACTGAAATGGAGAGTTACAGGTATGGCAAAGCAAATTCTGCACGGTGAGGATTCCCGTCAAGCGATCCTGCGTGGCGTGAACACGCTGGCGGACGCCGTCAAGGCGACGCTCGGGCCCAAGGGCCGAAATGTTGTAATCGAGAAGAAGTTTGGCTCGCCCACCATCACCAAGGACGGTGTGACCGTGGCGAAAGAAATCGAGCTCAAGGATCCGATGGAGAATGTCGGTGCCCAGCTTGTGAAGGAAGTCGCTTCCAAGACCAGCGACGTGGCCGGCGATGGAACTACGACCGCGACGGTTCTGGCACAGGCCATCTTCCGCGAGGGAGTGAAGACGGTGGCGGCTGGCGCCAACCCGATGGCACTAAGGCGCGGTATCGAAAAGGCAGTGATCGTGATCAACGGCACCCGCGACAAAGACGGGAAGTGGTCCGAGGGCGGTGCTCTGGGCAAGTTGTCGAAGCCCGTGGATCAAGGCTCCGTAGCCCAGGTGGGCGCCATCTCGGCCAACGGCGACCAGGAGATCGGCGACATCATCGCTGGAGCAATGAAGACGGTCGGAAAGGATGGCGTCATCACCGTCGAGGATTCCAAGACAGGCCATACGTTTCTGGAGACTGTGGAGGGCATGCAGTTTGATCGCGGTTACCTGAGCCCCTACTTCGTCACCGACGCCGGACGCATGGAAGTAGTTCTGGACGAACCCGCCATCCTGATCTTCGAGAAGAAGATCAGCAGCATGAAGGATCTGTTGCCCTTGCTGGAGCAGGTTGCCCGAGGCGGCAAGCCGCTTCTGATCATCGCTGAGGACGTCGAGGGCGAAGCCCTGGCCACCCTGGTTGTGAACAAGCTGCGCGGCACCCTGAACGTGGCTGCCGTCAAGGCTCCCGGCTTCGGCGATCGCCGCAAGGCGATTCTCGGCGACATCGCCATCCTGACTGGCGGCGAAGCCATCACTGAAGACCTGGGTCTCAAGCTGGAAGGCGTGAAGCTCGAGAACCTCGGCAAGGCGAAGCGAGTCACTATCGACAAGGACAACACCACCATCATTGACGGCGCCGGCGAGGCCAGCAAGATCAAAGGCCGCGTGAACGAAATCCGTTCCCAGATCGAGAAGACCACCTCGGACTATGACAAGGAGAAGCTCCAGGAGCGGCTGGCCAAGCTGGTGGGCGGCGTTGCCATCATCCAGGTGGGCGCTGCAACCGAGACCGAACTAAAGGAAAAGAAGACTCGCGTTGAGGATGCTCTGCACGCAACCCGCGCAGCAGTCGAGGAAGGTATCGTCCCCGGCGGAGGTGTGGCACTGCTCCGCGCCATTCCGGCGGTGGACGAGCTCATCAAGACACTCAATGGGGACGAAAAGATCGGCGCGCAGATCGTGCGTCGCTCCCTCGAAGAGCCGCTGCGGCAGATCGTCGCCAATTCCGGCGCAGAAGGCGCGGTCGTCGTGGCCAAGGTCCTCGCATCCAAGGAGCAGAACTACGGATATAACGCCCTCACCGGTGTCTTCGAGGACCTTGTCAAGGCCGGCGTCATCGATCCGACCAAGGTGACACGGACGGCACTCGAGAACGCAGCCTCGATTGCCGGTCTCCTTCTCACCACTGAAGCCATGGTTGTCGAGCTTCCCGAGCCCAAGGCCGCGGTCCCGGCCGGCGGCTACGGCGGCATGGACGGCGGATACTAAGGCAGCCAAACACAGGCACCCAAGTCAGCGTCTGCAGTACAAACAAGAGAGGCCCCCAGCTTCGGCTGGGGGCTTTTCTCGTCGGGGGTCAGATTGAGTCCCAAGGGCACTCTGGATCGCTGCCTCATGAATAATGTCGTCTTGAACTCAACTTTTGGCTATGATCCAGCTTCTGGATTTCGAACCGGAAGCTGCCTTACGAGTCGGCCGTGGCACATGCATTTGGAAACACATGGGCATTCAGAGAAGCTCGACAGTCGTATGTCCATTCGCTGTACAGGAACGCTTCAGCCGTAGCAGCGGATGGTGTAAATTCGGTGGGCTGGCTATGCGAGCGGGCGCAGCTTGAGGCATGGGCCGGTTAGGGTCATCCCGTGGGCCTCGATAAAAGCCGGATCTTGCAATTTGGCAGGATTGGTATCTCCTGCGAGAAAGAAATCTTCCATTTGGCCTGCCGGGGAGTAGGCGATCAACATGCGGTTACGGCCCAAGGCTGAGAAGGCAAAGACGTGTGGAATTCCGCGGGGTCCGAGGATGCAGTCACCGGGACGCAGAATGTGGCGCACCCGGGCGATCTCGATTGTGACCTCACCTTCGAGCAAGAAGAAAAGCTCGTCCTGGCTATGGTGCAAATGTTCGCGAACCCCATCACGGCCGAAGTTCTCCGGGGTGACCAAGGCAGTGTTCTCGAAAGCGAACAGCGCGCCCTGAGTGGACGCTGTGAGCACCTTGAATGGATCCCATACGGGGTGGCTGGGATCTCTACCGGATGCGTCCTGCTCGTAGCGAACAGGTTGGACGCCGGTTGATTTGGGAACGGAGGCTGGTTGCGCGCTGGGCTTGAAATTGAGTTGCGAGGAGGTTTTCTGTTGCGCCTCGGAGGCAAGACCCGTTAGCGCAGCCGCGGCTCCGAGCAGGAGCGCTTCGCGCCGAGTTCTGACCATGTGAACCACGCCGCCATCATAGCATCCGAGTCCGTATCGGTTAATGATAAATTGCCGAGTCACTCGCTGACGCCGATTACTCCCCAAACGTCGGCATGTCGTCAATGAACGGTTCCTCTTGTGTGAAAGGGGTCGGTCCCCGGCTTCCGACTTCTGTAGTCCTCAATTCAGATGTAGAACAATTATAATGCAGATGCTGTATTTTTGAAGAGAGCATTCCAGAAGTACCGCTTCAGTGCTATGAGAACCGAGACAAGCCGGACAAAAATAGGACGCCCAAGGGGCTTCAACGAGGCGCAGGCCCTTGAGGCCGCCATGTTGCTGTTCTGGTCGAAGGGGTATGAGGGTGCCACAACGAATGATTTGGCACATGTCATGGGCATCAACGCCTCCAGTATGTACGCGGCTTTCGGAAGTAAAGAAGAACTCTTCAAACGTGCCGTCGTTCGTTACTGTGACGAGCACATGACCTTTTTCCCGGCGGCTCTCGCACTCCCTACGATGAATCAGACAGTTCGAGCCGTCCTCGCAGGGACGATCGATCTGGTATCAAAGCCCGGTTATCCCCAAGGCTGCCTCACGATCCAAAGCGGGATGGCAACACCGGCGCCATTACCGCAGGCATCGCACATGCCGTGAAACCTGGGGGGCACGTCGTCGGCGTCGATCGTGACGAGGCGCTCCTCGAAATGGCGCGGACAGAGCACGCTGGGATAGATAACCTGGAATTTGAGTATGGAGATGCAACGGATTTGAGGTTTCGTGCGCGATTCGACATTGTGACGTCTGCGCGAGCACTGCAATGGATCGCGGAACCTGGTTTGGTGGTCGAGAAGATGAAACAAGCCACCAAACGCGGCGGCGTGGTCGTGGTTCTCGATTACAACCACACTCAAAACCAGTGGGAACCCGAGCCTCCGCTCGAGTTTAGGGTGCTCTACGACGCATTCCTTGCATGGCGGCAGGCAAACGGGTGGGACAACGAAATGGCTGACCACCTTCCTGGATTGTTTCGATCAGCGGGGCTGGCTAGCGTTGAGAGCCGTGAGCAGGACGATGTTGTAAAGCGTGGCGAGCCGGAGTTTGCAAAGCTGAGTTTTTTATGGGTCGGAACGCTTGAATCCGTGGCCGGACAGCTTATAGCAGCTGGGTTCTGCACGAAGGACCAGTTGGGTGAAGCGCGCGAAAGGTACGTTTCATGGGTCATGACAGATCTCGTCAAGCAGACTTTGGCCATGCGAGCCACCATTGGGATTGTGCCATAAGCCCTTTCCGCCGCCGCAAACTTTCAGCTGTGGTCCCCGAGTACCGAATCTGAAACTTGGGCATGCCGGAATTCGGTTTTCTTGCGGTGAGAGATCTAGCCTGATTCGGCACTTTCGATTGGCGCATCGCTGTGCCACTCGTCCATTAGCTAATCAGTGCAGGTGATTCGGCTCGTGCTGAGCGGTTTCTGCATGCACGGAAGCCAACTGTCGCGTACAGCGCAACACACGCTTCCAGAACCGCACCAACTGAAAATCTCCAAGTCGTAAATTGATACTGTTGGACGCCCCCAGCTCAATGAGCGCTTTGGCCTGTTGCAACAGTTGACAGTTCAGACTCCGGAAAGCTGCTGGTCCTTCTGTGTCATCAGCCATTGCCAGGAACTCAGGATTCCGCGGTGGTCGGATCGATAACCAAGTGACTTCCGCGATCCGGTTTGCCGGGAAGCCCCCCTGCTTGGCGTGCTCGCGAATCGTCTTTTCGTCGGGAGCGAGATAGACGCAGTAAATCTTGTCGGCCGTCACATAGCTGTGCAGCCACTGGATCTTCGGTCCCAGATGCTGGAGGACCCCGCAGGATTTCTGCGATATGGCTAAGAACTCGTCGGGCGTGGAATTGCCGATTGCCGGAATGTCCCGTTCAATGACGTATTTGGGCATGTTCTTCGCTCTTCCCTTTTCAGAACGGCATGATCGCCGCGGAACCTTCTTGAGAGCACCGCGGCGAGCCTCCGCGCCGCCTGCCGGGCCGGGAGGCATGCAGGACTCTCCCCGCACTACTGTGGTGGTGACTGCAATGCGCAACTCACGTGGTCGTTCCAGTCCACGAAGGAGCCCTGGGGATTGTCTCTCCATGCCCAAACGTGCAATTCGTAAAAGCCTGGCAGCCCGTAACGGTTTGGAGAAGCGTCTGGCCTTGCAGTCGAAGGACCGTCGATGTACAGCATCAGGTGGCCATCCACCTCGGGTGGAGGGGCACCGGCAGGGAGGGCACTCGCGTAGATGATGAACTCGACGGCCACCAGCTTCATTTCACCATTCGCCTGCGGCTCATAGATCAGGGCTTGCGGGCTCGTGGGGTCGAGCTGTCCATTACTCAGAGTCTCTCCATTGAACTGGCCATTGACGTAGTGGACGCCCATGGCGCCGTGGTCGGAACCGCTTACGCAGCCGAGGGCAGCTGTGTATCCCTTGGGCGGGGCATTCTGGTACCGTTGCGTGGCGTTGCGAACGGCTTGGACGAGCGGGTCCTGGTCCCCTTGTTCCTGTGGCTGCTTTGGTTGCTGCGCCAGGGCATAAGAGGTGAGCGCCAGAAAACCAGCACACAATATTGACAGACGAGATAGCTTTTTCACGTTCGGACTCTCCTTGAGGATCTCGCGGTGAATTGCTCACCGACCGCGTACAGGGGCGTGGCGCCGAGGGATGAGTTCCCGCACCAGCCATCCGCACTTTCTTCATTTCCTCCCCAGGGTGCAATCCTCGCGCTCTCCATTCATCCCCAAAGTTTTCTCCATGGCCAAATTGTTGAATCCAGGCGTGTTTTCGGAGAAGCGGCTGAACGCGTGGAGAACTATGGTAGGCTGGCTCATCTCCGGTGGCGCTCATGGCTACCCAGCCGCAGGTTTCCAGCAGGCTGCGCTTCGACGATTTCGAGTTGGATGTCCGCGCAGGACAGTTGCGCAGGCAGGGCGTGCGGCTGCGCCTTCGTGGCCCGCCCCTGCGAATCCTGGAGATCCTGCTGGAACGCGCCGGCGACGTGGTGACGCGCGAGGAACTGCAGAGCCGAATCTGGCCCGCCGACACCGTCGTCGATTTTGACCACAGCCTGCACAACGCCATTGCGCGGATTCGCGAAGTGCTGGGCGACTCGGCGGAGAACCCGCGGTATATCGAGACGCTGCCTCGCCGGGGCTACCGGTACATCGGCCCGCTAGAAGATTCTCCGACGCTGACCGTGGCCACCGAAAGGGCCGCCGATGCCGTGAGCGTTGCTCAGCCTCCGAAGCGGCGGGGTCGTCTCACCATAGTTGCGAGTGCCCTTTTTATTTGTGCTGTTTTTGCCCTGGGGCTTATTGCCTGGACACGGTGGCGGTCCGTGCACGCGAAAGCCGCAATCGCACCGATCCATTCCATTGCTGTTCTCCCCCTCAGCAACCTGTCCGGCGATCCTTCAGAGGAGTTCTTCTCAGACGGCATGACGGACCAGCTCATCACCGATCTTGCCAAAGTTGGCTCGCTGCGCGTGATTTCGCGAACGTCGGTCATGCAGTACAAGGGGACGTCGAAGAATCTGACTGTGATTGCACGCGAACTGAACGTGGACGCCATCGTTGAAGGCTCGGTCATTCGTTCAGGCCAACGGGTGAGGGTCACGGCACAACTGCTGGAGGCGCGCACTGACCGGCATATCTGGGCCGAGACCTACGATCGCGATCTTGGCGATGTTCTGAAACTGCAGGGAGAAGTGGCAGACGCAATAGCGCGGCAGGTTCGCGCAGAAATCACTCCAGCACAGCAGGACCAGATTGGCCGGGCCGGCTCGGTAAATCCGGCTGCATACGATGCCTATATCAAGGGGCGCCTTTACTTCACCACTGAAACAAGCAAACCTGATTCACTCAGGAAGGCTCAGCATCTGTTCGAAGACGCGATCCGGGAGGACCCAAACTTCGCGCTTGCCTATGCCGGCCTGGCAGACACTTATGTATATCTGGCCATTGAGGGAGCCATGCCAAAGGATCAGGCTTACCGGTCCGCCAAGACGGCTTTGGCCAGGGCGCCGGAACTGGACGACTCCATTGGCGAAGCCTATGACACGCTCGGTGAGCTCAGCTGGGTTTTCGACTGGGATTGGGTCGCCGCTGATCGCGCGTTCAGTCGCGCTGTCGCACTCGCCCCGAGCTACAGCTGCGCGCGTGTGGACCGCGCCCAGTTTCTTGCCTTTCTCGGCAGGCGTGCCGAAGCGCTCGCTGAGATCGCAAAGATCGACCAGTTGGACACCAGTTCCAGTTCGGCCTGGTCCGAATCATATGCGTATTTTCTACTGAGGGATTATCCCAGCCTGATCGAATCGAGTAAGAGAGGCCTGATACTCGATCCAAGGGATTCGTCTCAGCACTACTTTCTCGGAGCGGGTTACGAAGGCACGGGTAGGCTGCAGGAAGCAATCGGGGAATATCAGAAGGCCATGGAGAATTCGGACGATCCCAGGGTGGCCGTGACGCTGGCGCACGCCTTGGCGGCAGCGGGCGAGAAGGGTAAAGCGGAGAAGGTACTTCGCGACCTGGAGCACAACGCGAAGGCGATGGCCTCTCCCTACACGATGGCCTCTCCCTACACGATGGCTACGATTTACGCGGGGCTCGGCGAGAACGACCGAGCGCTGGAGTCTCTCAAAAAAGCCTGCCTGGAGAAGTCGCTCGACGCTGGCGGAATCAGGTCTGACTTCCTGCTGGATAGCCTGCGTTCCGATCCCCGCTTTCAGGATCTTCTTCGCCGCGTAGGTTTGACCTAGACCCGACACAAGATGAACGGCAGCGTGAATCTACTGGGCTGAGCGTTTCGTCTAGAGCCTGTTATTAACTTCATGCGAGCAACCTGAAGAGGTTAGCGATCATGAGGCAGGCAAATGCGCGCCGTTTGGCCCCGTCGTAGCCGGCTCGCGCACCGGATTCTGGCGTCGATGGCGGGGTACGGCTGTCCAGGATCATTGCCGTCGGTTGTGCCTTGCGCCCCGAGAATTCACGTAACAACATGCGCGAGTCCTCAACCATAGTCTCGGAACATTGGGCGCGAATCCAACGCTGCGCCTGCTGATAGACCACCGTCCACGGAGGCAGGTCGTTGGGCATGTAGCGCCACTGTCCGCCCGTGCGCACGATGTAGCGCAAACCGTTGAACACCGCGCG
>JBAUBR010000395.1:0-12351 GCA_049676965.1 Occallatibacter sp.
CTGCATCCCTATCCTCAAGCCCGCTTCCACGCCACCCATCCTTCATAAGAGCCGTATGCGTAGACGCGCACGTACGGATCCGTCCGGGGGGCGCTCAGTGATGAGCGTCCCTACCGGGACCGTCGAGCCTTGGCATCGCTATAATCTTTGCCCCGACGCCAGACTTGCTCGCTGCGTCGCGACCGGCGGGTGTTCCCTTGGCCAGCGCCAGATGGGTTCGGTCGTCAAGGTAGTAACGCATGTACTCGCTTGTTAGGCGTTTCAGATGCCGTTCGTTGAGAACGATCACATGATCGAGCAGATCCCCGCGGCAGTTGCCGATCCAGCGCTCTGCAACACCGTTCTGCCATGGACTTCGGAAGCTGGTACGCTTGGGCTGAATGCCGAAGCTGCTCGCAGTATCGATGACTTCTTCGTTAAAGTTTGCAGCACGATCAAAGATCAGGTACTTCGGAGCCAGGTCATAGGGGAATGCTTCGCGCAACTGCTGAACCACCCAGGGGCTGCTCGGATGCCTGGTCACATTGCAGTGGAGAATCCGTCGCCGGTCATGTGCAATGACGAAGAAGCAGTACAGGACGCGGAAGGTGAGCGTTGGCACGGTGAAGAAGTCCATCGCCGCGATGGCCTCGCGGTGATTGTTTAGAAACGCCATCCACCGCTTCGCCGGCTCAGGATTTCGAGGGGCCTTGCGCATCCAGCGCAATACGGTTCTCTCCGCAATATCGAAACCAAGCATTTTCAGTCCTCCATGAATGCGTGGCGCACCCCAGGTCGGGTTCTCTACGACCATGCGGAAGATGAGTTCGCGCAGCTCTTTGCTGACGCGCTTCCTTCCCGCTCGAGCTCGATGGCGCGAGAGCCAGGTCCAATATGCTTTGAATCCGGCTCGGTGCCATCGGACAACGATTTCCGGCTGGACGAGAATCAGCGCGTCCTTCCATCCTCGCCAGAGTCGCCGCAAAACCACCCAGAACAATCGGTCCGTAGCAGCAAATCGCGGGTGTGGACGCTGCCGCTTCAAAACGGAGAGTTGTTGTCGAAGTGCCAGGTTTTCCAAGAGCAGGTCGCGGCGAGGCCGGTGGAATTGGGCAATCAGAGCAACCAGGAGTCTCAGCTGGCGTAACATACGGCCAGTTTTACACGGAGACAGACCCAATTGGATTCAAAGTTCATTTCATTGATTCGACAGCAGATCGCTATTTTGGCGAGGCACAGCACCACGGACCGTCTGCACTTCGAGATTCTCGATTTACGCCAACAGGGCAATGCGCTGAGCTAACCGTGGGGAAGATTGTGCAATGGTTACGGTGCGGCGAGTACTGTTGGCCCCTCAAAACTGGATCAGTTCGCGCTGTGTCCGTCAGTGGTTCCTGTCCTCAGTTTCGCGTCAGACGGTGGCTGGAATGTCCATGTGGATGCTGGAATATTCAGGTTAGGTTCGAAATCCGTTACGTAGTCGGAATACTTCTTGTGGTCGGGCGGAGCGGCCCCAATGAAGGTCGCTTCCACTTTGAGCGAAACCTTGTAGTCCCGGGAAATCCAGAGGCGCAGCATGTTGTCCTGCAACATGTTTTCCGAGGCGTCGGGAGCAACACTTACATCGACGATGTCACACAGATAGCTGCGGCCAACGATGGTCAGAGACTCTGTCCCGGCAAGCCTGGCTGAAGTCATCACCAACGGAAGGTTCGCGCTGCTTAATTTGCGCGCCAGTCCTGGAAAGGCATTCGAGAAGAGTTCAACAGGGGCGCCTCCTCTACGTTTCCAATAGGTACGGTTGCCGCCATCGTAGACCCATGTCGTCTCCCCGTCGGAGACGATCGTTTCGCTGCGTGTGTATTGCTGGCTTTCGGCGCGGACGTGCCCTGGCCGCTGCACCCATGTCTTCAGATAGGCGTGGGTGGTCTGGTTGTAGTGAGGTGTCGTGCTCGTGATGTCCACCTGGTGCGAGACAGCAAAGCGGTCAATGGACTGAACGGCCCGCGCCTCCTCCTGCACGAGCGCGCGAGCCTTATCCGTACCGGCCTCCGCGGCCTGAACACCAGATACAGATCGATCGGAGCTCTGCGCTCCGAGAATAGAAGCGCCGACGAAAAGAGACGCAATCACGCAACGAGGAATGCGAAAAGACATAAGCGTTTCTATGGTGGCAAGGTGTGGACGCGGGCTCATCGCCAGCGCCCACACATGCTTCAGTTAGGTTCCTGCAACAGTTGGAACATCTGCGCGCCTGTGCCATTGCATGTGTACTGGTCAAGCTGCACGCCGTTTTGCGTGGATGCTCCGGGAGTATCGAGGCAAAGGCCGCTATAGCGGTTCACCAGTTGGAAACTTGATCCAACCTGCTGTGGTATCCACTGCTGATTGGTGCCTCCGCCGTACGCCCACTGCTGGATTCCGGTTCCCGATGAGGTCGACCAGTTGGTATCGTCGAGCGCCAGGCCTGAGTTCCGGTTGACGATCTCGTAGTAGCCGTCGCTGGTCGGCACAAATTGCCACTCCTGGTTGTATTGGTCCGCGCCGCATTGCCATTGCTGTACGGTGGTGCCGTTCGCGGTGCCCCAGCTTGTGTCATCCATGCAGGAGCCGCTGTTCTGGTTGATCACCTGGTACCAGGCGCCGGAGTTGATGGAGCTCGCGCCGCCCTGCCACTTGCGGACGCGAACGTAATCCACGGTCATGTTCGCCGGCCATGGAGTGCTGCTGTCCGGCCCCGGACTTGGCCAGTCGCCGCCAACTGCAACATTGAAGAGGATGAAAAAGTTGCCGTTGTCAAACTCCCATGTGCCGCCGCTGCTGCTCGGCGTCAACGTGACGAACGGGTGCGTGTAATCGTCGACGAAGAACTGCACGGTCTGCGGATACCAGTTGGTGCCATAGATGTGGTAATTGCTGTTGATGGCCGAAGAGACGCCGGTCTGGTTTCCAGTGTTGAAGTTATTGGCGCCGTGCAGGCTTGACTGGATGGTGCTGTCACCCATCTGCGGCACGTTCTCCATGATGTCGATCTCGCCGCAAGCCGGCCAGGCTGTGCCGGTCATGATCGAGTTGCCGAGCATCCAGAATGCGGGCCAGAGACCATCTCCATACGGAATCTGCATGCGGGCTTCAATCAGCCCATACTGTGTTGTCGCATTCGGATACGACAGGATGCGGGCTGACGTGTAGGTGCTGCCTACTGGAAACGCGGAGATGACAAGGTGCCCGTTGCCATCCTGATATACGTTGGGATTGCTGGAGCTGCACGGATAGGTATTGTTGCCGTACGGGCAGTAATACTCGAGTTCGTCGTTCCCCCATCCGTTGTTGTTGCCCGTTTCCATCGACCAGTTCGTGGTGTTCGGCGAACCGTAAGCGCCGTTGAATTCGTCGCTCCAGGTGGTGTTATAGACCTGTGCCTGCGATTGCTGACTGCCGAAGGCTACAACAGCAGCCAGCACTGCAATCATCCCGATGAACCGTCTGAGGGTCATGCCTTCTGCTCCTGCTTGGGTGCAGCCGGGCGCTCGTCTCTCCACGCCCGGCTCTGTGATGAGGGGATTCGTACACCGCCAATTTAGGTCGACGCTATGGCGTACCGATTTGGATTCCGTTGATCTGGGGGTTATCCGCAGCGCCGGGCGAGAAGTTAATGGTGATCGTACCGGTGCTGTCGGCAGTGGTGAAGAAGGACTCATCCGTTGCTGTATATTCGCTTCCGGCCGAAGCAAACACGTCGTAATTGTTGAGCACCTGTTTGTTGTTGATGGATACGTTGAAGAGACGCTGGCCGGGCGCTGTCCAGTAAGTTTCCGCAAAGTGCAGATCGACGATATACGTGCCACCCGGCGTGAAGCCCGGAATCGTATAGGTCATCGCTCCGTAGCGGTTGGTCTGATCGACGGCCTGCGGCGCGGGGTTGGAGAGCAGCGACGTGTTGATTGCCGAACCGGTCGAAGTCGGCGTCCCGCCGGTGAAGTCTTCATCGGCCAGCCATTCAAAGGCAGCCTGCGAACCCTCCGCGGCTTCCGCCGCCGCACCACCGCCGGCGTTGATGGCGATGACCGTGTTCGTGATCGGCGCGCCTGCGCTGGGCGTACTTGCCGTAGCGGCGTTGCTTGCCGTCGACAGGCTGGCCGCATCGATCGCCTCGACATAGTAGCCGTAGTTCGAAGCCGGGTTGACGCTGGTGTCGGCGTAGGCAGTGCCGGTCACGCCTGACGCAACAATCTGAGGTGCGCCGACGGCCGTACCGGCCAACTGGCTTCGGAAGATGACGTAGGTCACGCCCGGAGTCGTGCTGGCCGTCCACGAAAGATCGATTTCATTGGTGGAGATATCCTTCGCTTTGAGCGCGGCTGCAGCGGCTGGCTGGGCGGCGCAGCCGGTCGTGCATGGAGTGCCGATCTCGATTCCGTTGATCTGGGGATTGTCTGCGTTGCCCGGCGTGAACGCGAGGTGGATAAATCCATTGGTATCGGCGACGGCCAGGAACGACTCCACAACGGCTCTCCACGCGCCTCCCGCCACGCCGACGATATCGAAGTTCGTCAGCACGGTCTTCCCGTTGAGAGCGACGTTGAACTGCCGCTGTCCGGGGCTGGACCAGTAAGTTTCGGCGAAGTGAAGATCGACGATATACGTCGACCCGGGAGTGAAGCCCGGTATGTCGTAGTTGAAGGTCCCGTACCGGTTCGTTTGGTAGACGTACTGCGGAGCGGGATTCGGCACCAGCGCCGTATTGATCGTTCCACCGCTGTACCCGGCCCACTGCCCGCCGGTCGAGTACTCATCCTCGACCCAATTCGGGGTTCCTCCTGTGGCATAGCCTCCGGTGTTGATGTCGAGAACATCTGCCGCGATCTGCCCACCTGCGCTTGGTGTCGACGCATCGGCAATGTTCGAGGGCGCGGAGACTCCCCCGTCGTTGAGTGCTTCGACAGCATAGTAGTAGTGCTGCGCCGGATTCGCCGAAGTGTCGGCGTACCTGGTATCAACCAGGCCGGAATAGATCTGGTTCGCAGCTGAAGCCGTGAACAGCGGAGAGTTGCTGCGGAATACGCTATAGCGAACGAGAGGACTGCGGCTTGGTTCCCATTCCAGATTTACCTGGTTGGTGGAAACGACCTTCGCGGAGAGGTCTTTCGGCGCGTCGGGTAATGGCGGGCAGTCGATGGTGCACGGGGTTACCGGATACGACGGAAGGAAAGAAAGTCCGAAGCTTCCGCCGACCGAGCCCCCGGCATCGTCCACCACATGAGAGATGGCGCCGCTGCCGGCAATGAAGACCGAGACTGCGTGGGTAACAGAGACATCGTTCGCATCCGGAACGGTGATCGCGCTGTCCTCGACGATATCAACTCCCTGGTCGAAAAACGAATACACGCCGAGTCCGTAGGCGCGATGATCCTTTACCCAGCTCGAGACTGCGTACGAAGAGTAGCCATTGGCACTGCCTTGCATCCACGCGCTCTGGCTCGGAACGTCGTATGGGAGCTCGCTCTGATAAAAGATGGTCTCGCCATGTTCGCCATTCCAGAGCACCTGGTTTTGCTCATAGTGCTCGACGGCCAGGCCCAGGGCGGTCACAAAATCGCCGTTGACCACAAGTCCGTGATCGGCGACGTTATCGGTCCAACCCACTCCGTTGCCGTGATCGGCGCGCCAGGCCCAGATGTTGTCCAGGATCACGTCGTCGCTGTCGATCTCAAGGCTGGTTGTGGCCAGGCCGGGCGTGGCGCCCCCGATCCGCAGGAAAATGTCATTGAGAGACGATGGATCCCACTGATGGGATCTCCGCGATCTCTGCGGATCACCGAGCTGCAGCAGCACCGGGGAGTTGACAGGGCCCGCGTCGATAACCAGTCCCGCGAGCTGGACGCCATCGACGTCCGCGACCGTGATGGCCGGCGTGCCGGTCTGTGGGACCAGCGTCGCGTACCCCAGGCCGAGGACAATCGTGTCTGGCCGCGTCACCCGGATGCTTCCCGGGAGCTGATAAATGCCCGGCGTCAGGATGAGATTTTTGCCTTCGGCCAATGCCCGGTTGATCTCGTCGAGCGTGTTGCTGGGCTGCGCGATGAAGAACTGGCTGATCGGGATCGAATAATCGTGTCCACGCCTCTCGCGCCAGTCGATCCCTGACGAACTCGACTCGCCGAGGGGTACGAAAACGCGATAGCCGCCTTGTTCATCGACATAAAGAAAAGGCTTCTCCCGCTTCACAGGAGTTGTGGGCAGCACGGTGAAGGAATTTGTCGGGTAATTGGAGAAGGGCGCGCCTTCCACGCCCGCAAACACCATGTTCCAGTTGCTGCCGCTCCAGCCTCCGAGGACGCTGTTGCGCGTGAACCATTGCTGCTGGGTTGAGGAACTTACGACTCCCGTGACCTTGGTATCAGCGATAAAACCTCCGCTGGAATAGCCGTCGCCCGAATCGCCGAGCTGGAGCGAACCGTTGATGGAAAGCCGCCGCAGGGATGTTCCCTGCGACACCCCCCACTGCAGCGTGTTTGGCGGGGCGTTCTGTGTGGTGTCGGTCTCGACGTTGAACGTCATGTTCTCCATCGAGCGCCAGAAGGTCTCGGTCAGGTTCTGGTTTTCCGGGACGGCGCCAAAGTTCGGGGTGATGAAGCCGTTGATGGTGACTGCCGAGGGATTTATCCCAAGGCCGGCGATCGACTCGTAGTACCCGATCGGTGCCTGCACCGAATAGGTGCCGGGCTTGAAGAACACCGTGTACCGGTTCGTGATGAACTGGGAGTTCACATCGAGCGCAGCCAGCGAGGTCAAGGTCGCATTGATGGTGGCGGAGGACATGCTCGGGTCGATGATGATGACGTTCGGACCGAAGTTGGGTGGGGGCGGCACATGCTGCGCCGCGGCCAGGAGGCCTCCGAAGACCCCTGCCAGCAAAACAGGGACCCCAGCCAGGAAGCATCGCCACTGGTTCCGGTAGTTCTTTGGGTTGCCAACTACGACTGCTTGCGCGCGCCCAAATTCAACTTCTCTTTTCGATTTCATACCGCCGGATGTCTCCCGTTCTGTCGTATCGTGACGCCGCCTAAGGATCGGTGGAGGAGGCGATAACTTTGAAGTAAAGATGCGTAAAATCGCGCCCTCCGGGTGCAGTTAACCGTTAACTGCCGCTATCTGCTGGAGTTAAGCGAGACGTTAGCTGCCCGTCTGAAGGATTGAGCCGCCAGATCCTCGCCAGAGAACACTGGGCTTCTGGTGTCCGCCCCCGGCCTATCCGACACGGAGCGGTTGAACGGCTTGTGTTGCTTTCGCTACACTGGGTGGCGCCCTGAAGCGCCCCCTTTGGGGGCCGTCTTCCGACTGGACCGTTCATGTCGACCTCCCTCAAGCTGGTACAGGATTCTCTGGAACAGGAAAATCGGACGGAACTCGATCGGGTCCTGGCTTCGCCCAGCTTCCGGCGCGCCCCAGCCCTGTGCAAGTTCCTTTCCTACATCTGTGAAAGCCACTTCAAGGGCCTTGCTCACGAGATCAAGGAGTACAACATTGCGGTCTCCGCGCTGGGCAGACGCCCGGGGTTCGACCCGCAAGTGGACCCGATTGTTCGCGTGAGCGCGCACAGCCTGCGCAAGCGCCTGGAGAGCTACTATCAGGGCGAGGGGCGCTCGAACCCGGTCCGCATCGTCCTGCCGCTCGGTTCGTATGTACCGCATTTCGAGAAGGCTGGCGCCGAGATGGGAGGCCTCTCTCGCGCGCCATCCCCGATCCTCGAGGTCGCGGCTGTCCCCAGGGCTCCTGCTATCGAACCTCAAGTGGCCCAGGAGATTACCAGTCCAGCTTCTGACTCGGTTGCCGAAGAGTTGGTTCCCAAGAAGACTTTGCCTCCTTCGGACACTCAAGCTCCGGGGGAGCATCCGAAATGGCCGCTCATTCTTGCGGTTCTTCTCCCGGCGTTGATTGTCGCCGCATATTTTCTTCTTCGCCACAACCAGAGAGCGACATATCCAGCCCCGTCAGAGACGCCAGTCGGCGTCCCTGCTCCGCTTCTTGCGATTCGATTGGGGTCAGGTCGGGAATGGGTAGACCGAGCTGGACAGGTCTGGTCCCGCGACTCCTACTGCCATGCCGGTTCTCGTCTCGAGAACAACGTGAAGCTCATCTCCGGTGTGAGCGACCCCGAAATCCTGGCTGGAGAATTGACCGGCGACTTCCATTGCGCCTTTCCGGTGAGTCCCGGCAGCTACGAACTGCACCTTTTCTTCGTCGATCTCTCCGGCGCTGCCGTGGCAGCGCATCGGCCGTTGTTGCGCATCAACGGCCAGCAGCACATGTATGACATCATCTGCGACTCGGAGGGCACGGGACGGACGGCAGTCAAAGTCCTCATCGACGTCAAGCCCGGCGCCGACGGATCCATTCATCTGGACGCCGCAAACGATCAGGCCTTTCTGAGCGCGGTCGAGATCTACCGCGGCGTTGCCGGCAAAATGTTGCCGTTGCGGATCAGCGCCTCGGCCATCAGCTATGTCGACTCGACCGGAGTCAGCTGGCTGAGCGACCGCTACTTTGGCGGAGGAACCCAGTTGCAGCGCGCGCTGGCCTCAGTCGGCACCGATCGGCCGCGGCTCTACCAGTGGGAGCGCTACGGCCGATTCAGCTACTACCTGCCCGTAGCCGAGGGCATGACCTACACCGTCAGGCTCTATTTCTCTGAGGGCTACTACGGCCGCGACAAACTGGTGAGTGGAGGACCGGGAAGCCGTGTCTTCGATGTATTCGCCAACGGGCGCACTCTTTGAAGAATTTCGACATCCTCAGCGAGGCCTCGCCCGGCCATGACTCGGTTGTCAAGACCTTCACCGGGATCGAGCCGTTGAATGACGGAGTCGTCGAACTCGAGTTCCAGCCGATTCACGACTATGCGCTGATCAATGCAATCGAAGTCACGCAAGAGTAGGCTCGCTTCATTGGGAGTTCATCGCAGCTGATGCTCACCCGCACGATATGGACATCGCGCACGCTGGTGCCGCATGGCTCCGGACGGCGCTGGAACGCGTCAATGCGTGCCTTGGCGATTTGCACTGGAGATTTGCACTAGTCATCATGGAGTGACCGGTCCCGATGCGCTGACCGTGGGTTAGGCGGGGTGTTCAGTGTGGAACTACAGCTCAGAGCCACAAGCGGAAGGGAACCGGTCATGATCGCGTTGGGGAAAGCTCGGAAGAGGGGGAACTGACGATGAGTCAAGGAAACCTTTTAATCCAGCCTAGCGGGTGCAAATCCCGTCTGACCAAAGTCGAGCAGACAGGTCAGTAGCGAGTGTTGCCACTCACCGGGCGACTGGTGGGTGCGAAGCGTACACAGCAAGGAAACAGGCCGTGAGGATCAGCACCGAAATCGGTTCTCGTTCCGATGCCGACGCTATTCATGAGGCGGAAGGCAGCATTCGGCAGCAACCGCTATGCGAGGGTGTGCTGAAATCGGCGGTGTCTCTAGCCCAGGGCATGTTTCCGAAGAGGCTGGCCGGGAACCCAAGAGAGCTCCCCATCTCTTTCACTCCAGAAGGAACGCCTTCGAAGGGTCTGAAGGAAATGTGCAACCAAGGGTCGACCGTAGGAAGCACGGACGGATGGCTGAGCAGTCTTACAACCTCATAGTACCGATGAAAGTGGGGAATCGCAGGGCTTCCGCAAGGAGCGGCCACGAGACCCACTGGAGGGAAGGGGGAAGCGGGCGTACGAATCTGTTGAAAGGAGACATATCGAGACTCAGAACTCGAAACGTTATGTGCACAGACATCGACAGAATAGCTGAACTGGCCAAAGAAGATCCGAAGCGACAGTTTTACTCCATCGCTCACCTGATTACAGTGGAGAAGTTGTATGAGGCATTTCGGAATCTGCGAAAGAATGCCAGCGCCGGGATCGACGGGGTCACGTATGCAGAGTACGAGACCGACGCCGAGGAGAACATCCGCCAGTTGCATCGGCGGCTCATGGCAGGCAAGTATCAGGCACAACCACTGCGCCGAGTCTATATCCCCAAGGAGAACGGGAAACAGAGACCCATCTCGATTCCCAGCCTTGAGGACAAGATCGTGCAGAAAGCAGCGGTTGCTCTGATGAATGCCATCTACGAGCAGGATTTTCTCGGTTGCTCGTACGGGTTTAGGCCCGGACGCAGTCAACATCAGGCTCTGGACGAAGTGGACCGGGTAATCTTCACCCGATCCACGGGATGGATTCTGGAGTTGGACATCCAATCATACTTCGACAAAATTGTACGGGGCATCCTCATCGAGATGGTGGAGAAGCGCGTAAGTGACGGCAGCGTGCTCCGCCTGATTCAGAAATGGATCAAGGTCGGAGTCATCGAAGACGGCAAATTGCTCATGAGCGAAACGGGGACGGGACAGGGGCAGCCGATTAGTCCGCTCCTGGCCAATATCTACCTTCATCACGTACTCGATGTGTGGTTCGAGGAAGTGGTGAAGCCCCGTCTGAAAGGGGAAGCTTATGAGATTCGTTTTGCCGATGATGCCATCCTGTGTTTCCAGTACAGGGATGACGCGGAACAAGTGATGAGGGTCCTACCGAAGCGGTTTGAGAAATACGGTTTGACTCTGCACCCGGAGAAGACACGGCTGATTGAATTCGGACGTGATGCAGCTAGGAATGCGAAGAAGCTGGGGAAGCGACCCGAAACCTTCGCCTTCCTTGGGTTCACGCATCTGTGCGTCCGCAGCCGGAAGGGCAAGTTCACAGTGCACGTGAGAACGATTGCAAAACGGCTCCGCAGAGGGCTGAAGGCGATCGCCGACTGGTGCAAACAGCACCGGCATGAGCCTGTGAGCGAACAGCAGAAGGCCCTGAATGCCAAACTCCGCGGCCATTACCAGTATTACGGGCGCCCGTCGAATTACTGCTGCATCATGCAGTTTTATCGGCGTGTCCGCCGTATATGGCGGGAATGGCTGAGTCGTCGCACCCGTGGGCGGCCGTTGACGTGGGAGAGGTATAGTGCGCTCTTACGGCAGCATCCGCTACTGCTACCTCGGATCACTCACTCTTGGGCCGGTGAGGGGAGTCACGCCTGAAGAACCCGCTGCGGGAAATCTGCACGGCGGGGTCCGTGAGGGGGGAGACTGTTGGCAAGCTCTGACGGTAAGAAAGCCTACAGCCTGCCAACGAGTCTCCTCTACTCGGAGGGAGAAGGTACGATTTTTGGGTTTGGATGTCCATGCCGAGACGATTGCTGTGGCGATCGCGGAGCCGGATGGAGAGGTACGCAGCCTGGGAACGATTGCCAACCGTGCACAGAGTCGATCCGCAAGCTGGTGAAGAAACTGGGACCCGTAGCGCAATTGCGTGCTTGCTATGAAGCCGGGCCAACGGGCTACGTCCTCTACTGGCAGTTGGCCGAGTTAGGCGTCAAGTGCGAGGTGATTGCGCCGACGCTGGTGCCGGTGAAGGCCGGCGACAGGGTGAAGACCGATCGACGGGATGCTGAGAAGCTGGCGCGTAGTTATGGTTCGGGCGATCTCACGGCAGTGTGGGTTCCGGACGAGAGCTCGGAAGCACTTCGGGATCTGGTACGCGCCCAATTAGCTCTTTATCCAGTTCCATCTGTTCCCCTCCAGGAACAGACGTTTACACAGAAATCAAAACACCCTCGGTCGAAGCCTAGACGCGAGCCCGAACGCTGAAACCAAACGAATTGGCAGTAGGAACATTTGTAAATCTGGTTCGTTGGGGCCGCGCCTCTCCAGGATATCGGGCGGTATATGCACCGCTTCCGCCGAAACACTGTACAAGCAGCCGGCGTGGCCGCTGCTGCAATCCGCTGCGGGACAATGGGGCTCGTAAATCTTCCGAACGCCCATGATCACTGATTGTATCGAAGCTTTGGGCGCACGTCCGCGTAGTGGTGCAGTTTGGATTTCAACAGGGCTGGCAGTGAATTGGCGTCGGGCGTAGACTCTGGGCATGGGGCAGGAAGCACAGCTCACCGCAGCCAAGGACCGCAATGGGAGATTTTCCGGCTATTACAAATGTTCCCTCTGCGCAGCAGAATTTCGCCCTAATTCAAGTGACCCTGCGGAAATGTGGAAGATGTTTGCCGCTCACCTAAGGCTTTCCCATCCAGAGGACAATAAGCCGCTTCAAACCGCACCACTACCTACGACCGTGTGAATTCTGCCTTTGACGGCTAACTCGATAAAATACATTATCGCGTTACAATGCTGGCGACAAGCGTCGTCTTAGCTAGTCGATCCTGAAAAACAGGTAATACTCCTATAAAACCTGATGAAACGCGTTGTTTTATGGTCTAGAATTTCCCTGAAGGCGCAGCAAATGGCCTGGAAAGCGGGGAAAAACGATGCGGCCCAAG
>JBAUBR010000396.1:0-7267 GCA_049676965.1 Occallatibacter sp.
CGCCGCCTGGCTCGCGACTACGAAAGACTAGCGTCGACCCTCGGAGCTTTCCACTTCCTCGCATTTGCCTGCCTCATGATCGCTAACCTCTTCAGGTTGCTCGCATGAAGTTAATAACAGGCTCTAGGGTGGAAGTGCGGGCCGAGGGCCTTTCGCTGCAGACCGAGGACGCTTCGTTCAAGCAGACCATCGATGAGCAGGCCGTAACCGAGATGCCGCTCAACGGCCGGCAGATGACCAACCTGATCACGCTCTCGGGAGGCTCAAATTCGGCTCCCGGCAACGACTTCACGGGCAGCAAATACAGCTATCAGACGATTTCGGTTTCAGTCGCCGGCGGTAATGGCAACACCACGCTGTGGAGGCTGGACGGCGGCGACAACCAGGACTACATGGGCAATGGCAACCTGCCGTTTCCCTTTCCTGATGCCGTAAGCCAGTTCAGCGTGGAGTCATCAGTGCTGGGCGCGCAAGATGGGCAGCATACCGGCGGGATGGTCAACGTAGTCACGCGCTCGGGAACCAATTCCTACCACGGGTCGGGATTCGAATTCATCCGCAACAACTACATCGACGCCACCAACTTCTACTCCACCACGAAGGACACGCTGCACCAGAACCAGTACGGGGGCACTTTCGGCGGCCCGATCAGGCGCGACAAGCTCTTCGCCTTTGCCGGCTACCAGCACACCAAGGCGGACCAGTCGCAGGCAAACACTGAGGCTTACGTGCCCACGACCGACAACCTCGCCGGTGATTTCTCCGTCACCGACGGACCGAATTGCGAAGCATCGGGCACGATGGTTCAGCTCGTGGACCCGCTCACGGGAGCGACGCTTCCCGGCGACAAATATCCAACGCGGCCAGCGTACATTCCCCAGTCGCTGGCTCTCGAAAAATATCTTCCCGCAATCAACCCGGCGGTCGACACACTGGGCTGTGGACTTGTCTCCTACTCTATCCCCTCACAGAACTTCGACAACCAGTTCGTCACCAGGGTGGATTGGACGATTACCCCGAAAAACAACTTCTATGGCCGCTACTTTATCGACGGCTACCAGGCTCCGGCTTTCTTCTCGCCGACCAACATCCTGATCACCACGCAGTCCGGCAACATCGAGCGCGTGCAGACTCTCACGATGGGTGAAGCCGACGCAGTTTCACCGAACTTCGTCAACTCGGCACACGTAACACTGATGCGCCGCGTGAACAACCGAGGTTATGCCGCCAACGACATCAACGCCAATACCCTGGGCGTAGATATGTACCAGGCGGTGAAGAACGGTCTGCAAATCACCGAGGGCAAATTCACCATTGGAGGCGGCACCAACTCGGTCTCCCATTTCAACGACAACACGCTTTCGCTGGATGATGACGTGACCTGGATTCGCGGCAAGCATCAGATCGTCTTCGGCATGGAGTGGGTGCAGAACCAGCTCAACATCGGCAACGCCTACGAGTCCAACGGCGTATTCACCTTCAACGGCGAATATAGCGGGAGTGGTCCCGCCGGCGGCAACGTCATCGGCGACCAGAATCTGGACTTTCTCTGGGGCACTCTGAGCGCCTTCCAACAGAGCAAGCAGCAGCAGAATGCGCTGCGCGGGCCCGTCCCCAGCGCCTACATCCAGGACACGTTCCATGCCACCAGCCGCCTGACCCTCGTCGGCGGTCTACGCTGGAGCCCGAACTTCATGCCATACGACTACTTCAATCGCGGATCGGTCTTTAACATGGCCGACTTCTTGTCGAACACGGTGAGTTCGACCTATCCCAACGCGCCGGCGGGCATTCTGTTCTATGGCGACAAGGGTGTGCCACGCTCATTTACGCAGAGCTCTCCCTGGCAGTTCTCACCCAATGCCGGCGTTTCCTTCGATCCAGTGGGAAACGGAAAGACCGTTCTTCGCGCGGGGGTTCAGCTGGCCTACGATCAGCCGAACTACTTCACCGGACAGCGCGTGCAGCAGAACCCGCCGTTTGCCACCGCCATCAGCAACACGCAAACGTCGAGTTCAGGTCCAGTAAGCTTCGGCGCGCCGTGGTCGGTGGGTTCGATTACGACCAACCCTTTCCCACAGCCCATTGTGCCCACACCGGCTCAGGCAAAGTTCCTTGCGCAGTCGCAGTACATTGTCCTGCCCGATCAGTTCCATGCGGCCTACACCATTCAATGGACAGCGAGCTTGCAGCATGATTTCCCGGGCCGTTGGCAGGCGCAGTTGGATTACATCGGCAATGGCACGCGACATGATCCCATCGGAATCCCGCTGAGCCCAGCGGTTTTCATCCCCGGCGTATGGAACGCCACCGGCGGCGGCTGCACCGGCATCATCACGTCGGGGCCGGCCGCAGTGAAACCAGGCGCCGCAGGCACCAACTGTTCCACAACGAAGAATGAGACGTCGCGCTTCCTTCTGACTATCGACAACCCGGCACAGGGCAATCAGCTCGTCGGCGGAGGCGGCGGTTCAGTGCTGGTTGACGACACAGGCATGGCCAACTACAACGGTCTGGTGGCCACACTGCAGCATCGGCTTTCTTCCACATTCAGCCTCCTGGCCAACTGGACATGGTCCAAGTGCCTGGACATCGCCGACGGACAAGGCGACCTTTCCAGCACCGTCATCGAAGACCCCAACAATGCCGCGCTCGACTACGGCCCGTGCGGCTTCGACTATCGCGGCATCGAAAATGTCGTGCTGATCGCCAAGAGCAACGTCCAGCGCTTCAACCGCGCGACGCGCTGGCTGGCGAATGACTGGGAGCTCGCTCCGCTCTTCCACATCACCACGGGCGGACCGGTCAACGTGGTTGCCGGCCAGGACAACTCCCTCACCGATGTGGGCAACGACCGCCCCAGCCTCATCCCCGGTGTGAATCCGTATAACAAGGTCAAATTCAGCAGGGCGAGCGGCGAAGCCAATCGCGAGTATCTGAACCCCGCGGCATTCCAGCAGGTGACTGCGCCGTGCGGATCCAGTCTCAACGGCTGCCCGCAACTGGGCAAGTACGGAGACATCGGCAAGAACGCCTTTCGCACGCCGCCCTATCTGCAGTTCGACTCGCAGATCTCGAGAAGGTTCCCGATTCGCGAAAGCCTGTCGCTGGACTTCCGTCTCGAAGCATTCAATGTCTTGAACCATCCTGACTTTGCGGCGCCGGACGCGAAGCTCACCGACTCAACCTTTGGTCAGATTTCAGGAACAGCAACGGGTAATTCGGCCCGCGTTTTCCAGGGGTGCATGAAGATCGTCTTCTGAGAGAAGAGAGAAGAGTTGAGAGCCTGACATATGTGAGACGGCACGCGGATCGCAATTTGACAGAACACAAACGGCGGGCCTACCTTTGCAATGGATGTAAGCCTTTCCTGCATGTCCAAAAATTGAATGCAAGACTGCCGCCGCCAGGCCAGGGAGCCCCCACCATGACTGACCGGAGCATCTGCCGCTGTTCGCAATTCAACTTACAACCGCAACCAGACTGGAAGCCGATTCGACGGCTTGCCGTGAGGCTCCGTGTCGGGTTTCTCCTTGTTGCCGCCCTCGCCGGATCGGTGATGGTCGTCACTCTGCCGAGCGCGATCGCGCAGGTAAATGGAGAAGGCCAGCGTCCCTACTTTGGCTGGAGTACCTATAGCGAGCAAACCATCAATTCCAGTTTTCTCAACCAGGCCAATGTCGCAGCTCAGTCCGATGCGCTGGCCGCCTCGGGACTCGAGAACCATGGCTTCCAGTACATCAATATCGATTCGGGATGGCAGGGCAGCTTCGACGGCTACGGGCGGCCCATCCCTAACACCGCCACATTTCCCAATATCCAGGCTCTGGTGCAGCACATCCATCAGAACGGGCAAAAGGCGGGGATTTATTGGATTCCTGGTGTCGAATATCCGGCGGTCGCGGCGAATTCGCCGATCCTGGGCACGCCGTATCACATCCAGGACATCCTCGTCGTGCCTTACACCGCGGGCAATGCCTTCGGCTCCCCCGGCACTTCGCCTTACCACTACAAGATCGATTACACCAAGCCGGGCGCGCAGGAATACACCAACTCTGTCGCCGCGCTCTTCGCGTCGTGGGGTGTCGACCTCATCAAACTGGACGGGGTAACTCCGGGTTCCGACAGTTATAACCTATCCATCGACAACCGTCCCGACGTAGCTGCCTGGTCCAAAGCCATTGCCGCAAGCGGGCGCCCCATATGGCTCACGATCTCCTGGGCGCTCGATGAGGACTATCTCGATGTATGGCAGCAATACGCCAACGCGCGCCGCATCGACCAGGACGTGGAGTGCGAAGGCGACTGCTCCACACTGACTAACTGGCCGCGGATCTATGAACGCTTTCGCGATCTGCCCGGATGGAAAAATGCCTCGGGCTCCGCTGTGGGCTGGAACGACCTCGACTCTTTGGACATTGTCAACGGCGCAACCGACGGTCTGAGCAACGAAGAAAGGCGCTCCGCTCTCTCCTTGTGGGCGCTGGCAAATGCTCCGCTCATTCTCGGAGGAGATCTCACCGCCATCGACGAGTTCGGAAAACGCCTCCTCGGCAACGACGAAGTGCTCGCAGTCGACAAGTCAGGCAACCCGGCCGTGCAGGTGCTGGACGGCGATCTGGAAGTCTGGATCAGCGACCTCGGCGACGGCAGCTACTACGTTGGGATCTTTAACATGAATGCCGCCGTCACCCATGCGCAAATTCCCTGGAGCCTGCTCGGGTTTGCCAAAGCCATCCAGGTGCGCGACCTCTGGACGCATCGCGATCTCGGCCCCGGGCCCTGGGGATTCTCTGCCGTATTACAGGCGCATGGAATGCGGCTCTTGAAAGTCACCGGCGTAGGAAAACCGCGTCCGTCGCCTTCCACCAGTTACGATGCGGCGTCCGCCATCCTGAGCGGTTCAGCGGCCCTCGCATCCTGTCCTCTGTGCGCCGGCGGCGAGAAGGTTGGCGACCTGGGCCTGGGCCCGCAGAACACCGCGACCTTCGAGAATGTTTACGTCCCGCGAACCGGCGAGTATCTGATGCAGGTCGATTCCATGACCATCGGGCTGCGCTCCTATCTTTACAGCGTGAATGGCGGGGCATTTCAAACCCTCAACTGCAGCGGCGGCAGCTTCCTGGTCCCAGCCAGCACCACGGTGCCCGTTCATCTCAACAAGGGCATAAACACGCTCCAGTTCGGCAGCCCGGTCAGCTATCCGCCTGATCTGGATCAGATCGTCATCAGCGGCAACGGAGACTTCCCGCCTCCGCAGTCGGCGACCTATGAGGCTGAAGTGGCCACCTTAGGCGGTTCCGTCGTCGGTGAATTCAGTAACTACTCTTCCGGACTTGGCAAGGCCGGAAATGTCGGCGGAGGCGCGGCAAATACCGTGACCTTCAACAATGTAACCGCGCCGGCCGATGGCACCTATCAGCTGGAGATCGACTATCAGACGAGCGGGTCCCGTTCTTATTTCATGACCATCAATGGCGGCCCGCCAACCGAGCTTGATCTGAACGGGAGCACCTTCAACGACCCCGTACCCGTGGTCCTGAACGTCCAGTTAAAGGCCGGTGTCAACACCATTGAGTTTGGAAACGCCACCGGATATGCGCCGGACCTGGATCGGATCGTCGTCGCGCCGCTGGTCGCTTTCGCCGGCGATTCGTTCTAGGGCCTGTTAGTTAGCAGGCCCTGGAACCGGTATCTTTCGCCATCGAGCCGTCCGAGTTCAAAGCTTTGAGGTCTTTCCTTCAATTACCGTACGCGACGATCTGAATGCCGTTCACGGGAGCGCGCACCTGGCTGTCGGTCGAAGCTGCATGAACCGGAGCAAGGTTGAAGCTGGCGCCGGTGCAATCGACGAACTGTACGTAGTTACCCGCGGAACCTGCCGACGCCTGAGTGAAGGTTCCAGAGAAGGACGCATCCGCCGCATCCGCGCCCGTGATCGTGCTGCCCTCCCAGCGTTGGCCGGCGCAACCGTGCACGATGCCGAAGGCGTCCACAGAAGTGATCCGGTAGTTTCCCACCCGCGTGGCGCTGCCGTTGTCGCCGTTGAAGTACACGTAAACGTCGTAGCGCCTGAAGCTCGCCGGGAGCCCCGTCACCGACACCGTGTTAGGGATCGTATTGTTGTTGTCCAGATAACCTTTCATCATGTCGTCGTTTCCCGGCAGGTCGGGAATGGGAGTGTCGTAGGTGTTGGGTGAACTCCAAGTGACGGAAGCGGTTGTGGCAGCGCCGTTTTCATCAAGCAGGCTGCCCAGCGTGCCGGAGTTCGCGACACCCGCCTGGTTCCAGTTGGCCAGCGGAAGCGCGCCGGCAATTTCCATTGGAGTCATGGGCGTGACCGCATAACTCACGAAGTTGATGCTGATGGAGTCTGTGGACTGCGGTGCATGAGTTACGTAGTCGATGGATTCGACGGGGATGCTCTCTGAGAACGCCGTCTTACCCGATGCGGTAATTGCTTGGGCGGACACGGCGTAACTGCCCGGCGGAACGTTTGCCCAATTCACCGTATAGGGAGCCGATGTGGCGGTTCCGACTACATGGCCATTGGCAAAGAAGTTGACTTTGCCGATCGCGTCGGTGCTGCTTATGCTCACGTTCACGGTGGCGCTGAGGAGCAGGGAACTCCCCGACGCGATGGTGCTGCCGGGCAGCGGCAGCGTCATGAAGACGAGAGGCGGATAGTCTGTTTTCACGCCCGGGCCCTGCGACGGCGCGGCGATTGTTTGCAGCGCACCCAGCACGCTCAAAGCCGGCGATCACGAAGGTCCAGTTAGCTGCGGAATTCTTGTAACCTGAGGATGTATTCTCAAACGCGGAATTCCACCAGATGCCGCCACCGAAGGTTGTATCGTATCCGCGGCTCCGCACGGTGGCGTAGTTGGATTCGGCATCGGCCAGCCAAGCCGGGTTGCCTGTGGCTCCTGAGGTTCGGTCACGGGTTCGCCGATTTTGCCTCTCCAGATGCCCGGATGAGTCTCCAAAAGATCACATGTTTGAAGTCGGTCTATCGCTGACCAACGGTATCTCTTTCTTCTTTATTGGCAGCGGAACGAGCATGGAGACACCCCTCCGATAGACTCTGTAGTCTTCGCCGTGAACTTCGATCAGATCGCGCTCCTCGAACTGGATGGCCACCACGATATAGGCGGTGCACATCACCGCAAAGAACAGGTGTCCGGAGGTCATCACCGGTGCGCTCCAGAAGGCGATGAGAAATCCCAGGTAGAGCGGATGACGCACCAGGCGATAGGGGCCCGGGGTT